>NZ_JAELTX010000004.1 GCF_016429065.1 Pedobacter sp. ASV17
GCGACGTTAGATATGGCCAGTTTTTGAATAATCTACAATATGATCTCGTTGAATTTGTCTCCCTTTTCTTTTTTTATCGTTAATATCTGTTCGATATTCTCCAGTTTTTGGAGTATCATCTGTATTGTTTCTGGTACTTTATCGAATGTCAGTTTTTCCATCATCAAAAATTTTGATGAAAGTAATCCTTTTGAGTTTATTGCAATGACAATCCCTAAGCCAGTGCTTACTGATTAGTGTGCCTAATCGTTACATTTACCTAAAAGATCTTTCCCATGAACGAAGTAGTAGCCAAAACGTGAATCCGTTATAAGTTCCACATCATAAGACCTATCCATCCATTGGTCAGTAAAGTGCCTGCGATCAGCAGTAACGACAATGCAATCAATATTAGGAAAGCTCGTTTATACCGATTAGTTATTGTCTTGAGGTTCTTAAAGAGTTGAAAGGTATTTAGTAAGGTAGAAATACCAAATAAGGTAAATCCAAGGAAAATTGAAATCGCTGTCATGGAGGGAACGGCGAGTTGAAAAAGTCGGTAGCTGTTGTTGTAGACCTGCATAAACACATAAATGCCCCAACTTAAAAAAGCTACGCTGAACATGGGTAAAATGAACAGATACAATGATTTTGACTTTTGTTTTTTAACCAGTGTGTACAATATGGCAGTCAGTCCTGGAAAAACAGAAGACACAGCAAAAATCAGTGCCACAATAATTACGATAAGCCAGATCAACGCCTTGGGAGCCGAGACCTTTTCGGTATATTTCTTATTGACTATCATGACTTTTTTTCCATCGGCACTGGTCGCAAAAGCGATCTCGGCCTGTGGCGCCCACTTGTCCCTAAAAATTAAAGGGGCGGTTTGTATCAATTGGTGTGTTCGTCCCAAAATGTTGTACTGTAGGGTATCGTTCTTTATTTCAACCTTAAGCAGTAACAGCCGATCTGTAAAAGCCAATAACTCAAATCTTGGGTCCTGCTTCTGGTAATAGCCAATGTATTGGTTCAGCTTGTCTTTATTTAGGGAAACGGCTTTGGGGGCATCAGGTTTTTCCAGGAAAGGATATTTGGCAGCCATGTACGCACTGATCAGGCTTTCGATACTTGCTAATCCATTGGCGTTTGATGAAAGGACAAAACCATAACCTAATTTTCTGCTGTATCTGTAGCTTGATTTACAGGTTCCCAGAGTACCATCATGGCCCCTCATAGTTCCAAAATCTTCATTCCCCAGTGCATACCCGGTCGTTAATCCCGCTCTGGCGGCAATAGAGCTGACTGGTGTTTCAAATCTCGTAAAGCTTCTTTTCGATAGTAGACGGCTGTCGGAGTTGATCAGGGACTGCAGGAAAAGATTCATCTCGTTTGCCGAAGACCACAGGGAAGCAGCGGCCCCGGGCATCAGGGTCACAGAGGGAACCTGTTTTAGCGGTCCCGATGCACTGGAGTATTCTCTGGTATCTACAAGTGGATGCCTGCTCCATGTATTAAAATTTGAGTGGTGCATGCCCAAAGGCTGCAAGATGTGCTCATTTAAGTAATCTCCATATTCCTTTCCACTAAGCTTACTGATAATGTATCCCAGTATCGCGTAATTTATATTGCTATAGGTGTAGCGCTCAGAAGGCCTCCAGCGACAGGTCATAGATGCTTTTTGTTGTAACATCATTTCTTGTGAGCTGTAAGCCCTGCGTTCCAGTGTATACATTTTATTGAACTTGAAATCATCAAAGCCTGTGGTGTGTTCCAGTAGGTTCACTACCCTTACAGGGTGGGTGTTTTCCCAGCTGTTTGTAAATGGAACTTCTGGTGCAAGATCCTTTAGCCTGTCGTCCAGGTTCAGCTTGCCTTGCTCCACCAACTTCAATATCGCAATGGCGACGAATGATTTGGTAATTGAGCCCATTCGAAAGAGGGTATTGCCCGTCACGGCCCGTTTGTTTTTAAGGTCAGCATAGCCAAAGCCTCCCGAGAACAGTACACTGTCTTTGGTAACGATACCCAGCATCAGCCCGGGAATGTTCCGCTTGCGCACAATAGTTTGAATGGAGTCTGTGAGCTCGGCTATTGAACTTGGCCTAGGTTGGGTTTGGCTGTTGGAGCTGAAGCAAGCCAATAGGCAGATCGTGAGTAGGAAGAAAGTTTTCATTGCTGTTTTTTGCCCAAAAATCAAACAAATGGCTTAACGAATAAAAGAGTAGGGACAGACAGCCCTTAAAAGGGTGTGAACAAGAAAAAAAAAGAGATGGAAGGATAATCCACCATATTGCTGTGTTGGTCACTTTTTAAGGGCCATTGAACCCCATAGAGCTGATAGTTGATTTAAATATCAGATATTTGATTTATGGAAATAGGGAAAGATGCTGTTAGGATGATCTTTAAACAGGGAACAAAGATACATGTCCTGTCTCTGTTGGGCCTATTTATAATTGTTGCGGTCGTTACCCTACAAAGCCCAGCCCCTGAACAGGTCGCACCAAAAGCTATATTGGTCTACCTGCTCATGATTGCTTGTATCTATTCCGGCAGGTGGCTTGGCAAGCAGTTTCCTGTAAAAAAGAGTTGGTTGTTCTTGGTCCTGATTTTTTGTTTTTTAACGTGTTTTTTTTCTCTGGTAGGTGTATTTGGAATGGCCTATTTACTTGGATATAAAGATGGGTCAGATGTATCGGCCCTGGTGGTCATCACCACCTTGTTGGTGATGCTTCATGTATTTGCCGGTGCGATCATTGCGATCGTCAGGATGCTGACACGGCAGCAGATTAAAGAGAGCAGGATTCTACAGTACCAAGCGGAGACCGAGCTGAATCTGTTGACCAGTAAACTTAGTCCCCATTTTTTGTTCAATACCTTAAATAACCTCTACGGTCTGTCGCGTGAGGACCATACAAAGGTACCTGAATTACTGCTCAAACTTTCTGAGCTGCTTAGTTATACGTTGTACAGTTCAGACGAGCCTTTTGTCAGATTGAAGGAGGAGGTCGATTGTATCCAGAATTTTATTTCACTGGAAAGGATAAGGATAGGCAATAGACTGGTGCTGGATGTAGATATAGGAGGCTATGATCCAAATATCAATATTGCACCTATGGTATTGATCGTATTTGTGGAAAATGCTTTTAAGCATGCCAAAAATGCGATAATAGGCCCAATCAAAATTACTTTAAGATTATGGACAGACTTAGATTTTGTCCACTTTGAGTTGGAGAATACATCGGGAGGCCAGTCCGAGGTTTTCGATAGCAGGTCTTCAGGTATGGGGCTAGTCACAACGATAAAAAGACTAGATTTGCTATATAACGATGCTTACGAGCTAAACCATGGCGCAAAGGATAGTCGTTATGTTGTGAAATTAAAAATACCGGTACATGCAGCGCATTAAATGTCTAATTGTGGATGACGAGCCCATTGCGAGGAATTTGCTTATTGATTATTGCAGCTATCTAACTAATCTGGAAGTTGTTGGGGTTTGTGAAGATGCTTTTGAAGCACGTGAATACTTAATGCACCAAAAAATTGACCTCATTTTCCTGGATATCAATATGCCTTTACTGGATGGGGTCAGTTTTTTAAAGACCATTAAGAACTTACCGCAGGTAATTTTTACCACTGCATACAGGAAGTTTGCTGTAACGGCCTTCGACCTGGCGGCATGCGATTACCTTATTAAGCCATTTTCGTTAGACCGGTTTATCCAAGCGGTCGATAAAGCAAAAGTGAACCTTACTCCAGTAAAGCCCGAAATGATCAACACCAGTGGATACATTTTGGTGAAAGCAGAAGGCATAACCTATCAGGTGAAGCCGGAGGAAATCATTTTTGCAGAGGCGAAGGGGAACTATACCCATATTTTTGCGGAATCCAGGATACTTAAACCAAAGCTTCCCTTGTCTGAAGTTGAAAAACTACTTCCTGTAGGCCAGTTTATCCGTGTACACAGGTCATTTATAATAAACAGGGAAAAAATTAGGCATATAGAAGCAAACAACATCCATTTTAACGATCATGTTATCCCGCTTGGCGCAAGTTTTAGAGAAAGCTTTTTAAAGAGAATGAAGCAGTAGATTGATTTCATGTAAAAAATATGTCATCGCTTGGGATAACAGGGGTGAAATAAGCAAATCTATACTGGCAAATCTGGTAAACTTTATGTTTATATAATTTTATTAAAAAGCTGATAGCGCAATCTATCAGCTTTTTTATGATACCTTTTTTGCCATAAATAGCTAAGACAATATTCTTCTTAGTTTTGTGTGGCAAAAAGGTATCAACTCCAATAATGATAGTCCTCAGCTATACATCAATGTAACAATCGTGTTTCAGTCTGGGTTTGTTAAGAGGAATTTTTTTATTCTCGCCGCTTATTAAGCCCTCTATGAAACAAACTCTCGCGCTATTCGCACTTTTTAGCCTATTTAGCTATGCTGCGCATGCCCAAAAAGTCACCTTTAGTTACGACCAGGCTGGAAACCAGCAGACACGAGCCTATATATGTGTCAATTGCAGGCCTACGGCCGCGACCAAGCCAGAAGTGACCGAGATCAAACTGGAAACGTCAAAAGATGGCGATACCACAAAAATCGCCAGAAGAAAGATCATTGCAAGCCCCAATCCCTTAATGGAAACGCTCCATCTCGATTGGGAAACAGAGGAAGGTATCACCGTAAAAAATGTAAAAGTCTATAACATTCAGGGCAACCGTGTACATGAAGTGAATCCTTCACTATCACAGAAGAGTACTTCGATGCAGTTCCAGCATCTGCCTGTGGGTACCTACATACTGGATATTACTTTCTCCGATAGACGCAAAGAAACCATTAAGATCATCAAAAAATAAAATCCCATGAAACGTCTCTGTCTTTTGACCATTATTTCGGTAATGGCAATGCCCTATGCTGCATCAGCCCAAATAAAAACAACTAAAAGCAAGCAGCAGGATACCATTCCGGGGATTTTGATCAATAAGCAAGTAATTAAGGTCGAGGGAGCGAAGGTGACTTTCACAAAGGAGACCAAACCACTTGAGATGGTTACCGTCAATGGCTCGCTTGCGTCAAAGAAGGCAAGCGATAGCACGGTTTCCCTCAGCAGTACAACTAGTGGCGTTCAAAATGGATTGCTTGTAGCCCCCGAGAGCTCTGCAGGTGCAACTTTCGGGCAACTGGACGTGTCGCCAACTGGTGCGGCCATTTATAACGTACCCATCAGTCTCCCGCCAGGGCTTGGGAACATGGTCCCAAAAATTGCCCTATCCTATAGCAGCCAGTCAGGAAACGGTGTCGTTGGGCTTGGTTGGAACATCACTGGCCTTTCGGCCATAACCCGGATCGCTTCCAACACTTTCCATGATGACAAGATTACCGCCGTAAATTTCAACGCCAACGACCGCTTTGCGCTGGATGGACAGCGACTGATTTTGAAGAGCGGGAACTATGGTGGTGATGGTGCCGAATATCATACTGAAAATTATTCCAATATCAAGATCGTTTCAAGGGGCGTTTCTCCCTTTGGCGCAGGCCATGGACCTGCCTACTTTGAGGTATTTAATCCCGATGGCTCAAAGGCTGTGTATGGTGGGACAAGCGCTTCAAGAACAAGTACTAGCTATGCGCTAACCTACGTGGAAAATGCATTAGGGGCCAGGATCAACTACACCTATTCGGTCTCGGGCAATACCCTTATTGTGACCGAGATCGCCTACGGAAATCTCGGCAGCAGCCAGACACTAAACAAGGTCACTTTCAACTACGAGGAGACCAATAGAGCTGAAATGGGATTTACCGGTGGCGACCGCCTATACAGGAAGAGCCTATTGGACAATATATTGGTTACCGCAAATGGTGTTACCTACAGAAAATATGGCCTGGTCCTGGAGAATGTGGCTCCTCTGAACTACAAGAGACTGACAAGGATTGTCGAATATAACGTAACAGGCACTGAGAGACGTAGCCTGTTGGAATTTACTTATAACAATACAGGTAATCTGGTCACGGGATCTACCGTGGGCAACCTTTCCTGGACAGGTATTTCAGGAGATAACTCCGAGGTCATTACTGCAGATTATGATGGCGACGGAAAGATGGATTTCATCCTTAAGGACAGGTACGGGCCATCAAGCCTTACCTTCTTTACGGACATTGAAAAAAACGCTAGTTTGCAGCTGACCGCTGGAAAGAATATAAATACTGGGTACTTTAAAGACATCTTTACGGGCAATATTTTGACCGCCGACAATAAAATACTGCCCAGGCAAGGTATCACGCTGGTCAGATTTGGTCCCGTTTGGGATACCTTCAAGTTTGACAATTATCATTATACGGCTGAAGAGCCCATTTTGTTCCAATACAGTAGGACCTGGGAAAATGTACCGAAAGGCCCGGCCTATTTTTCCGAATGTGACCAACAGACCTGGCCTGGAAGCTCACTTGTCATGAATTTTTATTCTGGGGATTTCAATGGAGACGGTCTCTTGGATATCATCGCTATCAACAATCCCGAGGTGATAACCCACCAACGCTGGGAGTACGTGAGAGATCCTTATGATGACCAACTTAGCCAGTATGAATGTATCAATGAGTATGGTGAGATTGCGTCTTCCGCACATTTCATCAATATGGACAGGCGCATCACGTCCAACTTTGTAACTGACATGGGGCAATTGACAAAAGCACTATATCCAGGGGAAAGGATTTATAGCTTTGATTTCAATGGCGATGGCAAGACCGATATCCTGCACGTTAAACATGGGGAGATGCTGGTATATGGGCTCAACGCGAGCAATACTGCATTAGAACTCCTCTGGCAGACGACTAATGGCTTTATCAAGAATAGCGAACAGGCTCTTTTGGGTGACTATAATGGAGATGGCAAAACGGATATTATTTTTAGCACAGGTTATAACAGCTCATTTGCAGTATTTATCTCCACTGGTAGGGGCTTTGACGTGCAGACCCAAGTCTATCCCTTCACAAATGTGGAACCGAAGGGGATTGGAGCGTATTTCAGGCACGGCCAGCTCATTCCAACGGATGTCAACAATGATGGCAAAACGGATATCATAGAAGTCTATAATTATACTCAGAATACTGGCGGTACATCAACAATCACGGTGCACCACAATATGGGGACTAGCCCTGCAATGGGGCAGCATTTTGAAAACGGCGGGTCGGTTGGTATATCGTCGGGGACCCATAATCCCATTCCCATCTTCCTGAACCTGGGTAAACAGAATTCGAACATGGAATTTGGCTTGATAAGTATGAACGCAATCAGGTTGCTAAAGTATGAAAAGGACTTCAAATCCGAGGCGCAGCTGGCATCTATCAGTCAGGATGGTGTCGTCCACAACATCACTTACAAGACCCTGGTTGAAAGTAATGACGGCATTGATGAGGGGCTCTCCTATACCTCGAGCTATGACCAGAGCTACCCCAATCTCGACCTGCATAGCCTCTTTGGACTTAGTGTAGTGGATAAGATCACCAGAAGTTACAATAATGCGCAAGTCCAAAAAGTCTTTGGCTATTCCCTTGGTGTGTCAAACCTTTATGGTCTGGGATTCCTCGGTTTTGGGAAGTTGGTCCGGAGCAATTGGCATGTCGATGACTATGACCAGAACAGGATTTTTGAAATTGTCCTGTCCGATCCACAATTGCGGGGAACAGTAGTGAAGACCTTTACCTCAAAACTTCCATCAGTAGGTCCAATCGCCATTGGAAATCCCTCCCCCACGATTACGGATTACCTGACGCGCGCCGATTATACCTACCATACAAACCTAATGTCAAATAAGGTATTTGTCAACGTGCCAACTGTTATCAACAGAAGGGATTTACTTAACGGAACCAGTAATGTGCTGACGAACGAATATGATACCTACTATAACGTCACGAAGGTTACCAATAGTTTTGGAAGTACCGGTACCAAAACTGAAGAGGTGAGCTATGATAATAATCCATCCGGCTATTACATCGGGCGGCCATTGACCAGAAAAGTTACGATGACCGCTGATGGTGACTCGCACAGTACCGAAGAAGAATACACTTATACGGGCTATCTGCCCACACAGATCAAGAGGAGGGGCCATGGTACGCCCTGGGTAACCGAGACCAATACGTATGACGCCTTTGGTAACCTAACGCAAAAAAGTGTTGCCACCCCGACGAGTGGTACGCGGACCTCAAGTGCTATATACGATAACACTGGCAGGTTCCCGATCAGCCAGACGGACGTTGAGGGACGAACTTCGACGGCGAGCTATGACAGTTCTTTTGGGACCATCCTTTCGAGCACCAATCACCTGGGACGGATGATCTCGTTCGCTTACGATGGCTGGGACAGGATTATTGAAGAGGAGGATTATCTCGGAAACAAGAAATATACTACGTATGGAACCAATAGCGATGGCTTCATTTCCACTGAGAGTGATGGCCAAGGCCAGGAGAAGAAGACCTACTCCAACCCCTTGGGCCAGATTACTCAAATAACGAACAAGACGCTAACTGGTGGTATTGTGGGAGTTGCTACCGAATACGATGTCTATGGACGTGCATACCGAATCAGCCAGCCGGGCGTCCCTGGAAGCTATAGCCAATGGAATACCACTGAATTCGACCAATATGGAAGGGCCAAAAAGGTTACGGCCTACACAGGAAAAACAGTCCAGTACAGTTATAGTGGCTTAAGCAGTTCGATAAACGATGGAACCAAGACCGTTACCACGACCAAGAACGCCCTGGGCCAGACAATACAGGTTCAGGACCCGGGTGGTACGGTCGATTACAAGTATTATGCACATGGAGGACTAAAATCGACTGATTACGGCGGTTCGATACAAAGCCTTGAATATGACGGCTGGGGCCGTAAGACTAAGTTGGTGGACCCTAGTGCGGGCGTGTATACCTATTCCTACAATGGATTTGACGAAATAGTTCAGCAAACAACGCCCAAAGGTACGACGTCATTCACCTTTGATAGCAGTGGAAAACTTACCGCAAAAAGCTTGAGTGGCGATGCTACCAACATAAACTATTCGTACAGCTACAACAGTACGACCAAATTGCTTGAAGGCCTCACATTTACCAATAACGATGGCAACAATGCCACCTATGCGTATACTTATGACGAATTTAACCGCCTGATAGAAACCGTTGAGGACAATCTCCATGCCCGGTTCTCCAAAGGCTACACCTATGATTTTTATGGTCGGCCTAATACCGAGACCTATAATGCCAAGGATAAGGCCAACAACGTTATCGCCACCAGAACAATCGGTTATACCTATCAGAATGGTGCAAGGCTGCAGGTAACAGACTTGAGTACCGGTAAGATTATATGGAAAATCAATTCGTTAAAATCAAACGGACAGGTGGAGACAGCTCTCCAAGGTTCTAATCTCAAGACCACTTATAATTATGACAGCTTTAACCTGCCTCAGAGTACGGCTACTGAACGGATAGGCAATAATCCAGGCATATTAATGAACCTTGGCTACAGTTTTGATCCGGTGCGAGGAAACCTGAATAGTAGAAGCAACAGTGCCTTCGGATGGGCTGAAAGCTTTACCTATGATAACCTTAACAGGCTGACCGCCTTCAACGACAATAATGGCAACAATAGCCAAAGCTATGACGCACGCGGTCGTATTATCGTCAACAGCCAGTTGGGCAATTATGGCTACAACGGGGACAGCTACCAGCAGATCGAATTAACTAGTCTGACCGCTTCGGCGGATAATTGGTATCAGGACAGGTCACAGCAGCAGATTTCCTATAATGCCTTCAAAAAACCTGTCAGAATTTATGAGTATGACCAGGAGCAGATTGATTTCCTTTATAATGCTTCACTTCAGCGGAGCCACATGTTCTATGGCAGTGATGATGCCGATATAGCTAACCGTCCATTGATTCGCCACTACAGTGAAGATGGAGGGATGGAAATTACACGGGACCTCAATGCAGGCAAAACAAGCTTCGTTTTCTATCTGTCGGGTGACGCTTATAGTGCACCCGCTATCTATAAGGAAGTCCACAATGCGAATGGGACAACAAATGACCTTTACTATTTACATCGCGATCATCTGGGCAGTATCCTGCTGATCTCCGATGTCGATGGAAACCTGGTTGAAAAAAGACAATTCGATGCATGGGGCAATTTAGTAAAACTAGAGGATGGGGCAGGCAATCCGCTCGCGGCTTTCCGAATAATCGACAGGGGCTACACGGGGCACGAGCATCTTTTGGGAGTGGGGCTGATCAATATGAATGGCCGCCTATACGATCCTAAGCTGCACAGGTTTATTTCGCCAGATAACTTTGTACAGGATCCAACCAGTACGCAGAACTTTAACAGATATGGGTACGCGATGAACAACCCATTTATGTACACCGACCCAAGTGGAGAAATTTTATGGTTTGTTCCCGTGTTGATCGGAGCGGGCATAGGAATCCTTGCCAATGGGATAGATAATGCGGTTAATAATAGGCCTTTTTTTCAGGGGGCACTGAAAGCCG
Organism: Pedobacter sp. ASV17; assembly: GCF_016429065.1. GTDB lineage: Bacteria > Bacteroidota > Bacteroidia > Sphingobacteriales > Sphingobacteriaceae > Pedobacter. The sequence continues at coordinate 10,515 of NZ_JAELTX010000004.1, forward strand.
GAGTGATCGGCGGGCTCACCGGTCTGGCATCATTTGGCATAGGACAGGTAGCAGGTGGACTTAGTGGATTTGCGAAGCTAGCTTATCAAACCGTTGCTCACGGTGCACTAGGCAGTTTCAGTTCTGCAGCAAATGGTGGGGACTTCCTATCAGGGTTTGCATCTGGAGCGTTGGGTTCCTTAGCCTCAAGTGGAATGGGTTCATTGCTCAATGGTGCCAACGATTTCTGGGAAGCTACAGGCACAGTCGCAAGCGGTTCGTTGATGGGTGGCGTAAGCGCGGAGATTAGTGGAGGTAGATTCTGGGATGGTTTCAGGAATGGTGCGATCAGCAGTGGGTTGAACCATGTTGCCCATGTCATAACCGATAAGATAGAAAAAGCGCAAAGACTGGCTAAACAACATAAGATCAATAGTGACCGTATCGTAGCTGAAACCATAATGATGGAAGTCCTGGCCGAGGGGACCGAATTTGGAGATATCATAACCAAGGCAAGGGAAAAGTATGTGGAAACCTATGCAAGTAAAACGGCTCAACAGGTCAGTGAAGATTTTTCCGTGATGATGGACGTATTCAGGGAGTTTAACCAGTCCTTGGGAAAAAACAAACTAAGTAATACGGTACGCTACAAGATTATTGCAGGCCTGGCGGCTGATGTAACGGTTTTACAGGGTAAAAATGTATATTTGGAATATAGGATAAAAAACCTATCTACTGATGTCTATTATAATAAAATAGAGCCTAATGCACGGCCTTTCAATATGGGCGGCGGTGGCTCATGGACTTCGTGGTAGCAAAGAGAATATGAAAAAAACGATTTACATTTTGTTAGCGGTATTGGCCGTATTGGGAATAATTTGCTTTGGCGGATTTTATTTAATTAAGAGCAACGCCGTTAAGCAACTTGAAGAAAAGAACAGCAGAATTGAGGTGGTCTGGAAATCTATCTTTCAAAGGAGCAGCGAACGGTTGAAAATTATAGATAGGCTGTCGCAAGAGGATGGAGCAGCATGCAATACTGATTCCTTGCGTATAGTTACTAGTAAAAATCTAAAGGAAAGAAATGCGCGAAAAGTAGATTCGTTGTGGACACTTGACTATAACACAAATAAGCAATACCTTAAGGTGGCACCCTGCTATGCGGATAAGATTGGTGCAAAGGAAAAGCTCGAACTCCTTCAGAGTAATGCTGATCAGTTAAATGAGTATGTTGAAACCTATAAAGCGTTAGTTGCAGAGTTTAATTTGCTTTATTCCACATTTCCCAATTTTTTCTTCGCAAAAGAAGCAGGGTTTGAAAGAAGAAAATACTTCGACCTGAAGTATGGTATGGATAATGAAGAATTATATAAGGAGAAGAGAAGAAAAGAAAATTGGATTAAAACGGGGAAACTGGACAACTAGAAATAAGGTACAGGACCAATAAGGTGCGGTTTATACCGTATGCGGAACCTACCAATGATAGCGTAATAATTAACAAAAATTAGATCGTAATCAAAAGTGAAATTGGTCCAAGAGGGTTAATACAAACTGATTTGTCCAATAAGGATGAACAATGACAGAAATGCCAAGAAGCGCTTGCGTCCTTTAAGGCAGAAGGGCGTAAATTTAATCATAAAAGCGTGTTTAGTATGGTACTTGGTAAGCCCTTAAAATACCGATCACCAAACAAAACGTCAATAGCAAAATGAAAATAATTTGAAGCTGTACATGAGTGCTTACCTGATTAGGTACTAGATAAGTAAACACCTCAACAAGGGGACTTCAAGATGAGTTTTGTTGCATATCTACGGATCGATTTATATTACAGGTTAGACTCGATCAACAGTTTCATCTTCATGAGCCTAGCTAAAAGCGGTGCTCTTGTAAAATCATTCTTTGCTGCCCTAATGCCCTCAAAGTGCGAGGTGACGAAAAAATCGTAGTCATTGACCTTGGTTGCTGCATCAAGGTATAAAGGCATCTCTGGTGCTGGCGCTTTGCTGAACCATTCTTCTAATTCTTCAATAGACATGGGGGCGAATATAGCAAAAAAGATAGGGGATAGTCAGCTAGTTTTTGCTTACCATATCTTAAATCTGATAATATTGCTTACAAAGTTAAGAGCATGGTTAAAAGGGTTCCAAAATAGAAACGCCGATTTTCGAGCAGAAAATCGGCGGCTTTTTTAGCTCTGATGCAAATTTCAGCTAATTGGTATTGGCTGAAGCCTAAACTTCTTAAGGTTGAAAAAGAAGCCCCTATATCGTGTCGTTCCCTCTCGGAACAGGTTCCAAAGCAGGGAACTGCCCATCTGCGCAAGCGAGCCGTTGATGTATAAATCCTGCTTGGCCAGTGCCTCGGCAAGCGAACAGCTTGGCGTGTCGTCCGTTTCCTCCGATTGCTTTAGCATTTCACCGAACTCATCGGTCACAAATGGAAGGTTGGGGAAACAGTTGTACTTCTCGGAGCTTGGCTGTTCGATGTCTCCTATGGTCGATAGGATGACCTGTCCCGAATTTCGCCCGTTGCCGAAATCCATCCAATACAGCGGTTGCTCCTGTATTTCCTTGCCCTTGCCCAATCTATGCAGTATTTCGGCAATCCCAAAGCGTGAGCTTACACTGTCTACGCAGGAAATGAAAATGTTCGCCATTGCATTATTGGGCAGACTGCCGTAAGTGTTGCTTTCAAACCTTTGGGTTTCAGCCTTCCAGAACGTTCCCGACCAGCGGTTTGCCCGATTGATAAGTGTTACCGCCTTTTTCAGGCCAATCTCGCTTTCTGCAAAGCGCTGTCTGCCGATGTTGGCCTGTGAAACTTCATCATCGTCCCATAGGCGTACGTGAAGTCCAGGATGCCCCAAAGCCGTCAGGCTCTCGTTCATTTCCATCAGGGCGGTCAAAACTTTTGATCCCGTTCCGCCCGCACCTATGAGGTTAATGGAAATAGGGTTGGTGGCATTGTGAAGGCCACTATCTGCAAAGTGGATATTTGTTTTTACGGTTCTCATTTCAGTAGGTGTTTAAGGTTAATGGTACTCTGTTTCAATATTTCCATCGGAAAAGGCTTCCCGCTTCGGACAAGTTTTTTCCAAAGGCTTACGCAATTGCCCTTGATTGGATTATGACCGCCCATCAGATGGCTGAAATAGCTGTTAAAGAAGTAGCTCTCCCATGACCTTGTAAATTCTTCCAGTGATGCGGTACGTCCTATCTGTATGTCAACCGTACCCAAGCAGACATTGCCGTCCCTGTACACATTGAAAAAAGGCGCATCATAGAGTTTTGTTTTTCGGGTCGGTCTACGGTTGCTTTGCAGGGCGAAAACATACAGGCTAGTACGTGATGCGACCCATAGCATGGGTGGTACGTTGGCGATACCATTTGGCAGTTCGAGCTTTTCGGTAAAGTACATTTCCCTCTGCATCGCTTTGGTATGCCATATCGCCCTAGCATTGACGGCATCTAAAAACAGCACATTTGATGCTAGCATACCATCAGGTTTAAGGACAGGTTCTTTTTCGTCCTTCAAAGTAAGCGACTTGCGCAGTTTTTCGGCTTCGCCCAAAGTGAGGGGATGGGCATTGATGGGGTTGCCGTTCCCGTCCATGTCATAATATTCGACATAGCCGTCGCTTTTGTTTTCCGTCGAGCGGAAGAACACTAGGGCGGAAGTGGGGTGGTATATGTGGTTTGTATTTTCCATGACGTATGTTTTAGGATTGGTTGAGCAGATATACAAGGTCGTCCAACAGCGTAAACAACCGATTTTCAAAATCTAGGTTTCGGTTCTCTACGGCACTACCGTCAAACCGTTTGGTGATTGCAGGCTCTTCGGCATCACCATACTCGCCCAATTCGTTATTGACGCTTGAAATCAGGCTATCGAAGATTACCCCACGGATTTCGGCACAGAATGAAATAACATTGCCCATTGTAACCACGTCATAATCATCATCTTCTTCGTAAACGTCACAAGGGGTTGCATAGCGGTAGCAGTTCGTATCGGGATATTGCTTAAACAGGGCGTAGGCTTCCGTAGCTACCCTAAAATAGTCCCTGTCGCTTTGGGTCTTGCACTGGAAACTGCCGATACGTTTTTCGAAATACTCTAGGTTCTTGATATTTCCGATTTTCTTCTGCATCGCATCGCCTACCCACGAGGCACGGTCAAGTTCCTTAACGTAGCCTTCGGTGCTTTCCGAATCTTCATCGTATGCCACCCATTCGGCAATCATTTCATATTGCCACGAAAGATAGCTGTATTCGTTCCCATAGTGGGGAATCCCTACAATCCTGTATAGGTAACCGCAAACGGACAGCAATAGCTTCGCGACATTTTTAGCCTGTTTTTTCCTTAGCATAAGGTAGATTGGAACGATGGGAATGTAGTAGAGCGTATGGGCAATGTTACAGCGTTCCTCGGCTTGCAGGTACTGTTTTTTTGTGCCGTCCACAATTTTAAGGTCCTCAAAGCAGGGCACTTTTTCCCTTAGCTGTCTCTTAGTGTCCCATAGCGAAAGCCTGATATTGTCGGGGTATGCAAATTTGCTCGTGTCCATCGGTATAATACCGTAGTGCTGTGATAGCTGTGAAAGGGATTTATAAAAATCCCTCTCCAACTTGGTGGTTCTTGTGGTAGCCTGTACCGTTTCTTCCTTTTCCAATCTTGGAAGGAAACGTGTCTTCAGAAAACCATTGGCAACATTGACGGTGGGAGTGGCCTTCGCCTGTCCCTTCTGATTTCGGATGCATCCTTTGGACGTCGCATCCATTTTGTGAACTCCTCCAACTGTTGGTACAGTTGTTTCTGTTTGGGCGATTTGGGCAATGTTACCCGTCCCAATCTGATAGGTTGCTGTGGCATAATTCATGGCTTTTGATTTTGGTTATCCCTTAGTTCCGATGACGCTTTCAAAACAGTACTCGATGGTATCGTTCTTGAATTTGGGTGCGGATATTTTGGCGGTAGCCAATATCGGATAGGTATTTGCATAAAAGTTCAGCACCTTTTCCACCGTCCATCTAGGTTCGGGGTCGGTGAGGGTCATCTGCTGTCCGTTGTTCTTGAACGAGAAGACCCGTTGCAGTTCTGTGGCTATTAACATGGCTTATAGTTTTTTGGTTATTGTTCGTTTTCTTCTCCCGATTCCTCGATTTCACCTACCACCTCAATCTGGTGTTCGGGGTAGAGGTTGTCTGTCGGTTCAGTTTGTATTTCAGCCTTCGGCGTATCTGCAAAAAGGTCGGGCGCAAATTTTGCCGATAGCTGTTCCCTTCGGTTGCGAAGCATCTCTACCTTATCGGGATAATTTGCGGGGTCGGGAACGCTCATCCAAGCCTCCCTAAACTTTCCCGCTTTTTCGAGTTCGTCAGCTTTTTTCATTCCCTCTAGAAACTTCTGTTCTTTTGCATCGACGGCTTTTTTATCCCTGTCGGCATTTTCAGTTGCCATTGCCGATTTCTTCTGCGTTTCGGCTTTCTGTTTGGTGAAGGCTTCCATATTGGAGAGCAGTCCCGAAACTTCTTTCATCGGCTGGCTTATCGTTTCAAGATAGCCGATGTCCATCTGCTGTGCAGTCCCCCTCAGATTAAGGGGTGCTAGCCTATTTTTTGCCGTGTCGGTACATTTCTCGTTGTTTACCATTGTCGAAACCACGAGCGTATCATTTTCTCCGTTTGCGATGATGATGTGCAAATCGCCCTCGATTTTCATGTTCTTGATGTACCTAAAAAAATTCGTTTCCATCTTTTTCTGTTTTTAGTCTGCCATTTGGTTGGCAGTCGGTTAATCATTATGTTAGATAAGGGCATCCAAAAAGCCCTCTGCAAATATGTTTTCAAACCATTCCTCGGCTATTTTTACATGTTCTTCCTGTTTGTTTGGCACTATAGATGGTCTTCTGTTTTGGGATAGCCACATACTTGTTTCCTTTCTGTTCAACTGGGCGGATTGGTAGCAATATGGCACGACAAGCAGGGGCATTTTTTCTGTCTGCCCTGAACCGCCATAACCACTTACGGCAAAATACATTTCCGTTTCTACTACTTCTTTTTCGTCAAGGTCAATGTAGCTTTGCCTTAGGCTGTAAAGGGTTGCCAGAATACCGTCTGGAATCTTTGATAGGTAAAACCCGCTCTGCACCTCTTCAAGTGTTAGGGTCAGGTGCGGTTCATTTTCAATGCTGAGGATTTCATGGTCACCCATGTTGTCCAGCAGTCGGCAAAAGATTATCGTTGATATTTTATTAAGGTTTTTCATGTTCAATGTCATTTTGATTATTACTGCTGTTCTTGATAGCGGTTAGCTTACTGTGCAGGTCTGTCCAATACCTGCGCATCTTTTCATCGAATGCACCAAAACTTTTGTCTTCATGCTCGTAGTCCATAAACTCGGCAGTTAGGGCAATAGCCTGCTCCAAGTCCGTTATTCTCTTTTCCTTTCCTTCAAGGTCTATTACCGTTATTTCCCTGCTATCTTCTGCGGGTTTAATTTCTGCGGGGCTGCTAAGGATGCCGTCTCTGTAGTGTACCCTACAAAACACTTTGCTTGTTGGTAGTTTATAGGTACATTCAAATGAGCATCTGTGAAAGTCCGCAAGTGCTACAAGCTCCTCAAGGTTTGGTTTGTCCTTATACTCATAATAGAGTACTTCTTCACTATCTGACCATAGTAGGTTACGGTAGTTATATCTCCATCCCATGATGAATGGGGGAGATTGTACAAGTTCACTTTGCTCCAAGCCTTTGAAGGCTTCAGCCAATCTGATACGGGTTTCCTTATCTCCGTAAAAAACCACCCTCATTTCACACCATTCCATAATTGTTGATTTTATGTTATTAACTTGCTTTTTCTTCATTGTAAACACCATTTTCATAGTAGCCTATCAGCCGTTCCCAATTGCGTATCAAACTATCGGCAGTTACATAGTAGTACCGTGTCCTATTGCAGTAGATAATAAAGATGGCTTCGTTTTGCTTTTCAAGACTTTTCTCCCTAGCCATATTTTTTTGCGTTGTTTTCTATTTCCGATTTCATATAGAATGTTTTTAAAGTAGGCTACCACCGCCTTAAAAGGTGGTAGCCTATTGTTATCTAATTGAGCGTGAAAATCCCTGCGCCGTTTTTCTCATAGGAGGTACACAGTTCAAAAGCCTTTTGCCCATTCGATTGAGCCGTTCCGCCCAATACGATAGATTGCAGTTTGGCTTCATCATCCTTATATGAGCGTACATTCTGATAGTAGCCTGTAACGGCATTATATGCCCCAAACAGAGTTCCCTTAGTGGTTTCCATCTGTTGCGTGTCGCTCATCATGGCATAGGCAAAAGCACTTTCAACAGTGTTTTTGAAAATGGTCGAAAGTTCGTCCTCTGCTCCCTTTTTCAATAGGTCGTAGGTTTCCTTGTTGGGGCATAGTGCCAATTGGATTAGTTTCTTTACTTCTTGGTCGGTTACCTTTACGCTTGTCCAATGGTTAAAGATGCCTTCCAATTGGTCGGTCAAGGTATTTGCCAAACCCATAATTTTGTGTGCTTCTGCAAAGCGGTCAGTTGCGCCCGATGTATGCTTGATGCGTACCACGTTGCTCATGTTGCGTAATGAGGCGTTCAGCGTATTTTGGCACACGATGCGAATAGGTGTAAAAGCTGCCGTGATACTTCCGCTACCATCGTGCGAGGTGGTAAGGAATATGTACTTTTCTGTAACATCGTCTCCATTGCCTACACGAATGTAGCCAGGCAGCTTGGCGGTAATAAAAATGCGTTCCCCGTTGCCCAACGCGCCCGCAGTTTCGTACATAATACCCTCACCGTTTCCCACAATGGAATCGAAAAAATTAAAGGCTTCGCGGTTCTGTACAATATGGTAATCCTTACCGACCTTGTCGCCTAGTATGGCTTCATTGTCTGAACGATAGGTGAAAAAACTGTTGTTAGAAACTACGCTATTACCGCTCGGTAAAATGTGCGTATTGGGTTCTTTTAGTACTTCGTAATCAAGTCCCGCAAATTTTAGTGCTTCTGCACTTGTAGGGTAATCCTGTACAATTTTGCCTAGCCTGTGCCATGCTTTTTCTTGTACGCTAAAAAATGAGTAGTTCCCCGTTCTGCTATTGAAATTTAAGTTATGTGCCATGTTTTCTATGGTTTATAGGTTAATGATTAAGTTAAAATGGTAGGTCTTCGGTTGGAAGTTGGCTAACATCTGGGATGAAGTTTAAATCTGTTTTAACTGCTGTTGGCTGTTCTGCTTGTTTAGCAAATAGCAAAATGTTGATGTCGTTTACATGAAAGGTTAGCCTTGTTACGGTGTCGCCTTCACGGTTAGTGTAGGTATTTATACCAATGCGCCCTGTTAGCAGTACCATTGCACCTTTTTTGAGCCATTGCGCCCGCTTGGCATCCCTCCAAAAGGCACAATCTACGTAAGTGGTAACCTCTTTTTTTTCTCCGTCCTTCTGCTTGTAGCTGTCGTTCATTGCAATGCTGAAATTCACTACCTGCTTGCCGTCTCCAATTGTTTTGACCGTGCTGTCTGCGGTCAGTCTTCCGATAATTTCCATGATTTCTGATTTTTAAGTTTACAATCCTGTTAGCTTCCCTTTCTCCGTGTCCTGTTGAATTTTTTTGAATTGTTTTTTCCAAAAGAAAAAACGGAAAAAAAGAAAGCAGACAGCCTAGGCGGGCAATAGCAAAAGCCAAAAGGAAACTGAATAATTGGAGGGGACCCTTTGGGGGGGAGGCCGTTTATGCGGTAGTCTTTTGGCTGGGAAGAGAGGGGATGACCGCCATACCTTGGCTGCCTTTTTATCCGTTTCGATTGGAAAACACTGATTGGGCTTATGGTGTCAGTATAAGTTCAATTTGAAATAGCTTTTGAGCTTAGAGGAGAGCTACGGGTACTTAAAAACGATATGTAAAAACATTTAAGCATCGCTAGCCAAATCCATCAATGAGGGTTGGATTTAAACATAAAAAATACCTATATGTAGCTATTTTTTATGTTTAATACATTAGGTAATTTTAAATTCTAGACTCCATTAATGCCAAACCGTTGGCTATTATTTTCACGAGTAAGAGAAATAAAACTAATAGATATAGAAATATTTAATAAACAGTTTAAAACTTAAATCTATGAACCCACATTACAGTTATGACAATGTTTTTTCATTGACCGAAAGCGAGTTTCGTGAAAAATCAATCAAAGATGTCGATTTGAAAAACCCAGAAAAATTCACAAAGTCCAGTATTCAAGATTTGGAAACAATTGAAAGAATTTTGGATTTAAAATCAGGAATTTTAAAAAATGAAGAACTCTATCTTCAAAGATCTACTTGCCCGTGTGGTCATATGTTAACAATGAAAGATTTCATATTAACGGCTCTAGTAGATGCAAAACACGATAAGTCAATGATTATTCAGACTTTTCTAGGAAACAAATATGTAATTAATAAGCCAAGACCTGTAAGATGCTTTGATTGTGGAACAATAAATCCAATGCATTCATATGGAATGAAGACTTATGGATGTTCTTGGGAAAAATAAAATAGTCTTTAAAGCAAAAGATGTAACATCTACAACAAGTTGGCATTATCGAAGAAATTACTCTCGGCATCAATTTAAGTCTTGAAATACGTCTGTACCTTTTTGGTAGGTATTTGTGGTCTAATTGCTGTCGAGATTATTACTTTATTAGTAGCGTAGGTAATGAAGTTATTTCTTATAGGTTTCTTGTAATAGGTGAAACTTTTTTATAACTTTTACACGTCTAATTATTAATTACTTACAGTATGAAAAAGCTACTTGTATTCATGTTTTTGGTATTAGCTATGCAAGCAAAAGCACAGCTAACCATGTCGGATGTACTGCGTATCGCCAGGATGCCGAACACTCCATATAACATTAACGCCCGCTCGTTCATCGATGCCCGCGATTCGCTCCAGCTAATGGGTTATCCACTGATGAGGTTTATACCTAATACTGCGGCTGTCAATGATAAGTTTTACTCTTTCTATTTCCAGAATAGCGGAAATGATAAAGAGAAGCTGCTAATGGAAAGCCAATTTTATAAAGTTGGTAGCGTACAGAAGACGGTTTTCAAGGTCACTTTGAACACCAGCGATATCGTTCAGTTCAACGCCATGAAATTAATGCGGAAAGCATTATTGAAGTTTGGGCCTATGCCGCAAGTATTTCTACCCATGAGTTTGAACCTGATGACCTAAGCCCACAGACCATTAGGGAAATGTTTGGGCAGTTGAGGAATCAGATTATTGAGTTAAAGAGAAATAATAAAGCCAATTAAAAACCTATTATGAAAAACACAATCAATCTGAATAATCTTGCTGGGTTACCGTTTAAGTATATAAAAAGACTTGAAGCTCTTAAGGAAGTTTTTATCCATAATGAATTTATGGACTCGCTTAAGAGTAATAGTAAAGTATCTTATCTTATAGAAGAAATAGACGATTACTGCCTTAATAATAGGATTATTGGCTTTCACTATACTAGGGCGATAGCTAATGAAATTGTGGCAAATGGACTGACTTGTAGAACTGGAAAGGAAATTAGAGCAGGTTTCATGAAACAACATTCCAAGCTGTTTACTGAACAAGAATTAAAACTTATCCAAAATCAGTGGGAAAAAAATTTTGGTGAGCGTGGTGAAAAAACCAGAGATAGTCGTCTCTATTTTAATTTCACTACATACGCACTTAAAAATTTTGGGGCCGAGCCACTTTTGTCTAATTATGGTGGCGAACAGGTGTATATGCCTATTCAAGACTTGGATGGGATTTCAGCTAAAATAAAAAGTATAGGGGAACCTTTGATATTGAAGTGCTCGCTTGATCCGCAAAACATCAGAACTTTTTATGATTATCCCTGGGGACAGATTGCCGTATCGACTTTCCACAAGACAATTAACCGTGATGCATATAGGGACGATCAAGATGGTTCTCAATTTGTTGATGTAAAAGCTAGCGATATCGAAATTGTCTATTTTGACGGTAAACTGGATTATAGCCAGCTATAATTATCCTCAAACTCGTCAATTTCCTTTATGTTGAAAAACTATCATCCTTGATATAAAGACAGAATATGGAAGTTGTTTTCTGTAACTGAATTTGCAGTGATTTCGGTTAAATCTTCCATCATCTTTTTAATAAAAATAGGGGCTAATCATATCGAATAGCCCCCATTTTAGCATTATTTCAATCTTTTAATATTCATTACTATGTCTTCACAGCATACACAGTACCGTCTTCTGCAATAGCCTTATCAATAATGTAAAGATATTTTTTGCCTTCAAAGGACGAGAATACCTGTATTCTACGATCAAGAAATTGGTACAGTATGATGTCGAAATTGCCTTTTGGGTTTTGAAATGAATAAATACTGGCCAAGTCATACAGGTCAGTGTGTTTATCATCATAAGCTGTTTTGAAAATATTAAAGACCTCTGCTGGACTTCCTTTGAATTCAAAATCAACCGTAGTTAAGCCAAAGAAAAACAGACCTTCCACTTTCTCCTCTTTACCTCTCACATAATCTCCTTTGCTGTCGACAGTAACGGGATAGCGGCTCGAAAAACCGAATTTGTAATCTTGTGAAAAAGCTGAAATTGAAAATAATAAGATAAAAACATACATTATTTTATTCATAAGTATTCCTGCTAAGGATGCAGTTCCCTTTTAGTTAATAAAATTTTGATAGTATTCTTTAGAAAAAAATAAGGCATCCCATTAGGAGTACCTTATAAATTAATAATTACTTAAATAATCAACCAGTAGCTGTTCTAAATTTTCATCAAGAGCATAATACTCATCATCTAGGGCTGATAGTGCATCAAATAGCTCATCGTCAAAATCTACAATTTTCGGAAAGTCCCTGTCAAACACTTTTCTTCGGAATTCATTTAAGCTGATTTGGTCAGCGTTAACCAGATTTGTAGCACGTTCCAATAGATCGGCAGCCTTAAAAGCATTTATCAATCTTAGGTTGTCAATTGTCAAATAGGCGAACTGACCATAAGAATTAAAAAAATACTGGTGAAAGCCTCCATTAAATACTTGCTGATTAAAGATGATTACCGTGTAGGTAACTTGTAAATGTTCAGGCAAATTAAGAATATGACTGTACCAAACATCCTTATCCATTAAGGTTGCTTCACTTAATTCTTCCACAGCTTTTTTGTAGTAGCTATCTGTAATTTCTTCGTTTTTCATATCTATGGTTTAATAAATGCTTCAGGATACATTGATCTATTCATATTAATTAATTTTTCTAGTGAGCTATTAGGAATATCAGGATATACTCGCCTCAATTCAAAAATATCTCTTGCTATGACTTGTCTTACATTAGTAAAACCAGCAGTTTTCCTAGAAACCACACCTGGACCTATTGTATGGCCAACTTTTGGTACAAGTATAGTTGGGGCCGTTTTTGGATTATACGAAGGTATTAATTTTTTCATTATAGCTTGCTGTCCGACATGATGTGCATCTAAACCAGCTTCCACACCTTTTAACGAACTATAAGATCCTACTTCAAATATTCTTGTTCCTTTCTTAAGTTTAGCTAAGTCACCTACATAAGGTACAATTCCCACCGCCGCAATAATAGCATTTGAAGTTTGTCCTCGTGCTGCATAACCAATCGCATTGAGCCCATCGACAACGCCTGTAGGGTCTATGGCACCTACAACGTCCATGCTAGTTTGAAAATCATCCCATCTCTTTTTACTTATTTCTTTGAAATGATAATCGTAAAAACCACTTTTCGTGTAAACCCAGTTCTGCATGATATATTGCGAACCAAATGTGCCCCATGAACGGCCTACCCCTTTTACATAAATATCCACGGGTTCTAGGTTCACCATATACGTGAAGTCATGTATCTTGGCCTTTTTGACCTTAAAGGAGCCTATCTTTCCGTTTAACACGGCAAGTAGTGCCTTGTACATGCCTGCTGCTTCTTCTCCATCCGCTTCAACACCCCAGCCCCAATTGTAAACATCTGCGCCGCTAGGATCAGACCAATAAGCAGGGTTGTTGTCGTGGCCATTGTAGGGTGACCTTTCATAATGCACCACAGGATCAATGCCTAACCATCTTCCTATGGCTGGGTCATAATCTCTTGCAGGCATATCAACGAGGTTCAAATTCTGCTCTTCCTGAAACTCCTGTCCATTAAACTTGTAATTGTACAAATAAGGGATAGGGCAGGTTGGACAGAACTCTACAAGGCCGCCGTCCTCCCTGTCGTACACCCTTTTGGACATATTGTAGTTTTTGTGCAAAAGGCCCATAGAGTAGTAATTATTTTCCTCCATAATAGCCACCTGACCTGTGGCAGGGTCTTTTGTGAAGCTCAGCCTATTGTTGCCCAATTGGTCGGCGTAATTGTACACATAGTTGAATGTAGTTGTTCCTGAACGGCCTGAAGGTGAACATTTGACATACCCTTCAACTGTAGCTATAGCCTCCAATGCCCCATTGGCGTAGTCAAATCCATTAAGATATTCGACCACTTTGACTGGTCTTGGAGATTCAGTAACAGTCTTTTTTAGTTTTTCCCCTGTTGCATTGTACACATACTCAATGGTAGCCCCATACTTGAAAGTAATCTTTATGGGCTGATTGAGGTGGTTGTATACAATCTTATCTATCTGCTTGTTCTGGTCAGATTTTATATTACCGTTGATGTCGTAGCCGTAATCGTCAACATTATCATTCAAATCATCGCTATCGTCTAAAAAACCTGCTGGGCTTCTGGTATGATCCGTTACCTTGGCAATCCTATTTGAATTGGCCTCGTAAGTATAATCGAGGTCATCTATCATCATCGCAGTGATGGCGTCGTCAAACTCTCCATAGCGTTGAAGCTTCCTAATATTGCCGTTCTTGTCGTACTCTTGGCTTTCCTTATAGGAATCGGGTGCCGATACGCTTTCGGGCTTATGGTAGGAAGTGGATGTCAGGCGACCCATGTTGTCAAACTGATAGGCATGTCTACGCAATATGTTATCGCTAGCTGTCCTCCAATAGGTTTCCGATATATTTCCATCAAATTGAGCCTGTGCTGCCTCTGGCGAGTCATATACGATTTTGTAGGCAAAAAGGTCTGCGGGTTCTCCTGGTTGAGCCAGGGAAGCTACCTTATTAATTTCTTTCAGCCAGCCCCTTATCGTATAGGAATAGTCAATTTTTTGCAAGGGTGTGCTTCCAGTAAGGTCAGTTCCCCCAGTTTTTTTGGAGATAAGATTTCCCATCTCATCATAGATGTTCATGGACAATAATTCTGTTGCCTTATTGCCGATTTTATGAGTATGAGTGAGCAGACGATCTTGATCGCTATAGGTAAAATCTTCCCTTATGTTTATAGGACTACTTGAAGCATTACGCTTGTGTTCCAATACAGTGTACAATGTTTTGCCAGAAAAGTCAAACTTAGAATCTTGCTGGCAGTACCCTCCTAAATAGTTGGATGACCAAGTACGAATAACCCTTGATTTATAATCGTATAAGATATAGGATAGTTCGCCTGCGGAGGTAGAGCTACTTTCAATAGCCCTTATCCATGAACCAGTTGGAAGCCCCTTAGGTTTAACCGATAGGTTGTAGTATATGGGCTGTCCTTCAATGTTAGGGAAACTGCTAGGTGCCCCAGTAAATTTATAATCGTCATAATAGTTGACGGATAATAAATGCCAGTTCGAACCTGTAGGCCATGCTACGTTAGTATATCGGAATGCTACTCCGTTTACCGTGTTATCCGTTGTCGATTTAATTTCATTAAGGTTTGTGGTCTGGGCATCACGTGCAAGCTGTAACGTATTCCTAGTAGTAGAGTTGACGTTGGCTTGCATCCATCCCGTGTAGACTACTCTTCCAAGGATATCATACTTGGTAAACAGCCATCCTACATTGTTTGGTTCAACAATATTACTGAATGGAGCGAAGGTTGGTCCAGTAGCAACTGGGCGGTCAAGGTTGTCGTAAATGATGAATTCCCATCCTTTGCCTGGTTCCTTTTTTTCCACAAGCCTGTTACGACCATCATAGCGGTACTGGTAGCAGAGACCTTCTAGATCGGCAGTCGAACCGCTACCGTCCGAGAGAGGAGGCAGCACGTAGGCAAGGTTCCCGAACTGGTCATAAACGTAATAAGTGTCATGCCAATCTGCGATTTGTGTTCCATTCACGGCCGATGAGCCGTATTTGCGTTTTAGGATTACCTGTCCTTTTTTATTTTTAAATTCCTGTACAGTGTTGGCATTTCCTGAAGTCCAGTTTTCGTCCTTCATAAGGTATTTATAAAGGGTACCTTGGGTATAGAAACCATCCTGTGTTAGGGTTGTAGGATAATATCCTCCAATTGGAGCAGCCGCAGCGGCCTTGTACACCTTTATCTGGTCTGCCGTACTATTGGTAAGATATTCCATTCTTACTGTATGGTCGCTATCGGCTGGAGAAGAAGGTAAAAGCCACTTATTTCCAGGAGAAGCCTGTTTGGTTACCCTACCAAAAGGGGAGGTTTCAAATTGCTTTTCAGAATAAGGATTATTGCTGGCCTCAAAATCAGGATTTCCCGTCCTTGCCAATGTTGGCGAAGCATAAAAAGAACGAACTTCGGTAGCTGCATTGGAATCGTATTGCTTAGTAGCTGAAGCACTTACATAGGGTAGGAACTGCTTTGACTGACGTCCTAAAGCATCATATTCAATATGTGTTACGATGTCCCTGCCAGTGTTCGACTGCATGTGGGCACGGAGCTGTACGGGTCTTCCCAAATTATCAAAGTAGGAGATATTCTGGATGGCCTGAGTAGCGGAAGGTTCCGCTATCGAAGTAGTTGTTTCCGTCTTGTAAACGGTCGTCTTTATGTTGCTCTTTTCCTGCGCTTGTCCCATGACGGCCAGTAGGAGCATTGTGATGATATATATATATTTCATTTTGCGCTAATTTTGGTTTGTCAATTTGTAGCTGGTATCCGAAATCAGCTTCCCGTTCTTGTCCCTTATGGCTTTTGTTCTTCCGAAGGAGTCATATTCGTACGAAATCCTATCGCCCTTCGGATCTGTCACAGTAGAGATACCAATAAGTGGTTTATAGGTATAGGTTGTAGGCATTGCGTCACCAAGAGCCGCATTATTTCGTAACAGGTCGAGCTTCTGTAATACGGTGGTTTCAGTTCCACTATCGGTAGCGGTTTGGATGTCAGTGATCAGGCTTGAAGTTATGGCAGCATATGGCATATTTTCTATCTGTGCCACCATGACTGTCTTATTGTAGCCCCATATATAGCTGGTCTTTCTACCATTGGGCTGTTCGCTCTGTAGCAGATTTCCATACTCGTCATAAAGGTTATACTTTGTTTCTACAACTTCCTGTTCGCTTCCTTTGGCAAAGGAAAGTTCCGATGGCAACCATGCGGTATTTCCTGCCCATGTATTGGCGTGCTTTGTCCATTTTGTAGCCGTTAGACTTCCATTATAATAGTCCTCGCTCTTTTCGAGCAGTGCGTATTTGTGTTCATTTAAAGGAAGTCCCATCGTATTGTAATAGTAGACGCTTTTGATTGCTTCGCCTGTTGAATTTGAGGTTTCTTCAGATTCAAGACTTCTGTTCGCATCTCTATGGTATTTATATTGTGTAGTTTGGACTATGGGGGCTGAACCTGTTGGATAGACTGTTACCGTTTCGCTTACTGTCCTTACTTTTGCCGTCCTGTCTACTACAATCCTGTCCATATAATAGTTTTGCCAGCGCGCCCCATCGTAAAAGCGGTAGGTATAGTCGGTATTTTTGACCAGAACGTTGTTTCTATCATATTCCTTTCTGTTCATGAGCTGACCTCTACTGAAATCCTGCGATATGCTCATGTTGGAATTGCTATCAAGACTCAGCTCTGGAAAATCAGCTGGAGTGGAAAAGGTATACTGTGTTTTTCCATTGTTACCACTATCGGTTACCGTCACGTTTCGATAGCTTACAAATTCTAAATGCCCATATGCCTCCTTAAAATTTAACCTAGTGTTGGAAATCAAATTGCCACTGCTGCGATTTGGTTCATTGAAAAGGTTGTAATCATACCGTGTTTCCTTTATAGAAACATAGTTGGGATATTGCATATAATCCTTCTTCCTGAAATAATCAGCAGGCACATCTGCATCAAAGTGGGCAATCCTCTTAATTCGTATCCCGCCGCCATATTTCCATTTCTTTAAATCGGGATTTCTGCGAATAGAATGTAAAATGCGGGTTGCACTCATAGGGATATTGCTTTGAGATATATCTCCTAATTGTATGCTGTAGCGCCCAGGATTTAGCGTGTAGTTCCTGCCATATCCGAAATTCTCGGGATTGTAGGTTCTATAGAAGGGAAACTGTTTTTCCGTTTGGGGTAGTTCTTGGCCAGCTATTGTTATAGAAGGAGTCACCCAAGTATTGCTCAGCTCGCTGAAGTAGGGGTTCTCCCTTATGAAGATGCAGACCTCCTTGGGTTGGCCGCTAATGGTGAAGAAGGAAAAATTTCCTACCCTACCATTGTAAAGCTCCTCCACGATATGGTTGTAGGGATAAGTAGTCTCTCCACCATAGTAGGTATAGTAGCTATCGGGGTCCTCTACGAGACCTGCGCCTTCAACAAATTTTTCAGAAATTGAAGCTTCCTGAAAGTAGGAGTAAGTATTTGATTCGTATTCATATAGCACGCTCCCTCCAGTAGGGAGCAAAATTTTTTCTAGCACTCCTCTGGTACAGAACTTTGGGTTTACAGCATAATCTACAAGTACCTGAAGATCCTCATGCTGTTCCGAACGGATAAAGGTAGGATATCCGTAGGGGGTCAATTCCCAAAATGCCCCGTTCCGTATTGTAATCCCCATAGGTACCATCGCTGTAACTGAAACGGTATTCCTCATTCTTGTTCTGTGCAGCATCCCTAAATGTTAGGCGATCCCATTGTCTAAGATCAACCCTTTTAACAATATTGGAGTTAGGGTCTGAAAGTGTAATCTCATCTATTGTAGCAAAAACTGAATTTACCGTACTGGCTCCGAAGGTGCAGGAAAAATTTATTTTACCAATACCTTCTGACTGTATGGACGTAAGCTTGTTGACGGTAGAGAACTCTTTAGTTATTGTAGTCTGTCTTTCTAAGGTTTTTAATTCATGATAGCCAAAGCTGAGCAGTTTTTTACCGTTTCCATCGTAAACGGCTGAAAGGTTGAAATTTTGCGGTATATTTTTACTATAACTTCCTGGATTACGATAGCCAAGACTCCTGTCTACTACGTCAAAGACGTATTTATAGTTTTTGGAGTCAAAGATTGTAAAAGAATTTACCCTAAAAGTCGTTGGTTCGTAATCTAAAGTGACTTTTAACGTTTCTCCATTTCCCGAATATAGGGAAGGAACGAGATTGTTGTTTGCATCCGTAATAAGATAGAAGATACCAGAATGCCCCATAAAGTTGAACTGGTAACGGTCACTAAAATATCGAGTAGGGGCAGAGTCTCCCTCTTTAAAATAATTGAACCACACATTTTCCGAAGTCTTGACAATGTTGCCACCTCTGTTTATAGACCACCCAGGCTGCCTGATGTCGTCATGGATAGCGCCTTCGGAAGATATGCTACTAGGATGATAGGACATTTCCATATTTACAGCTACATCTTTATTGCGAGTAGGTATAGACAGCAATGGTATGCTGATGTCGGGTACTCCAGTAGAAAGGTTGACGGGTATATTGTCGAACCTGAACACGCTAGCTACGGTGTTTGCAATCGACCCTTGCCCGTATTCTAAGGTCATTGGCTGCTCTTGTGCTTCCATTAGGAAATTGGTTGCCAGAAATATGATAATCGTTAATAATTTTCTCATGATGAAATCTTTATTGTTTGTTGATTGCCTTCACGACTTTCACGGAGTCGTTCTGTATATTGGTACGTATCTCGATAATGAAGATACCTTCGGGCATTCCGCCGAGGTCAACAGGTACGGTACGGTCAGTAATATCAAAATGCTGTAACTGCCTTCCCGATAGGTCATAGACGGTGGCTGTTCCTTTCTGAAACTCGTAACCCACAATCACGTTAGTATAGTGCAGGGTAGGGTTAGGATAGGCCTCGATCGGATTTTTCTTTTCCTCTTTTTTGCGTTTGTCTTTTAGTTTGACGACCCAAAAGTCATTACGGCCTTGGCCAGAGGAGCGATCTCGTGAAGGTGCGCCTATTGAAGTACCTGCCAAAATATATCCACCATCGCGGGTTTCTATTACTTTGCGAAGGATGTCCTCGCCATTGCTGCCAACGGTCTGGGTCCATTGTTCCTCGCCCTTATCGTCGGTTTTTAAGGCGATGTAGTCATTGATTCCTTCCCTGTCTTTTTTCTTTGTAATATGGGCCTCGCTCTGTGCATGTCCACCCAAAAGCAGCGATCCGTCCTTGTTTTCTTCAAGTGAGGTGAGAAGATCCACTTTGCCGATGTCATAGGTTTTTTGCCACATAATTTCCCCAGACGGGTCGATTTTCAACAACCAAAAATCGGTTCCCTTGCCATTGGAGGCATTCTTGTTTCCTGTGCTTCCAGATGCCGAGCTTCCAGCAAGTAGAAAATTTCCATCTTTGGCCTGTAAAACAGCCTGCAATTGGTCGTCACCATCGCCACCGTAAACTTTTTGCCATTCCAATTCTCCTTTGATATTGAGCTTAATGACCCAATAGTCTGACATGCCGTAGCATTTTTCGGTCTTGTTTCCCGATTCTGGCGAGTTAGATGAACCGCCTAATAAATAACCTCCATCACGCGTCTGCACCGCACTTCGGAGCTGGTCGGCATACTGGCCGCCAAATGTCTTTTGCCATTCAATTTTTCCATCTGAATTGAGCTTTACTACCCAATAATCCAAATTTCCAAACCCTGCTTCCGATTTCCCAAACGGATCGGGCTGACCTGCCATGAGTTTTGCGCTTTTGACAGAACTGGATGTGCCTGCCAACAGGTATCCGCCGTCTGAAGTAGGTACTACGCTTTGAAGGAGTTCCTGTCCCGAGCCGCCGATGGTACGCTGCCACTGTTCGGCTCCCTTGGCGTTCAATTTAATCACCCAGAAGTCTTCTTTTCCGAAGCCTTCGTCCTTTTTGTGTTCTCCCTTAGGCGAGTCGGAGGTACCCGCAAGGATAAACCCGCCGTCACGGGTGAGCCTCACAGACTGGAGCAGGTCGGCACCTGTTCCGCCAAAAGATTTCTGCCAATCGAGTTCCCCTTTTTCGTCCATCTTCCAAAGGAAGTAGTCGAGGTCCCCGTTACCGTCATCGGTCTTGTTGCCACTCTTTTTAGATAATGAACTACCAGCCAGAATAAAGCCGTAGTCGGGAGTGGGCTGGGCATCGAACAGGTAGTCCGAATGTTTCCCGCCGTAGGATTTCTCCCAGAGGATGTCTTGCGCATGCAAGATGCTCCCAAATAGCAATGCACAGGGCAGTGCCAAGCAAAGTTTTGTTTGCATAATAAGTGTAATTAAAAGTTAGAATACGAAACTTATATCCGGGATTTAGCCAGATTCTTTTTAGTGGAAAATCCTACCGATGGGAGTATATTACGGCAGTAAATGATGTGCGAAAAGTAGTAAACTTTTCCTTAGCTTATCTGCTGGATTTCAGAATTTTATTAACAATTTGGATTGCACGGTCCTGTTGTTATCTGTCACCAGCAGACTGCCAAGAGGGGCGCCATGTGGTATTTGGATGGCCTGTTGCAGATGTAACTCTATATGCTTTAATCAGAGTTAGAAGGTTTTGTAATTTATCTCATCGGCAATAAGTTAGAGTTGTACAGGGCAAATATATAAATTCTATTTAAAAGTACACTATATAATAGGGTATTTTATGAGGTGCTTTTTTTTGACATTTGGTGTTATGGAAAAATCCAGCATACATACCGAGTTTCCCGAATTTGAATTGATCGCCAAAAGGATGCGTGAACTCAGGAAGGCAAAGGGTTATGCTAATTATGAGCATATTGCTTTTGACCTTGGCATGAGCCGTAGTGCCTATTGGAAATTGGAATCGGGTTCGAATTTTGAGCTAAAGACCCTCATTAAGGTATGTAGGGTGCTAGATGTTACACTTGAAGAGTTTTTTGAGGGAATTAGCGTACCATCTTCCAAGAAATAGTTTTAAATTCTTCAGAAACTATGATCTTCTCTTTACTTTTGATATACAACTAGAGCGTAGAAATATACTTTTCAGCAATTTCGGATTTATTATTCTCGGATAAGGGCTGATAAAAACCAATTTGATAAAAAGAGATGAAGTCAGAGATGAAAATTAAAATATACTATAAAAGCAAATGTCTCACGCTTGCTTATTTTAGGACTGGTAATAATACCATTGTAAGCTGGTATATGCCTCAATATCTCAGCAGGGCACTTGTAAGTGACGAGATGACGAATATGGATTTTCATGTGACGTACCCACGTGACGGTAATATGCATTATTCCTATAAATATTTAAATTCTACGGAAAATCTTTGGTACGAGAAAAGAGTTTATCATGATGAAATAGTTCTAAAGCAGTTTGATGAAAAAAAGGTATTCTTAGGTTATAAAAAAGAGCCCAGAAACGAGAAACACCCACAGCAAATTTTAGTTAGGAGACATAAATCTGACCCTACGATTTCAACATCATTTGTTTTCGATTTCCCGCAAAGCGGTATGATTATCAATGATGAATTGCTGGATAAAATAGAGGATCGCTGCGATAACAAAAGCGGTAACGACCTGATATTTGACATCACCGGTTTTGAAGGAAGAACTTTAAATTTTGGATTTTTCCTGTATGGTTCCGAAAGAAAAGAACCTTTGATGGGTAAAATATCCAGTAACGTAATGCTTAATCAGCTGACGATTTTTGATGGTGCAACAATGGAAGGATATATTTTTATAGTTGAAGAAAAAAATAAAAAATAACTTTTCATCTTACATATCTTATTCGGTACGTATTACTCAAGGAAGAGCCAGTAAGGCAACATCTCCTTCTTCAATTCACGAAGTCTCCTTTGGGCAGGGCTCAAGTTTTTTGTGATCAGATAAAACAGATCCGTCAACATGAGTTTGCTTTCAAATATGTATCCGTGTGAGTCTAGTGCTTCAATGTTTGATGCTTCCACTGTGTCTAAATCCTTATCTACAAAAATATCCTTACCGCTTTGGCCCAAACGCAAGCGTCCGCGTCTTCCCCAGCTTGAAACTCCTAAAGCCCCATCGTGATCAGAAGTATAGATGGTCCTGCGTAGCCCCATATTTTTAAACTCTGGAAGTATGGTTTTACGAAACTCTTCTTGATCTATATCTGATGCGCCAAGTATGAGCTGGTGTATCTTTTCAAGGTGTGGCGTAATCGATGAATCGCGGCTTAGCGAATTCAACGATAGAGTAGTGACAAGGGTTCCCATACTATGGGCAATGATATGGATATGCTCTAGCTCGGTATTTAGCATTAATTGCTTTAAAAATTTTTCTAGTTCGGGATAGCTGCTTCTTGCCTTTGCTTCATCTGCGAGGTAATCGGCATATTTAGCGGCCGAAGGCCATGTAAAAAAGCCTGAAAATCCAGAAAATGGCAAGTCCCAAGCCAGTTGTGCGGTCCTTCTGGCTGCATCTTCAAACGAATTTCTATAGCCATGAACAAACAGCAGTGCATTTTTTTCGGGTGCTTTATTGATCTTTTCGTTAAATACTTTTATAAAATCTGCATGATCCAAAGATTGGACTTTATTAACCATGACATGCTTGTCTTCATTTTCAGGGAATTCCCATATGAAACGCTTAGGTCTTTCCAACTCACCTTGTACATGGCCTTTTGGAATATTGACCTCGCAAAACCCAACCTGAAGATCATCAAGTTCAGCGCCGTACATTTGCTTATCACCGTCTTTTTTCAATGCATTTCTATTGGTTCCGTAGAAAAGGGTAATTTTTCCACCAGGCTCTTGTTTTGGTAGCAACGGTTCTCTTACATAATCAATACTTTCAGAAATCTTATAGGCACGTTCGCGCTCTTCAACTGCTATGAAGGGCATAAGGTCATAGATTTTTTGGATATCGGTTCCAAATTGTTTTTCTATTTTATTTAGTGCCGTAGGGCTTAATATTTGGATCTCTTGATCCTGACTAAAAATGTGCGTGTCTAATTCCTTAAAGCCACTGTCACCTATCCAGTTTACTGAAATTTTTACCGTGGTTGAGTCTGTAATTTCTTTGGTATCTACATACCCAATTCTCTCAATATTCTGATGATTTACACCGAAAATCCTATCCAAATGTTTAATATCTTTCGTTTCCGTGATTGTTTTGGCTAGGTTTTTTATTTCATTTGTGCTTGATTCGGGGCTATTTTGTGCAACCTGAATAGTTAAGTCATTTTTTGGCTGAAAGATATCATCCGCTATCTCACTCCAATCAAATATAATTTCACTGGTTTCTCCGTGGTCTATGGTATGCTTATACTTTGTTTCTACAAGCTGGATAGCATAATATTTTCCATTAGGTCGTTTAACAGGGTGTCGTGAATCACTCATAATTGAAAGCGTGTTAAAGGTGAGTTAAACAAATTTAGTAAAAATGTGTCTACTGCCATATTAGAATAATAAGAAATTACTTCCAAATTTATGTCCGATAGAATCTATCTTATGATGTTATTCTGCTATTTAAGATCATTTTTTAACCACCAAATGTGCCGTTGCAGGATTGTTTAGCAGCCTGCTGATTTCGGCGTGTATAATATCCTGAATATCCTGTTTGATCTGTATGAAGTTTCTTTGAACCATTGAATTGTCAATCTTGCGGATCATCTCAATTTCCTTATAACTATCTTCTTCTTTTTTAAGGGCCGCATGGTTGTTCTGTATTTCACAATGAAAGGTCTTTAGTTCAATTTTATTATCGGGATCATCGGCTACCAAGCCTACAAATTCGCCACTGGAAAGGCTTGAAATTTTTGAAGGTGGAATGGCTGCTTCAAGTTGTTTAGAACGGCTGATGGAAGTGTCGTTTCGGTTAATGGATAGGCTCTCGCGATCCTGCATAATTTTGCCAAACCTTTCGCTTAATTGTTTGGCGGTATCACCCGTAACCTGTCCAGAAATGATGTTTCCTGTGATATTCATAATCACGTCGGCTTGTTCCCGTCCATAGTCTTTTCTGAGCTGACTAAAGTCTTGAATGCCTAGGCAGGTGGCCACCTTATTTGATCTAGCCGTTGCAATCAATGAGTCAATCCCATTTAAATATATAGTAGGGAATTCATCGAAAACCAAACTGCTTTTTAGCTTGCCCTTTTTGTTCACTTGTTTTACCAAACGGTTTACATACAATGACAAAACAGCTCCATAAATTTGTATCTTTTGAGGGTTATTGCCCATACAAACAATCTTAGGCTCATCAGGATTATTGATGTCGAGGTTAAAATCATTACCAGATAGCACATAGTATAGCTGCGGTGATGCTAGCCTAGCCATTGCAATTTTTGCAGAGGCAATCTGTCCTTCCAATTGTTCCATCACATCATTGAGGTAGGCGGTAATAAAGGGATTGATAAGTACTTCGATTTCCTTTTCGGTACGTAGCAATGTAAACAGGCTGTCATAATCGACCTGCATTAATTCAATGACGTGTGGAAGCGTACAAAATTCGCCATCGGTATACTTTCTAAGGTACCATATAATGGCGGTCAAAAAGTTGATAGGGGATTCTACAAAAAAGTCGCCCTGTTTCTTTATCCACTCACGGTTTAAACCTAACAGAATTGTTCGTGCTGATTCCGCTGCATCAGTGATATCGGTCATGCCTGAAGGTTCAAGCGCATTGCATCTGTTGGTACGGGCAAGGTCATCAAAGTTGATGACATAAAATTTCGGTGGAATACGGTAAATGTGTCTATATCTTAACCAAGTATTATAGGCTATTCGTGAAAGGTCGTCAAACTTGAAATCGTAAACAAACATGGTAAAGCCTTTGCGTATATGTTGTGTAATCACATGCCTTATTACGAAGTAGGATTTACCAGAACCAGGAGTTCCCAATACCATCAGCGCACGGAACGGATTAATGACATTGATCCAGCTTTTTTTCTCTTTATTTTTAAGCCGATACTTGGCTGGAAGGTTTATGGAGTATTCGTTTTCCAAAAGCCTTTCTTCTTGCGGAAAGGTTTCGTTTTCCTTATTGAAAATATCATTGCCGTTTAATCTGTCCTTAATGATACGGGAGAGTAGTGTACCTCCCGTGAGCACGAGCAGAAATCCAAGTACCGTGGTTCCGATATATAGGATGACAATTATCTGAATGGGTAGTTGGAGCATCATAATCAGATAGGAAATAAAATAGAGTACAAGTCCACTAAGCATATAGGCAAAGGCGGTTCGACGGTCTAGTTTTTCGTCTTTCCTTCCTTTGGCTCCAAGTAAAGAAATAAAAAGGAAGCCCAGAGAAATGAGTTTGGCAGTTATAAAGTTTTTGAGCAGACCAGTGCGGTAAATGTTTTCAAGAATGCGGTCGCTAAAGCTACTGACCAATCCCCAAATACTAAACGCTGCGTAGCAGCAATAATAAAAATGTATAACTAATAAAACAATGCTTATCAGTCTAGTCATGTCGAGTATCTTCCTCAATGCCTGTTCGTTCTCTCCCGTACTCATAATTGTATATTTATATGGTTATTGATTGTTGTTGGGTTTGCTTTTTCTTTTTCTTTTTTTCTTATTTTTTTTGAATTGCCCAGGAACATAATCCGCAACACTTGAAGGTTGTAAAAGACTTTCGAGTATATTTTTCTCAAAGCTCTCATTCATGGTAGCAGCATCAAACTTAGGAGTGGCTTTGGTTACTTCTGCAATAGCAGCGTCGGCAGCTTGAAGCAGGGGTAACCCAGTTTCTTTCTGAGTGGGATGCGACGGCAACGTAAGCAAATCCTTCTCAGAAATTTTTTGAACTAGGCATCTTTCCTGCAATCCTTTTGCACTATAGGCTTTACCTAAAATGCTACCATTAAAAACACACTTGGTGGTATGGTCTACGTAGGTAATGCCATACAGCTGACCTTCGTTGCTTAAGCGCTGGCATATTATTATTCCCTGTTTTTGTAGTACACTTGAAAGTTCCTGTAGAGATATTTTTCGATCCCTTAATGATAGGTCAATTGCATTTTTGACACGCTGTTTAAAAGGCAGTCTTTCCTTATCGTTTTTTGCATATCTATTTGCCAAATACTGAAGCGTTGGTTTGTTATAAAAACTGCTTGCCTTGAAGGGAACTCCAATTGGATTATGATAACTGTCGATGATGCGATAGAGAAGGCCATTGCGCTGAAAAGTTCTCGAATCTTCGGTACCTCGTTCGGCCTGAACGTTGAACTGACGAAGGATCGCATTCAGTTCTGGTAGGGAGGTGTAACGGTAATTTCCGATCACAAAGTCTAATACATTTTGGACCGCTCGCTTGCTTTGTACTTTGCCATAATGCACTGCTTCGGGACTTATAGGCTTAACTGCGTACTGCTGTTTTTTTTGATCTTCAGCTCTTACCAAATTGAATTCTTTTTCGATGGCTTTTCGGGTAGTTTCCGATTGGTTCCGACCTATATTATTCATGTCAATTCGTTTGCCATCGGCTTTTACTTTAATGGAGACAATGTGGATGTGCGGATGTCCTGCATCATTGTGCTGATAAACTAAATAAGGTTGCTCAGCAAATCCAATTCCTCGCATATATTGATTAGCGATTGCAATCAATTTTTCCTTTTCGAAATTGTTTTCTGATGGATCAAAATTTAAAGAGATATGCACACTGTTTCTGCTTACGTTGGTATTGAGCGCAAGCTGCCTTTCGAGTATTGATAATTTAATTTTTTGATTTAAATTTTCGGTATCCAAAGGATAATTTTCAGCACCAATCATCACTGCCACATTCTCCAAAACTTTATTTTCATTGTAGTTGAAAATTCGACGGATGGAGTGTCCTGTTTTTATGATTGCAACCATTTTTCTACCAATTTTTGCATGTGCTTTTTTATCTCTTCTACTTTATTGGACAGGGTCCTTTTTTCCACTTCGTACGCTACAAACCAACGTTTAAATTCCTCCAAATTTTGTAGCGTATGCAAACGTTTTACCACTTGGTTATAGTTGGTGCCAATGTGGTTTAATTCAGTTCTTAACCTACTTAATTCTGCAATTGCATCGTCTTCAGTTTTGCTTCTGTAAGTTGTTACAATTGGTTTTTCAAATAAGAGTCTACGGATATAATCACTCAGTTTTTGGCAGGTGCTGGCTTTCCATTTGCGCTTAATTTTATCAAATTCTTCAGGGGTTAGGCGCAGCCCAATTATGCGTGTCCTGTTCGTTTTTCCATCTTTCATCATTCCTCCTTATCACGTTTTCAAACATTATTTACAGCTTATAAAATGACCACCCACGAGTTCCGAGTGAGGGTGGCAAGATCTCGATTGTTTAACAATCGGACATCTTGCCGTTTGCGACAACGAGGCAAACCGCCAGTTTCTAACTAAGCTTTTAAGAATTTTCAATGTTTTAATGCTTAATTGAAAGCTTTTTGACAATTGAGAAAAGCTATTTGTTAATCTTGCCCTGTCAGGACTATCGTC
Source organism: Pedobacter sp. ASV17 (assembly GCF_016429065.1). GTDB lineage: Bacteria > Bacteroidota > Bacteroidia > Sphingobacteriales > Sphingobacteriaceae > Pedobacter. Next base: position 38,166 of record NZ_JAELTX010000004.1, read on the forward strand.
ATCTATTGCATTACGAAATTAGAAAGCATGTTTTGTATTTGCCTATCCCTATCAAATTTTGATAGGGATCCGTATTGTATTAAGGCATAGTTTTGTAGGAGTATTTTTTATTAATTTAAAACGTAGAATTTATGATGACGTCTAGTGAAGTGGCTCAGGTATTTGATACTATTTTAAGTATCCCTGGAATGAATGAAGTGGTGAAGATTGATCTTAAAATCTCACGAAAAAATGTGTTACTCCTTAACCATGTAATTGAACGTGGGCTGGCAGGAAAAGGGGATGAAAAAGAAGGCAGCTTGCTTGCCATTGTTCCTAAGGAAAATCTTTCCGATTTGAAGACCATTGTGGAGGATTGCCTGCTAAAAGCGGGACTTGTAGAATTGAGCGAAAAGCTGAAGGGGTTAGCTGTAAAGCAAAACTAACAAGTTGATTAAAGGCAGGCTGAAAAATTGTGCCTGCCTTTTTGATAAATTAATTTATTTAGCCTGTTCAAGGTCATAAGGACGAACAAATTTTATTTGAGTGGGCGTATATTTTACAAGCTTAGAAAGTGTCTCATCCATAATTGTGGTATGGATACCTTTAATGGAAGATTTCATTGCTCCAAAACCTTCGACATTAAAATTACTATCTCCGGTAGGATCAAAAAATTTGCCCAAAATAAGTCCGTGTATTCCATAGGTCTGTATCGTATAGGAAACTTGTGTTTTATTACTGTTAAGTTGTGCAGATGCTGCTACATTAGGAAAGTCTTTTATGTCTATACCTTTCTGTAATTTCTTAAAAAGATAGTGTACGGAGTATCCTATGCCATATACGAGGCTATCCTTATCTTTTATAACAACTTTGGTTTCTATATAGTAAACATTCAGACTGGACTCGTCTTTCTGCAATTTTGTTCCAAATCCTGGTAAAGTTATCCCCGCATTTTTCGACCCATAAAATATCTTAACAACAGTTCTCATACTTTCAAGATCTGATCTGTTTTTTGGTGCATTAGCATCTTCTAAAGGAACAACCTTATTGGGATCTGTAGGTACCGTATCTGGCTTTGCAACAGCCGTATCAACAGAAGTAATCGGACCATGTTCTAAGTGGTTTCTAAGAGAAAATGCTAGCTCCTCCAAATGTAGTTTGTCTCCTGGTATACTTTCCTCGCTAGCTCCGCAACCGGAAAATTGAACGATAGCTAATCCAACAGCCATCATACAAAATAATTTGTTGATTGTTTTCATTGTTGTTTGATTTAAGTTTGAAGAATGATTTATGAAATAGTAATTTTTAAACAATTATTATTTGTAAGGTTCAAGCAACGAATGGTTCAGTAAATCAAGAGATGTGTAGAGAGGGGAGGCGTTATGTAATGGCTTGAGCTACAATATTTAAAGATACTGTTTATTTGATGAAGTATACAAGAATAATTGGACTCGAATTTGAAATTTTTTTAAACTGCCATCAACTGTTGATGGCAGCTTTTTTTAAAAGGTTATTTCATGTAGGTCAAGCTAAAAACAAGCTCGCCATAGACATTGGATTTTCCCTGACCATCAGCTTCTACGATAATGCTGTTTTTGGAAGTATTCCATTTGGAATAGCTCGGATTGTCGGGTTTGTCGGGATAGTTTAAGATAATTCCAAGTTTGTTTTGGAAACAGAATGAGCACTGTTGTCCATAGTAGTTCGTTACGCTATTGCTCATCCCGTTGAGGTAAGCAATCTGAGTTGTGTCAAGTGAAAAGTGATTGGAAATCCACAACTTGAAATTGATGGCAATGGCGTCAGCCTCGACGGCTAATTCTGGGGCTGGAAGTGCATACAACTCGTTGAGCAAATCCTGTACCCCCTGCGGTGTAAACGGAAATAAAGGCATATTAAAAAAATTAAAATTACTTGGTTTGTAACGGGGGGAGGGAGATAACAAATATACTTAAAACTTTTTTTCGTAAATTTATTACGTCAACAATTTTTTGTGCCCACGCAAAAGAAAACAGCATTTTTATGGAAACGGTCTCGTATAAAAACAGGAGGCTACGAGTGCTTTCAGCTGCTATTGCGTCCATTTACATCGTCTTTCACGGTATACCTATCGATTTGCTGAGGGCAATTACATCGCCTGCATTTTATATCGCCGTGGGTGTCAGTTTTATCATTTCGTTGCTCTTGGTAACTACCGTACATGTAGTTACTATATGGCTCGATAAACGTTGTTCTTGGCGTGAGCGGCCATTTGAAAGGGCAGGACTTCAACTGATTTTTGCTATTTTAATTCCTGCAATGATAGACTTGCTTTTAGTTTCGGTATACTTCGAAGCATTAGGGGAAAGCATGGTAGAGAATGGCTTCCTTCTCATTGATTTTCCTGTCATTGTCTGCTTCATCATTTTTTTTAACCTGTATTACCTGATCCATAACCTACTTCTTACTGAGGCGCATTATCCAGATGATAATAGCAAGCAGAATACACAAGTTGATTTTCATGGCACAAAGGGTAAAGGCACATTGCCAACTACCTTGAATATCCACTACAACGGTCAACATCTATTCTTTAATGTTGAGAATGACATTATGTTTTTTCATAGGGAGGGTAAAAGGGTAAAGGCAATGACCTTTCACGGAAACCAATATGTGATAAACCATTCCATTTTAGAGTTGGAAAAACGTTTCACGGGACTGATATTATCTCGTATCAATAGATCGACTATCGTAAACTACAAAATGGTAAAGGGCTATAATGCCGGAACAAAAAGAGATACGGCGCATATTATTATCAGGCCCGCTTACCTGCCATTCCTTGATGATTCTCACGACGATATTTTCCTCGTTACCAAAGAATTTTTAAATTCATTCAAAGCAGGATTAGAGGAGCTATAACCCCAGTATGATTTTCTGCCTGTTTCATACCTATTTTTTGCTAGTTTCATGCCTTAACATGTTGGTTTTGTGCCTGCTTAAGCAGTAGGGTATTGCTTTGCATTGGTTTCCAAATTTAAATTTGTATGGTTCGAAGTTGGCACTTTGCCATGGATTTTTGCAAACTAAATTTTGAAATGATGTGGAACAGAAAACTATTTTTTGAGATTACCGTAGCATTACTGATAATCCTTTTTCTGCATACAGCCATCAGTAAATTTTTGGACTTTAAGGGTTTTGTTTACGAACTGAACAACCAGCCATTTCCAAACAGCTTTACGCCCTTTTTGGCATGTTTTATACCAATAATGGAGTTGATAATTGTCGGTTGCCTGCTTTTTGAAAGGACGAGATTTTTAGGATTGTATGGTTCCCTTATTTTAATGTCTGCTTTTACCATTTACACATGCTTGGTACTGCTCGAAGTTTTTGACTATGTACCGTGTAGTTGCGGAGGTGTAGTGAGCTATCTGAACTGGACCCAGCATTTTTTCTTTAACCTGTTTTTTGTGGTGATTACCAGCATCGCCATTGTTTTTAATAAAGATAAATCCTTGAGACTTGAAGGAGTATAACCATATCAATAGTATTCCTGGCCGGAATAAGAGGAGATGCCGAAAACCTTTATAACAGAGTAGGCAAACCAATAAACCATAATATCATGAAAAATTTTAAATTATTACTTGCGGCAGCCGTTGTGTTTGGAGCAGGTAGCGCGTTTACAACTGCAAAAGAAAAAACCGCAGATCAGGTTTACGTAGATGTTAATGGCATCAGAACTCCGATTGAGCAAGCTAATGGGAGATGCGTAGATGAAGGCCCATACTGCCAGTATACACTTAACGGTAATACTCCCGTGCCATTGGATAGCAACAGTCATTTTGAGTCCAACTAATCTAATGCAAAGTGCTGGCAGATTCTGCCAGCACTTTGTTTTTTATAGTGCATTATTTATACGGTCAATTATTGTCTTGGTTTCAGTATAGTTCATATTAGCATCTATAATATTACCTTCCTTGTCAATAAGTATGAGGGTAGGATAGTTTATAATTTTGTAATGCGCTATTAGGGGATGGCTACTTCCAGCCTTTCCAGTGGTGAGGTTGATGTTGGTACCATGTGTATACTCTCCGGATTCAAGACTTTTGGTCCACTTGGTCTTGTCCTTATCGACAGAGATCGACACATAAATGAAATTATCCTTTGTTTTTATAGCGGGCATTATTTCCTGTTCCATTTTCTTGCTGAGCCTAGCGCAAAATGTACAGCCTGTGAACCAAAAATCCAATAAAACAATCTTGCCCTTTAGGTCGGATAGCCTAACTATTTTTCCATTCCTATCTTCTAAAGAAAAATCATAAGCGGGCTTTCCCTTTTCCCTGCTTTTCAATAGTTGCTGAAGTGGATTCCGATCAGTACTGTCAGTTATAAAACTTACAGCATCCCTTAGGCAATCGAGAAATTCAGAGGGATTAGACAGAGGCAAGTTCTGTAGGTAATAAGACACCATTTTTTCCTTCCACCTTCCGCTAAAATTACTTTTAAGTCCCTCATAGATTTCTTTCATATGGGGCTCCTTATGTTTATTGAGCACCAGCTTAAGTCTGGTATAGTCACGTAGACCTTTTAAGTATTCGCGTGAAAGAGATTGGGCACGAAAGTTCAGTGTATCTGGAGACGTAGACATAAATCTATTGATAATCGGCAGTAGACTTGTTTCGTATTCAGTTTCTTCCAAAAAAGATATGCCCGTCGCACTTGAATTACTAATGAACCTCCCATCAATGTCAGCACTGTAGAGGTCATATAAAAAAGTTGTAAGGGTAGGTTTATAGGTTTCAAGAAGCTCCTGCTTTTCATCTCTCACAGCGTTAAAACGGTAGTAAACCGATTTTAGGTTAATTCGTTTGGATTTCTCCACCTTGTTGTGGTTTGACGGATAAATGCCCCAAAAGGAGATACTATCCAACTTTGACTGCAATAGGTATTTCGCACTTCCTTTTCCAGAATAGCTTATTTTCACATCCTTGTCTTTTCGCTGTAGCGAAACCAATATCGTATCTCCGTTCTCCACATAGGTGTTGGGTAAAGATGTAGGATTTTCACCTGTCACGGTAATCTTTATACTCCCGACCGGACCATCGAGGCCAATCTCAAAAGTGGATGGCGTGCTGATGGAAAGGGGCTTACGGACTTCCCTAGATACTGTATATTCTAGTTTTGGCTTGTAGCTTACGGATACAGTATCTACTCCAATTGCGGTCCCTGTAGCATTTATGATAACAGTCACTTTTTTACCGGTCTGGCAAAACGTGCGGACAGGGTTTGAAACGCAAAGCACTGCGGCAACAAATAGTTGTAAGATTTTCATTTTATCTTTTGTTTTGGGGAAGGTTATTTAATCGGATCTCGATGTCGGGAAGCGCATAAACATATCTTGGATCATTTGGAGGCAGTGTGTATACTATTCCATTAAGGTTTCTGGTCAAGGTTTTCTGAAAGGCTTGCATCTTATTGAGCCTTTTTAAGTCCTGCCAACGCAGTGCTCCACAGAACGGAATTTCTTTGCGTCGTTCCTCCAAAATTTTTGCCATCGCTACACTGGCATTGTCTGTCTCGAAAACGGGATAGGTGCTATTCCTATTCCATCTTGTCCGAAGCAGTGTATTCAGATCCTCAGTGGCAGCAAGTGCATCGCCCAATCCTGCTGACGCCTCAGCCCTGATAAGGTAGAGCTCATTAACAGCTACGCCGTAAAAATTAACGCCTGTGATGCCAGTATAAGTGCCTTTAAAAGCAATCCCATTGGTGCCATTGTTATTATAGAATATCACCTTCCTGAGGTCCCCGCTTAGATAACTGGCATATAGGTTCTCATCAACCCGAAGGCGGGAGAAATTCGTCGAGCCCCAGCTACTGCCAGTGCAGTAGTAGATTACTTCCTTATTGTCAAGCTGGAACGTCGGAAAGGGTGCTGGCTGTGTCGTACTCAGTGTATTAAAATCTATCAGGTTGCTGTTAGCCTTTAATGCGAGGTCTGCATAATAGTGCGCCCTCTCATAATTTCCCATACAGAGAAATATCCTTGCCAACACTCCATGCAATGCTATTTTTGAGGGCTGCGTCTTTAACTGGGGAAATTGGGGGAGCAATGGCTCGGCTGTAAGAAGATCTGACAGCAGCTGGTCATAACCCTTTTGTACTGACGTCCGTCCCGACTTTTCATGCACATCGGAGGTCAGTCGCAACACTATTCCCAAGTCTTCTTTAGCGGTGGTAACGTCATACGCCTTGCTGAAGGTCTGCAAGAGTTCAAAAAAATTAAGCCCCCGATAGAAGAGAGCCGTTCCCCTAAGTCTGTTCCATTCCGTTTGGTTGGATTGGTTAGTAGCAATCTTAGCCAGCCCGTCAAGCACGATGTTCGAAAATACAATTCTTTGGTAACCCCTGTTCCAATCTATAGAATCGCCTCCCTCATAAACTTCAGTAGCCCATACATATGCGTTTCTTTCCGTATTGGAAAAAGCAGCCTGCCAGTTCGCATAGGTGATATAGAAATTGTCGGACGAGATGGTTCCGTAACCACTATAATTGGCGTTCATTATGTCGCTGTTATTCATAATAAGCTGGAAGTCGGCAATTGTTGTTGGAACAATGTCGGACTTGTTCGCTTTCTTATCGAGCCAATTGTCTTGCTTTTTGCAGGAGAGGAATGCGATGGCGGCGACGATATATAAAATTTTTGTTTTCATGATTATGAGTTAAAAGGTTGCCTTCAGGCCGAAGGTTAGCATTTTGGGGTTTGGTGCCGTATACATGTATATAAAATCGGGATCGATACCCTTTTTGTTTTCTGCCCAGATTATCCCGAGATTATTGGCATAAATGGTAGCCTGTAAGGATTTAAATGGCATTCTAGCCCATTGTGAATTGTCTAAAGTATATCTTATGCCAATATCTTGTAGCCTGATGTGGTCCGCCCGTTCTATCAAAGTGCTAGATCCCTGATAGAAGGCTTCGCGATTGGTGTTAGAAGGATATATTACGGAAGGAACATCGGTACTAGCCTCGTCGCCTGGCTTTTGCCAACGCAGGGCATAATCCGAATGCATTGTCAATTTTAGCAGTACACTCTGCGCGTTTGTTCCCGTAGTAGTCCTCCTGAAATAATAGCCCAGCTTATAGGTAATGTTAGCGATAACGCTAAAATTCTTATATGTAAATGTGTTGGCAATTGCCCCAAAGACTGTTGGTCTTGACGAGCCATGATAGATAATGTTATCAGTTGTGGCATTGGACAGAATAGCAAGGTAATCTTTACTGACCTGTCCATTAAGATATCCTTGCGGATCGCCTGAAGCGGGATCAAGCCCTGCCCATCTATAACTGTAAACGCCATAGAGCGACCTGCCCACAGTAGGAAAAAGAATTGGGAATTCAACCGTCGTGGCCTGGCTTGCGGCTGCAATCAGGTTTGCCGCAGTATATTTGGGGTCATAATGCGTTATCTTGTCCTTAAGTGCGCTTAGTAGGAGAGTGGTATTCCATTTGAGCTTACCGTTAAGGTTAATGCTCCGTAGGGTTAGGTCCAATCCTTTGGTACGATTACTTGCAGCATTTCCGAAATAGGTGGTGAACCCTGTAGATGGCGCCAGAGGAGTGCTTTGTATCAGGTCCAAACCGTCTTTAAGGTAAAGTTCCAATGTTCCGGAAATGACGTTGTTTTTTGTCGCAAAATCAAGCCCAAGGTTGATGTTCTTTACACGTTCCCAGCTTAAATCTTGGTTTGGGGCACGCCCTACGGTCGCATACCTAAGACCTGTCATGGGATTTGTAAGCGTTGTTCCAAACGTTAAATATGCCGACGCGTTGTACACGTTTCCATTAAATCCATAGGTCGCCCTTAGTTTCGCAAACGGCAGGAAGGGCACATGGTAGAAACCTTCCTTACTAATTTCCCATCCGATACCTGCGGACCACAATGGCGTAATGCGATCGTTTGCCCTCACCCCAAAAATGTTTGCACCGTCTTTTCTCGCACTAACTGTAGCAGTATATCTGTTGTCAAATGTGTAGGATGCATTGGCGAAATAGGAGATAAGCCGATTCGTTCTGCCGGTAACACCGCTTGGCGGAGTTGGAATTGTTGCGGTACCTGTAGGATTGATTGTGTAACTCGTATTATAATTGATATTGCCAACACCAGTGCCAACCTCGTCGTTGTATCCGTAAGAAATCCTGCTAACCGAGGTACTTTCTATTTCCCTAATTTCTGCCCCAGCGATCCCTGATATCTCATGTCTTGAACCAAAAGCCTGCTGGTAGTTGGCTTGCACCCTGAAATTGTTGGATTTAAGTTCGGTATTGTCTAAATTTAGTATGCTTCCTAGTGGTACGGGGTACGTAAAAACGCCGGTGGTCGTATTTCTCTGTGCAAATCGATTTATAAGTGCCCGCGAACTGTAAGCCTCTGCTGGCTGAAGATTCCGACCTGTACTTGTCTGCTGCTCGTTCTGATACTGTAGCTGCGCATTTAAGAAGGGGGTAAACTTATACTTTACCGAGCCTCTCACTATGAGGTTTTTGATGCGCACAGTGTTGTCGGCAAGATTTATTTCATCAAGCGGCCTATATTTGTAGTCAAGAAAGCCCAATGCTGCCATTTCGCTGACGTAGCTATTTTGAAACTGTTTGTTTACTGCTAGGTGGTTTCCCTCATCGTCAGCTAGCCTTGCATAAGGGTAAATGGGCTGATACTTATTGCTGACGGCGATGAAATTTCCGTAAGCTGTTTCGTTGGTATTGTTTTCGGATGTAGTCTGAAAATAATTGACACCGGCACTTACTTCCAGGTTTTTAGTGATTTGGAATATGGTCTGCGAATTTAGCGTAAGCCTTTCAAATGTATTTTTCACAAGATTTGAAAGGTTATCGTCATAACCGAGGGAAACATTGTAGGCGGCAGAGGAAGATCCCCCATTAAGACCAATCGAATACTGTCTATTGATACTGTTTCGGTACACATATTTCTCGTAGTCCTTTCTAACGTCATTTTCCCGCAGGCTGTTTATTTCATTATCGATTTCTATCGCCAAAGCTGGATTGGCTCTTTTTTTCGCCAACAGCTCAATTACTGGAGAAACCATTGGTCGGTTTAAGTTTCCGCTAAGGTCTGAGTCGAAATAGCCTTGGGCAAAGAGGTAACTTTCAAGATTAATATAGTCGTTGCTCTTGACAAAATTTTTTGAATAGTATAGGTCTGGTTTTTGTCCTACGCCTAAATTGCCCACTGCTTCAATACGTAAGGAACGGTTAAAATTTCCTTTTTTTGAGGTAATCACGATAACGCCATTACCAGCTCTGGCTCCCCATATTGACGCAGCAGCGGCGTCTTTTAACAGTGTTATACTTTCAATGTCATTTGGATTAATGTTGGCAAGGTCGCCTTCATAAGGAAAATTGTCAAGTACAATCAATGGGTTTGCATTGACATTGGGATCTATTGTACTACGTCCCCTAATGGTAATTCCTGTTTTTTCATTAGCGGCAAGATTATTTTTTGAGAACAGTACACCGCTGGCTATTCCTTCAAGACGGTCAAGGATATTTGTGCTGATTCTTCTATTCAACTGTTCGTTGTTGATCTGTACAAAAGAACCTGTTGACCGTTCCTTTGGTATTTCTTGGTATCCAGTAGAAACGATGGCGACCTCGTTTAAGCTTGTAGGGATGATTTCAAGTTTGACTGACATATTTTGAGCTGCCTTTACTTCAGTCGTCAGGTATCCGATGTATGAGATTAATAATTGGGTTCCGTCATTTACACCGCTTAGCGAAAATTTTCCTTCACCATCAGTAATTACGGTCCTGCTGGTTCCTTTGACCACAATAGATGCGCCAGCCAATGGCTCTCCAACTTCATTTAAAACGGTGCCAGTACTATTAAACCTATTCTCACTGCCATTTTTTGAAGGTATTGGCACACTTTCTTTTTTTCGGACTACAACCGTTTTTCCAACAATTTCATACCTTAAGGACTGGTCCTTGAAAATGAGATCTAAGGTTTCTTTCAGTGGCCTATTCTGAACATTTATGGTTACTTTTTCAGCATTTTTCAGCAAGCCATCTTCGTAAAAGAAGAGATAGCCAGTCTGCTTTTGAAGGCTTTCAAAAACTTTTTCAAGTGGCTGCCGGTTCAAGGAAATACTCACATTTTGCCCATAGGTTTTTGAGAAAAAACAAAGCGAAAGGCACAAAGTGGCCATGAGCCAAACAAATTGGCGGTTTATCTGCCTCTTTAGGGAGGCTTGCGTATCTGGATTTCGGATAAAGCTATCCGTTTGCCTTCGGTTACGCGAACGGCGTAGCCAAAAGCATTGAGAAAAAATCATACTTTTGTGTTGTTGGGTTAGTTGATGAATTACTTGTGTAGTGGTTTTGTTAACCCCAATCTAGCCAGCAATTACTCGTCACAGTATTGCTGGCATTTTTATATCGGGGCCTAATTAACTTATTTAACTATCCATTAAATTTCTAAGGCATAGGCACGGGGTTTAGGGTTCAACAATCAGTTTTCTATTTCTTTGGTCGTTTACAAGTGTAAAATGAATACCGTTGAGCATTAGTATCTTCAACAGTTCGGAAAGGTTTGCATTTCTATGCACACCACCGGTAAAATTTCTTTCGGGCAAGTCTTTTTTAAGTTCAACTTCTACATCATACCATCGGGAAACCTGCCGCATAATGGTTTTAATCGAAGCATTTTTAAAATAGAAAATACCCCTCTGCCAAGCCAATGCCGACTCAATATCAGCTACTCCAACTACGGTCTGTTTTTTTGATGTAGCAGCCATTTGGCCTGGATGTAAAATAAATTCCTTCTGTTTATCAATTGGCGTTGTGACCTTTACCAACCCTTCTGTTAGTGTGGTCACGGCCTGTGGTTCGTCACTGTAGGTATTAATGTTGAAATGCGTTCCCAAGACTTCGATTGTTTGGTGCTCAGTATGTACAATAAAAGGCTTTGTTCTGTCCCTGGCCACCTCAAAATATGCCTCTCCAAATAGTTGTACTTCACGTTGTTTTTTTCCTGCAAAAGTCACGGGATATATAATTTTACTGCCGGCATTTAGCCAAATCTTTGTGCCATCTGAAATGGTAACGGCATACTGCCCCCCTTTGGGAACCTCTAATTGGTTGATGGCATTATTCTCCAAGTTGTTAGGCTCATATATGATTTCGCCGCTTCGTTGGCTAATGCTGTTGCCGCGTTCATCTACGAGTTCTGAACTTTTGTTATTGCCAAGTTCCACTTTCTTTCCATTTGCCAAAGAGAGTATTGCTTTTTCTGTTCCGGCAGCTAGGCTGATTTTTGTGTCTGTAATCGTTTCTATCTGTTTCTTCTTATCGCCAATAATTAGTAGCAACGCAAGTCCGATTAAGATGGTGGCGGCTACAGCAATTTTGAAAAAAGTTGTTTGGTAAAATGGTTTCGGACGTGTCTTCGCAAAAATTCGCTGCTCAGCGTTCTTTGTAATAACAAGCAGCAGCTTGTCATCCTCACTATAATCAGCTTTTTGCATTTCCCCGCTAATGAGATCCCGCAATTCTTGGTCATAATTTGGAGCATCCAAATAGGTAAGGAGCTGTTCCAGCTCTTCTCCGCTGCATTTTCCAGCAATGTACTTTTCAAATAGGTCACGTATATGTTCGTCTCTTTGCACGGCTTGTTTTTATGGTAATACGTTCGGGAACTAAAAACCAAACAGTGGAAAATGAAAAAAAAGTAAAAATAATTACAGGAGACCTATTAAGAGGCTGGTTGCGAGAAAAGGCGCGGCAGCTTCTGCCTTTTGCAAAAGTACCCGAAGAGTGCTGTTTGCTCTTGTAAGGTGATTGTTCACCGTTCCTACACTTATGTTTAAAAGTTCGGAAACTTCCTGATAGGTTTTTTCTTCAATCTTGCATAAAGTAAAAACAAGACGTTGCTGTTCCGGAAGCATAGATAGGGCGTTATCTAGCGCAAGTTTATTTTCCTTATTAAAAACTATTTTTTCTATAGGCTCATGGGTCGCTGGAAAGATGCTGAGTAATTGTTCCCTTAATTTCTGGTCGCGCCCCGCTTTCCTAAAGTGGTCGTAGGCCAGGTTAGTGGCAATTTTGTACAGATAAGAAGCTAGTGTTTTATCTGTATCGATTTTTGTTCGATGCTCCCACAACTTGATAAAAAGTTCCTGTAGCAAATCTTCGGCAAGCTCAGTCGATTTTAGAAGCCTCAGCGCATTTTTTGCCATTTGAGTTTTATACCTATGAAAAATGATTTCAAAGGCTATATGATCCCCAGACCTTAACCTGCGTAAAAGTTCCTGTTCGTCATATAGTTTTAAGGATTCCATGTAAATGTATCTTAAAATTACAAAGAATATGAACGGAAATCAAGTACGTCAGATGCTAGCGAACATGAAAATCGTTTAGTCATAGGGCAAAAAGTGAGGAAAATTAGGTTAAAATGTAAAACTTTGTAAGTTTATTTGTAACTTTCTAGTAGGTTAAAACCGTATTCCCGTCTATTCGGAAACCGAAAACAATATCTGGCCAGGATAGTACTGATTGTACACTCGGTTTTCATCTGCAAAGGATGTCGTCCCCAACTCATTACCTATTGAGTATATCTGCCAACACAATTTAGCCCACATTTGAAGCCCCAAAGCCTCGATTGGAATCGTGTTTTTTTATGCTTTCTAAGGATTTACGGTCTCTAAACCTTAACTTTAGAAATGTAAGAGGTATATGCTAACTTAGAAATTGTCCGTATATGGAAATATCCGATAACTTCTCTGATCTGCCAAGTGCAGATTATTTTACTTATCCACTTGAATGGCTTGACCTTTTCGTTAATTTGACTTTGCACCCTGATAAATCCCGTATAGCTCAAATTGATGATGAGGAGATAAGCCGCATGCTCGAAGTATTGTCACTTGAAGAAACCAAACTGCAATTACTCATCAAAAGACAAACCTTTGAGGTTAACGAAGAAGAAGGCATTAGGTTGATCGTTGGAAGATTCCATTCGTCATTAATTACACTGCTAAATACGGCCCACGAAAATGCGATGGCTACCTTTAGCAAATACCCTCGATTGCAAAAAGTTTTTTCAGCGCTGACTTCGACGATCGAGAACCTGCTTTCATTTTTGGAGGTGAACTATTTAAAGTATCTACATATGGACCTTTTAGTTCCTTCCGGTTATATGGCATCAAGCAGGCTGGATTTGATGAGAAAAATTGACCAGCTAAAGGAACAGGCTGACAGCTACGAAAATTTGAAGCCATTAAAAACTATTCTTTTTGAAATCCTTTATAAATTTACGATTCCTGCTAACAGAAATTTTGAAATTACTTTCCGTTCACTGTTTTATAATAAGGAACTTGTACGGCGTTTGGAAACCATAAAATGGGACAAAAAGGAGTGGGAAGTACTGGAACAGCTTAATGAGGTATTGTTTTTGATGAACTTCAATAGTAGGAGTTACATTGACTTTATAGTAAATATGGTTAATTCCAAATTGCTTGAAGAAAAAACGACTACATCACAAATTAAGTTGCTTCATTATTACAGCAAGTTCTTTAAACAATCACATAAACGACCAGGGATTATGCTAAATCCGGACTATCATGATTTGGAAATGGTCTTGCAAAAATGGATTGACAGCGAAATTAAATACTTGGAAGAAAAGGGAAAACTTGATGAAAATAGTGTTGAGCAGACATTGGTAAGGCAAAAGGTGCAAGCTCCAATCGTGAAGCCCGAAGATAAAATAAGATGTTCCCTTTCCAGCGATCAAACGGGTTTAATTTTAAGGGCCGCGGATGAGCTGAGAATTTTGGTGGCACGGTCTATGACAGAAGTTTTTAGGAGTATTGTGCCGTATCTGGCCACACCACACAGTGATAACCTTTCCTATAACGGAATGCGAAGTAAATCCTATGTGCCAGAGGAAAAAGATAAGGAGAAGGCCATTGAAGCCCTGGAGCGGATGATTAAAAAAATTAAAGATTACTAACCAAATAAATTGACGATTATGAAAGCAAAAATTTTGCTTTTGCTCATGTGTATTGAGATTGTTGCGTGCAGCAAAAAAGAATTGACAAAAGAGGAAGCGATAGTTTTGTTAAACAAGGAAAAGGGCTTTCCGCGTGCGATGGATTATGAAATATTTACGTCCGATCCAGAATTTGCCAACAAACTACTGGCTACAGATTTGGAAAGGAATGGGTATGTGGTGATTCAAAGGACGCAGAAAGTTGGTGAAACGGGAAATGCCTTGATCAGTTTTACTGAAAAGTCACAACCTTTTCTGTTGCATCCAAGCGACGAAGATTTAAAGTTATCTGTTCAAAAAGTGAAGATTGCCGATGAAAATGTGGTTGAAATTAAAAGTATTACTGAGGATAAAAGTTCAGGTACGGTGGAGGTTTTCTACGTCACCAAATTTAGCAATGCTACGCCCTTTGCCACGCTTGTCAAAAACCTAGACAAACCAAAAGATCTATTGGCAACTTTTAAAAATGATGGCGAAAAGTGGATACTTGTAAAAAATGAATAGACATGATGTGTTGTACTAAAGGTCCATTGGGTCTATAAATTCCGCAATATCGTCTTGCGGAAAATCGTACTCAAAAGTTTTTGGTCCATTCGGGAAATCATTGCTCCGCACCGTAATTTCAATTTTTATGTCTGCTGGTCTTGAGAAAACCAGTGCAATCTGACCATTAAAGATATCAGCTTGTCTACCTTTCTGTTTTACACGAAGGGAAGTATGCGTACCTTTCGTGGGCATTAATTCGTAGATAGAATAATCACTGTAATTTTTATAGTCGACATTCGTATCCTTTAAAATAAATGGAGGAAACATCTTGTCTAAATGAGATGTATAGGCAAACATGCTTTTATCCTTATTCTCATTGTAAAACTTATGTTCCAAATCCTGTGTACACTTTGCGCTAACCCATTTGTTATGATAAATTTTGAGTTCGACATCTAAATCTATAGAGGTGTTTGATAGGTTTTCCACGTCAACCTGTAATTCTTTTATATAGCCTTTGTGCCTAAGTTCTTTCGATTCAAAACCCCATATAGAAAAATTAAAATCGATATCGCTGCTACGGTCTTTGATGGCTGACCGCTCCGCATAAATTTTCTCAAAGTCATCCCTCTTCAGTTCACGTGTGGAACTTCCGCTTCTGATGAAACCGGTTCCTTCCCGATAATGGCTACCTTTTGGCTGTGCGTCCCTGTATTCTTTCTTAAAAAGATAAGGTCCTTTGCTGTTGTCAAATATTCTAAAGTAGGCAAGTCGGTGTTCTTTATATAAAAGTTCCTTATACTCAAAGTTGATCTCTGGTTCAATATACTGATTTAGAAACTGTTGATAGGATGCCTGGTCATTCAATTCAGCAATTGATCTGAAGCCAGCTGCTGTGCCATTTTTCTCTTCGACCCCTATAATAATGTGCTTGTCATCCTTGCTGCTCAGGTTTGCGAAAGCACACATATCTTTTAAAAATTCCCCTTTTTTAGCATTCCCCTTATCAATAGGATACTGTTCCACTTTGAAATCCAATTTGGTGTTTTCGCTTTCGCCTTCAATAAGGCTGATGATCGTTTCCCGCATGAGAATTTAATATCGATGAATTAGCAAATTTAAGAGATTGGGAAAATGTATCAGTAACCAGGCTCACTATTTTTTACAAAGTATAGTAGTTGTATTCAACTGTAAATCTGTGGGTTTCTAGGGTTACAAAAAGGGTAGCAACTTAAACTTGTACTTGTAACACCTTGAAAACCAAGCTTCCTTTGTCCAAGAAATTTGATTGAAAAGCACGGCAAACAGCCAAAGCGATTAACAACAAAAAAAGGACAAATATGCTAAACAACATTTCTTGGCAAGACTACCTGACTATCATAGGAGCGGCCACCATTCTTTACTACATCATTATTGGTATGACCTACTTCCGTGCCGACCTAAAAAGAGCCCTAAACCGCAAGCGTGGCAATAGCCGTGAAATGTTTGTATATGATGATACAGGAGACACAGGACCAGTTGCAATGGCGGCCGAAACAAATTTACCGATTGAAGTAGGCAATGAAATAGACCTCATAGAAGACCTGGCCGAAAAACTTGCTAACTCTCTTTCGGGAAAAAACAATGTAGAAAAGCACCAGCTACAAGAATATGTCGGTATGCTCTTCCAAGACTATCCGACCCTAAAGACATCCGGACTACGTGAGTCAATCAATGAACTGGTTGTCTCCGAATGCGAAAAAATTGGTGTCCGTTCCCTTAGCAAAAGTGAAGTAGATCAGTTGTGGTAGGCAGCTAAGGAACCAAACCAGCAGCGAAGGCAGTTTCCCTGCCCGTCCCAAAGCGATATGGCAAATGTGACGGAGAAATTGGGTAGTGTGGCGGCGAAACCCTTCGCTTATTTAATTAAACCAAACCTCATTATAAAACGTGGATATGAAAACGACCGTACAAAAAACAAGAGAAAGAAAAATCACAAGAATGGCTGCCATTACAGCCCTGCTATTAATGCTGGTAGCCCAATACCAAGCCTACGGACAGGATGGTATTGCGGGAATAAACGAGGCAAACCAAAAAGTAAGGAGCTATTTCGCAGCAGGAACACAGCTCATGTATGCCATTGGTGCAATACTGGGACTTATAGGAGCCGTAAAGGTGTACCAGAAATGGAACGCAGGAGATCAGGATACAGGAAAGGTTGCTGCCGCCTGGTTTGGTTCGTGTGTCTTTTTGGTAGTGGTAGCAACAGTTATCCAATCATTCTTCGGAGTATAAAAGTATTGAAAAATGCAGCAATCCTACGCGAAAAACTTTGGGGCTACATCGTGGCCCACAATCCGGAACTCATGTTGAGCCTACGGGAGGAATTCTCAGTGTCACAATACCTGGCAGAAAAAGCAAGCCTTGTAATGCCGCTTGTGGAAAGGTTGATAGCTGAAGGTAATCCCCAATATATTATCGAAGAGCTGTGCCTGCAGGAAATGACGGCAGAACTGAAACCATCAAAATTCCTATACATCCGGGAAATAGTCGAAGAAGAATTTCCGACACAGTTTGCAGCCCTACAGGAAAGCGGAACATTGACCTATGAAATTGTAAACCTTATTACCGAATGTTCAGAATTATTCTCTGAACTCGGATTTAGGGAAAACGGGGAGAACAGCTCCCTGCGGTACGCGGTGATAGCGCAAGTGGAAGATTACCTGAAATAACAGGTTAAGTATTGAATGTGAGAGAGAAAGAGAGAGAGAAGATGGCCTACAGTACAATCGATACACTTAACAAAAACATCCGTGCCCTTTCGGTGGCAATTGGGTACCAGAAATCGGGAATATTACCTGATGACGGTGCCCAAGCCCTGAAAGAATATGCAGGATTTGGCGGCCTTAAAGCTATCCTTTATCCCGAAGGCGATCTTGCATCTTGGATAAAGAGCGGTGCTTCCAACTCCGATCTCAACCTACATCCAAACATCCAAAAGCTACACAAGCTACTACGTGAAAATCTGGATGAGGTAGCGTATAAGGAAAGTATCGCTTCGCTAAAAAATAGTGTACTTACTGCCTTTTACACACCGCCTTTTGTGCCAGCTGTCATCTATGATATACTTCGCGAACATGGAATCCAACCCAAGAAACTCTATGAGCCTTCGGCAGGATCGGGAGTATTTATTACTGAAGCAATCAAGGCGTTGCCAGACCTCCAAAACATAACGGCCGTAGAAAAAGACCTGTTAACAGGGATGGTACTAACTGCGTATAACAGTACACATCAAATCAAGACCGATACACATGTTAAGGGATTGGAGGAAACCTCCAACGATGAAAATGGCATGTTCGATCTTGTAGCCAGCAATATTCCTTTTGGCAACTTTTCGGTATTTGATAACAACTACAGGAACACGGGAGTTACGGGCAAAATCCACAATTATTTTTTCGCAAAAGGGTTGGATAAGCTGGCGGATGGAGGTATTATGGCCTATATCACTACAGATGGCTTTCTGAACAGCCCTTCGAACATGGAAGCAAGGCGTTACCTGTTCGACAGGGCCGATTTTGTGGCACTAGCCGTAATGCCAGACAATCTGATGAAGGACACCGGCAATACCGAAGCACCCAGCCACCTTTTAGTGGTTCAAAAGAACACTGGCAAGAAACAGCTTTCAGCAGACGAGCAGTTGTTGTTAGCGACCGATAAAAAGCAAAATGATTTTGGTTCCTTTTTCCAAAATGCGTACATACAGCAGCATCCCGAAATCATTATAGGAGAGGTAAGTGCCGGGAATAACCAATATGGGCAGCCCCACGAAAAGGTATGGCTTTCCGGTAATATCATTCAGGCCGAAAATCTGCTCAGGGAAGTGTTGCAAACCGCCATCAAAAACAACCTTAGCACGGCACTTTTTCCAAAGCTCGAAAATGAGGTTCCCGAAATTGTTCCCGAAACAGTTACTGGCGGAAGACTGACCTACCTGAGCATGCCCAGGAACAAGGAAAATATTGCGCCAGTCCAACTTGGACTTTTTGACAACCTGCCCGCTGAGAATATGGGGAGGGCATCTGCCTACGTTGGCGAAGGGGACAGTACCATTGTACTGACCACTACCGCACGGCTAATAGGAACCATCCGAACTGAAGACAACCCAGAACATGAAGTAGTTGTACTGCTTACAGCCCGTCATAAAAAGAGCAATAACTATCTCTATAAATTGCGTTCCAACGTAAAGGAGGTACAACCAGCTACTACCAATTGGATGAGTGGTGTCCAATTGGCGTCCCAATTGTCGGAGATTAAAATTCAATTGCAAAACTATGGCGGTCATAACTTCCATTTTGAAGGTGACCAGACCGTTGCTGGCTATTTTAAATTTAACAAGCAAACAGAGAATCTTGTCAAGGAACTGCCGCCCTTTTATGAGGAAGGCATGATAACCATTCATCATGACAAAATAGGCCATGTTACCAAAATAGATAGGGGTGCCAACTTGGTGTATTTTGAAGCTTTTTCAGACCAAAGGCAAAAGCAATTTTATCAAGGGTATGTGGCTTTGCGGGACGGCTATCTAAAGCTGTCAAAAAATGAGATTTCGGGAGCGAAGGTTACAGAAAGCGAACGTGAAGTCGTGAACCGAATGTACGATGTTTTTGTTGCCAAATATGGGCAGCTTAACTCAATTGATAACCGTAGGAGCATTCTTTCCGATGGCTACGGTGTTACCCTGCTTTCATCGTTGGAACGTCGTGAGGGAAGCGGCTATGTGAAATCGGACATCCTTACCCAGACAATTGTCAAAAAGGAGGAATTATTTAGGACCGATAGCCCTTCGGATGCTTTGGCGCATTGCCTGAATGAAAGGGGAAAGGTAGACATGGAGTTCATAGCAACCATCTTGGGAATGGATGCGGCCGCCGCTGTCAAGGCATTGGATAAACATATTTACATCAATCCTTCCTGGAACGAATGGGAAACTGCAGATGCCTACCTCAGTGGCAATGTAGTGGACAAATTGAAAACGGCCGAAAAATATTGTCAGGAACATCCCGACAACCCATTTTATGCTGCAAGTAGGGATGCACTGCAAAAAGTTCAACCGGAAGCTATTCCCTTTGAACTATTGGATTTTAATCTGGGAGAGCGTTGGATGCCCGAAGGGTATTATAAAAAATTTGCCACCAAACTTTTTGAGCAGGAAACGGAAGTATCCTATTTTGCTTCATTGGACACCTTCAAGGTAAGTACCAAGCATAACGCCAAAGTAGACAGGGAATTTGCGATAACGCCGAAAAACGGACGCACCATGTACGGTTATACCTTACTGGAACATGCCCTTGAAAATACCGCACCGTTTTTTACCTATGAAACAGTGGGTGTTGATGGTAAAACCATTCGGAAGCCCGATAATGAAGCCACGCAGCTTGCGGGGCAAAAGATAGAACAGATACGTGCCGCATTTATCGACTATCTGGAAGGATTGTCGGACGAGGAACGAAAAGAAATTGCAGACCAATATAATGAAACCTTCAACTGCTATGTCATAAGGGAATATAATGGTTCCCATCTGACTTTTCCCGGTCTTGATAAGAAATCATTGGCAATCGAGGACCTTTACGATTCTCAAAAAAATGCGGTATGGCGCATCGTACAAAATCGTGGCGCACTGGTAGATCATGAGGTAGGTCTGGGAAAAACCCTGACAATGGTGGTAGGGGCCCAGGAGCTCAAAAGACTCTCTATTGTAAACAAGCCCGCAATACTGGCATTGAAGGCCAACATCGACCAGATTGCAGAAACCTATCAGAAAGCCTATCCGCATGCCAAAATCCTGTTTCCAGGCAAAGAAGATTTTACACCGGCCAAACGGCTGCAGCTTCTGCACGAGATAAAGAACAATAATTGGGACTGCATCATAATGACGCATGAACAGTTTGAAAAAATCCCGCAATCCTACGAAATCCAAAGGGAAATTCTGGAGACAGAACTGGAAAACGTGCAACGTGACCTGGATACCGCCGAAGACCTAGGCGGGGAAATAAGCAAGAAAATATTAAAGGGTCTTGAAATCCGTAAAAACAACCTTAAGAACAAGCTTTCAAGTATTGTCAAAAACATCGAAGAGAAAAAAGATGCGGGCATTACCTTTCGGGATTTAGGCATTGACCACTTATTTGTTGATGAGTCCCACAAATACAAAAACCTAACCTTTACCACAAGGCACAACCGAGTAGCGGGCTTGGGAAACACCGAAGGCAGCATGCGTGCCCTAAACATGTTGTTTGCCGTACGTACCCTTCAGGATAAATTCGGTTCGGATCTGTGCGTGACTTTCCTTTCAGGTACACCCATCAGCAATAGCCTTACCGAAATGTACCTTATATTCAAATACCTGCGGCCAAGGGAAATGGCAAGGCAGCGAATTGAAAATTTTGATGGTTGGTCAGCCGTCTTCGCAAAAAAGACCACTGACTACGAGTTCAATATTACCAACGAAATTGTAGCCAAGGAACGCTATAGGCATTTTATAAAAGTCCCTGAACTGGCCCTTTTCTATAATGAAATAACAGACTATAAAACGGCAAAGCATATCAGTTTGGATAAGCCCGAAATTGATGAAGTGCTGGTCAATATTCCATTGACCCCTGAACAGGAGGAGTTTTCACAAAGGCTTATGGAATTTGCCAGAACTGGAAATGCAGTTTTTATTGACAGGCCGCCCCTAACACCCTCTGAAGACAATGCCAGAATGTTGATTGCAACCAACTACGCCAAAAAAATGGCGTTGGATATGCGATTGATAGGAAACCACTACGCTGACCATCCAAACGATAAGGTCAATGTTTGTTCACGGAAGGTAAATGAGGTGTATACGGAAAGTACGCCACATAAGGGAACGCAGATTATTTTCTGTGATCTGGGTACGCCCAGCAGCAAAGGTTTTAACCTCTACCAGGCATTGAAGGATAAACTGGTAAAAGATTTCGATATCCCTGCCCATGAAATAGCCTTCATCCATGACTGGCAGGACCGAAAAAAGCCCCAGCTGTGCAAACTTATGAACAATGGGGATATCCGTATCCTAATTGGAAGTACCGAAATGGCAGGGACGGGACTTAATGTACAGAAGAGGATCGTTGCCATGCACCACTTGGATATTCCGTGGACACCGAAAGATCTGGAGCAGCGAAATGGCCGTGGGGCAAGGCAGGGAAATCTTATCGCTAAGGAATTTTATGGCAATAAGGTCAAGAATTTTATCTATGCCAAGGAGAAGTCTTTGGATAACTACAAATTCAACCTGCTGAAGAACAAGCAACTTTTCATTTCACAAATGAAAAACAATGAGCTTCAGGTAAGGACATTGGACGAGGGGGCAATGGACGAAAAGAGCGGTATGAACTTTTCGGAATACATAGCCATTCTCTCTGGTGATAATTCACTGCTCGAAAAATCAAAGCTTGAAAAAAGGATAGCGGTGATGGAAAGTCTCAGGACTGCACATTTTAGGGAATTGAACAAAAATAGGCTGGCCCTGAAGGAGAGGACTGAAAAAGCAGAAAGCGGAATGGCACTGCTGTCTAAACTGAAGGTCGATTGCGAGCTATACCAAAGCCAACTCATACACGAACCTGACGGTACCAAGGTCAACCAGATCCAGTTGACAGGTTTTAAGAATGATGATCCGGAAGCTATCGGAAACCATATCATCAATCTTTACAAAGGTTGGAAGCCCAAAAATGAAAACAGTACAGAGCAAAAGATCGGGAGCCTTTACGGTTTCGACCTATATATCAGACAGGAGCGGGAGACCTACTATTCAAATGGTCTGATGTACGACAAAAGCTATAATAATTTTTATGCGACTACAGCCAATTCAGGTATCAAGTATACCTATAATGACGGCTTTCCCAATATTGATAACCCAAAGCTGTCCGCACGTCACTTTCTTAATGCAATTGACCGTACGGTCACCTTGAAACAGCGATATGAAAAGGAAGCCATTCAATTTGAGCAGGACCTGCCACAACTGGAGAGACTTGTAGGCAAGCCATTTTTACAGGAAGAAGAATTAAAAATCATGAAAACCGAGCTGGCAAGCCTGGAAGCGGAAATGGCCAAATCACTTGCCGACAAACAGGTTGGGGAAAATGAAAATTCCGAAGAAGAGGCAGATGAGAAAATCGAAGCCACGGCAGTAGAAATTGCGGAAAAAGTAGAAGCTGATAAAGTAGGGCAGGCTCCTTCAGACCAATGGATGCAGCAAGCCTATGCTACGATGAGAAAAAACAATAGGATGAAATTTAGATAACGAAAAACAAAAGAGTGGAAAATGGCAAACAGCGTATATCAAGTCAACAAAGGAATTAACCAGAGCATAGAGTTCAAGGGGCTGAAAGCTCAGTACATCTGGTATTTGGGCGGTGGCATCGTCATCTTAATGATACTATTTGCAGTTCTTTATTTCATTGGGCTGCCTTCCTACCTGTGTGTGGGCATCATTGCAGGCATAGGCACACTCATGGTCATCAAAATCTACAGGATGAGCCACAAATATGGCGAATACGGACTGATGAAGGCACTGGCAAAAAAACAATTGCCAAATGCCATCAGGAGCAACAGCAGGAAAATCTTTTTAATGGACGATAAAAATGGAAAATAGAATTTTACTGAGACCAAATTCCAACTATTCATTGGATCTGGAGACTTTGGAAGTTATAGAAAACGGGACGAAAATGAAGGTGGCCACATTGGGTGCCCAGCCAATATTTACGATCGCTGGAACTGATTTCTATGTCGAAATACAATCCCAAACGCTAATAGAGGTTTCAGACCCAAAAAACCACCTTCCCGTTGGCGACATGATAGATACGGGCAAACACTATGAGTTTCCCTACCATCTGGAATATAAGAACTGGCCATGCCAGCTGGATGACCCGAAAGAAAGTATTGACGTGAAAGTGCCATACCTTATAGTACTAGACCCAGTTGGGATGGCTAGCAAGTACAACATTGATCCCGTCGACCTTATAGGGAGGAAGGATATAGAATTTCTTAACCCGAACTACCAAGGTTTTCTTGCCCGTATCGCTGGCGAACTGCCTACCATAGATATCGCTGGCGAAAGCTATTTAATAAATGTGGAGAAAGGACAGCTTATACTTAAGGCGGATGCGAATCACAGTCTTGAATTCAAGGATTTCCAAAAGGGATGTCCGCTTTCTGATGACTTCTCATACAGGTTCACCTATGACAAAATCAAGAAGGTAGTTATTAGCGAAACAGAAAAATATGGTAAGGGTGGCAATTACGGGATCGTGGAGCTTCCGGTCGCAGTAAAGCTTGATCCCGTAGGACTGGCAAGGAAACTAGGTTACAACGATGACCATTTTATCAGGGACTATCCGATGGAAAAGAAACTAACGGCATCAGTATCGGATATAAAAGGCATAGAAATCCCAGATGGGATTGCCAACAGCGGGCAAAAGGAAAGACAGCGTAAAAACAGGCATGGACTATAACTAAACGACATGGAAAGAGAATTGCCAGTGATTAAGATTGCAGAAACCGAGTTTCTGATCGACGTCGAAAATTTACAGCTCGTACAAAGGGAGAATCGAAAAAACACCATTTCAATTGAGGAGATGCATGATGGCGGAAACGGTTACAATTTTAGGTACTGCCGAAACAATAAGACCGTACAAGGACCAGGATGGCAAAAGCCCGATCTGATAAAGGTTTATATCCCCGAATTCGTAGAGATGGATCCCGAAGGAATGGCGGCCAAATATGGACTTTCATTGTCTGAGCTGAAAGGAAAGTCCGACTTTGATATCATCGTTGACCAGGAGGCATTAGAGAAGAGGTTAAATGGAAGACTTACCACAGTTGACATTGCAGGTCATCTCTTTTACGTCGACATTCCAATGGAAATGCTAAGACCGCATGATGATTTTCTATCTAAGGGAATTCGTTTCGATGACATCGAATTCTATGTCGATGACAATGCAGATGAATATATCATACCCTACCATCCAGGAAGGCATGAATTTCAAGATATTGACCTTGACAATATTGTCGAATTTCCCAAAGACCTAATACTGGTTGCCTTTCCCCACGAACGATTTCTTGATCCTGTAGCTATCAACAGAAAGGCAGGATATGACTTGACTGCTGGACTGAAGTACAGGCCAGTACAGTCACATTTTAAGTCACGAATAGTAAATGTAAAGGAGACCGTATTCCAAAGAATTATGGAGGATAACCGCAATAGGAAAGAAAAAAGAGAAGTGAAGGAGGCCAAATCAAAACAAAGGCGAAGGGGGCTCTAAAAAATAAGATGAACATAATAGGAATAGTGAGATGGAAAAGATGTTGGAGGATATATTCCCAATCATGGATGTACAGCATGACTGCATCCTGAGTAAAAATGGCGATGTAACGATAGTTTTTAAGGTTGACCTGCCCGAAGTATTTACCCTTTCGGACCAAGAGTATGAAGCCTTTCATCAATCGTGGATTAAAGCCATTAAAATTTTACCAAAGAATACTGTATTGCACAAACAGGACTGGTTTCTGGACAGTTCATTCAGTCCCGATTTTTCAAAAGAGGACAACAGTTTTTTAAGCAGGAGTAGCGACAGGTTCTTTAACGAACGTCCCTTTTTGGAACACTCGTGCTATATCATGCTGACCAAAAAGCCTGCGAACAGAAAAAGTGCAAGTTCACTTTTTTCAAATCTGCTGAAAAAAAATATCGTGCCAGAAGAAACACTCTCAAAACAGGCTTTACAGGACTTCGTTGACAGTACAGGGCAGTTTCGCCGCATTATGGAAGACAGCGGTTTCGTGAAACTACAGCGAATGACCGACTACTTCCTGAAAAGCCATAGCCGAAGGAAGGGACTGATTGAGCGTTACTGTTACCTTAGCGAAGGGGAGCAGAATCATTTCATCAACGACATTAGTTTTGACGAAGGGCTAAGGGTTGGTGATCGCTATTGCCAACTTTATACCTTGGGTGATGCCGTTGATCTTCCTGCTTTGTGCGGTAGCCGTATAAATTACGATAAGTATTCCACCGACAGGACCAAATTCAGCATAGGCTTCGCGTCAACACTGGGCCAGTTGCTGTCATGCAACCACATCTATAACCAATTTATTTTTATTGATGATGCACAAAAAGCCATCCAAAAGCTGGAAGCCAAACGGTTGCGTCTGCAATCCCTATCGGCCTACAGCCGTGAGAACCTGATAGCAAGAGATTCGACCAATGCGTTTCTCAACGAAGCGATTTCGCAACAGCGTTTGCCCGTAAAGGCACACTACAACGTATTGGTTTGGTGTGATGACAGGGAAGAGTTGAAGCAGCTTAAGAACATGGTTTCTTCAGCACTGGCCCAAATGGATGCCGTTGCCAAACAGGAAACCGTTGGTGCACCGCAAATCTTTTGGGCCGGCATACCAGGCAATGCGGCCGACTTTCCAATGAACGACACCTTTGATACGTTTGCCGAACAGGCCACCTGCTTCCTTAATCTGGAAACAGGCTACCGTACTTCGCTCAGCCCCTTCGGCATCCGTCTGGGTGACAGGTTAACGGGGAAACCCATACACGTCGATATTTCAGACGAGCCGATGAACATGGGCATTTGCACTAACCGAAACAAGTTTATTCTAGGGCCGTCAGGAAGCGGAAAGTCATTCTTTACCAATCACATGGTTCGTAGCTATTATGAGCAGGGCACACACATCGTACTGGTAGATGTAGGGCACAGCTATAAAGGATTGTGCGACATGGTGAACGGCTACTACTTTACCTACAGTGAACAAAATCCCATCCGTTTTAATCCTTTTTATATTGGTGAAGGCGACAGTCTGGACACGGAAAAAAAAGAGAGCATCAAAACGCTGCTATTGGCACTGTGGAAAAAGGACGACGAGCAATTCAAACGAAGCGAATATGTTGCACTGTCCAACGCCATTGGCGGTTACTATGAATACCTTGAAAACCACCCGAGCATATTTCCTTGCTTCAATACCTTCTATGCCTTTCTGCGAGAAGATTATACCAAAGTATTGGAAGGTGATAGGGTAAAGGAAAAGGATTTTGATATTGACAACTTCCTGTATGTACTCCGTCCGTACTACGAAGGGGGTGAATTCGATTATCTGCTAAATGCCACCGAAAACCTTAATCTGCTTCAGGAAAGGTTCATCGTATTCGAACTGGACAACATTAAAGACCACCCCATCCTTTTTCCTGTAGTTACCATCATCATCATGGAAGTCTTTATCAATAAAATGCGCAAGATGAAGGGCATCCGCAAAATGATATTGATTGAAGAGGCCTGGAAAGCCCTAATGAAAGAAGGGTTTGCCGAATACATCAAATATCTCTTCAAAACGGTAAGGAAATTTTTTGGTGAAGCGATAGTAGTTACACAGGAAGTGGAGGACATTATTTCATCGCCTATTGTAAAGCAGGCCATCATCAACAATTCCGACTGTAAGATATTGCTTGACCAAAGCAAATATCAGAACAAATTTGACCAGATCCAGGAGCTTCTCGGACTGACAGAAAAGGAAAAGGCATTGGTGCTTTCCGTCAACAAAGCCAATGACCCGACCAAAAAATACAAGGAAGTCTTCATCAGCCTTGGCGGTATGCTAAGCAAGGTGTACCGTACCGAAGTTAGCCTTGAAGAATATCTGGCCTACACTACCGAACAAAGTGAAAAGGTAAGACTTGCCGAACACGCCGAGAAATTTGGCGGCGACATCCAAAAAGGCATTACTGCAATGGCCGAGGAAATCAGGAACAAAAGCTAAAAATCAAAACCATGAAAAAGTACCTTAAAATATTACTCATGGCACTGGCGCTATCGATCGCATCAGTGCCGGTTCACCAAGCCAAAGCCCAAGCTGGGATTTTGACCGTTATCCAGCAGGGAATCAAACGCGTAATACGGGCAGTTGACCTAAAAATACAGAGACTCCAGAACAAAACGATCTGGTTACAGAATGCCCAAAAGACATTGGAAAACGCACTATCGAAGCTAAAGCTCAAAGAAATAGGGGAATGGACCGAAAAGCAGAAGGAACAGTACCGTAAATACTATGAGGAACTGGCAAAGGTAAAAGCCATGATAACCTATTATCAGCGTATCCGCGAGGTAGCCCAAAAACAGGTGGCAATGGTAGCCGAATACAGCAGGGCATGGGCGCTAATCAGAAGCGACCAGAATTTCACCGTCAACGAGCTGAACTACATGGAAAAGGTGTACAGTGGCATTCTGCAGGCAAGTATCCAGAACATCGACCAGATTACACTCATTATTGAGTCCTTCGCCCTTCAGATGAGCGATGCCAAAAGATTGCAGCTCATTAACGATGCTGCCGACAAGATTGACAATACCTACGATGACCTGCGACGATTCAACCAGCAGAATATAATCCTGAGCCTGCAACGAGCCAAAACGGCCAAAGAAGTTGCAGCAGTAAAAAAAATGTATGGACTACCCTAAAAACCCTTAACATGAAAAAGATATTCATCGCACTATTCATCCTTACTGCCAGCGTACAGGCATTGCATGCCCAAACCTGGAGCGAGTGGACCAAGCAGAAAAAAACACAACGAAAATACCTTCTCCAGCAGATTGCCGCACTGAAGGTGTATGCAAGCTACGTGAAAGAGGGCTACAATATTGCCAAAAAGGGACTCAATACCATCGGCAGTTTCAAAAGGGGAGAGTTCAGCCTACATACCGATTTCTTCAATTCCTTAAAGTCGGTGAACCCAAAGGTAAAACGTTCCGTAAAGGTGGCGCAGATTATCGAGCTACAGCTCCGAATGGTGCAGGACTATAACAGAACCTTTAGACAGTTACGTGACGGTGGTATGCTGGCTCCCGATGAGCTTGAATATATCACCAGGGTTTTTGGTAGGCTCATGGAAGACTGCGCCCAGACCATTGATGCGCTAATTGATGTAACCACCAGCGGAACATTGGAAATGACCGACGACGAGCGACTTTCACGCATTGAAAAGCTCCATAAGGATATGCAGCAGAAATACACATTTCTGCAGGGATTCAGCAATGATACCAAAGTGCTTGCAATTTCCAGAAAACAGGAAAACAACGACGTTAAAACCAGCCGTGCATTGCATGGCATAAATCCGGAACAATGAAAATTCTAGTAACATTTATCCTGTGCCTTACCTTCTTAGGAGGCTCGGTACGTGCGCAGTCCCACGAGGCGCAACAGCTTCTGCTTAACGTGGAAAAACTATCGCAGTTCAGGCAACTGCTGAAGGACATGAAAAAAGGGTACGAAATCCTGACCTACGGTTACAACACCGTAAAGGATATTTCGCAGGGAAATTTCAGCCTGCACAAAACCTTCCTCGACGGACTGTTGCAGGTAAGCCCAACGGTTAGGAACTACCGAAAAGTGGTAGGCATTGTCAATTACCAAATTACGTTGGTCAATGAATACCGAAGCGCTTTTGGTCGTTTCAGGAACGAGGGAAACTTCACACCGCGTGAAATCCAATACCTATCTACGGTTTACGGCAGGCTGTTTGACGACAGCCTAAGAAACCTCGACGACCTTACCACCATCATCACCGCTGGCAGGGCACGCATGAACGACGACGAACGCCTTAAAGAAATCGACCGGATTTTCGCCGAAATGGAAGACAAGGTTTTATTTCTCCGAAACTTCAATAACAACACTTCCGTGTTGGCACTGCAAAGAGCAAGAGAGCGTGCAGACGTGCAATCGGTGGGCAAACTACATGGTATCAATACAAACCAATAATAACCAAAACATGAAAACAACAAAGAAAACAACTCTGCTACTGCTCATTCTTTGCCTGCCGATTTTTGGAAAGGCACAGGGACTGGCCGGTGAAATGAACGGACTCCATAGCGTACTGGAACAACTCTACACCGAAATGATGCCATTGTGCAGCCAATTGATAGGGATTGGACAGGGATTGGCCGGCTTTGCGGCGCTATGGTACATTGCCGCCCGTGTCTGGAGACATCTGGCAAATGCAGAACCAATCGACTTCTATCCCTTGATGAGACCCTTTGCTATCGGACTTTGCATTATGCTTTTTCCTTCCGTAATGGGTATTATTAATGGAGTAATGAAGCCTACCGTTACCGGAACCGCCAGAATGGTAGAAGGAAGCAACAAAGCCATTGCCGTTCTGCTCAAGAAAAAAGAGGAAGCCATCAAGAAGACCAATGCGTGGCAAATGTACGTAGGGGAGAGCGGAAGTGGGGATCGTGATCGATGGTACAAATACACCAACGACAATGCCAGTCCAGATGACGAAGGAATGTTTGAGGGCATTGGAAATGACATCAAATTTGCCATGTCGAAACTCTCGTATAACTTCAGGAATTCCGTAAAGGAATGGATGAGTGAAATATTACGGATACTCTTTGAGGCGGCGGCACTCTGTATCGACACACTCAGGACCTTCCAACTTGTTGTCCTCTCCATTCTTGGACCTTTGGTATTCGGTCTGGCAGTTTTTGATGGCTTCCAGCATACCCTTACCGTTTGGCTGGCCAGATACATCAACATCTTTTTATGGCTTCCAGTAGCCAATATCTTCGGAGCCATCATCGGTAAAATTCAGGAGAAGATGCTGGCAATCGATATATCACAGATCAATGCGGCGGGCGATACCTTTTTCAGCCGTACGGATGCAGCGTATCTGGTTTTTATGATTATTGGGATAGTAGGCTACTTTACCGTTCCCTCCGTTGCCAACTACATCGTACATGCCGGAGGCGGTGGAGCATTGGGTCAGAAAATTACTAGCATGTTTGGACGAAGTACCCAAACCGTAGTGAGCACTACGTCAGCCGGCGTTGGAATGGCGGTAGACGCTATGGGGAACAAGTCAGCACAGATGTCGCAGAGCATGGCGGCAAACGGCAGCACATCACCATATTTTGATGAGGGCAATGGCAAATCATCGGGCTATCAAAATGACAGGTTAAAAGGAAACTCTTAAAGCACAACAGCATGTTTACAAAAATGAAAAATATCGATAGCGCCTTCTCGCAAGTACGCAGGTTCACACTCGCGGTAGTCTCGGGAAGTATCATTATTACCTGTTTTGCCGTTTACCATAGCTTCAAGCTCGTGAACGAAATACAGGGGCGTATTTATATCCTTGCCAATGATAAGGCAATGGAAGCCTATTCATCCGACAGAAAAGACAATATTCCCGTTGAGGCGCGCGACCATGTAAAAACTTTCCACAAACTCTTTTTCACCCTTGATCCAGATGATAAGGCTATACAGGCTAACATCGCCAAAGCCCTATACCTGGCTGATGGAACGGCAAAGCGGGCCTATGACGACCTGAAGGAGAACGGCTACTATGCAGGGCTTATCAGTGGAAACGTGAACCAGACCATTGCTATCGACAGCGTTATGATTGACATCAATTCACATCCCTACCGTTTCCGGTGCTATGCCACACAGACCATCATCAGGCCGACTACCATCACCACCAGAAGCCTGCTCACAGAAGGCGGATTGAGAAACGTTTCGCGAAGCGATAACAATCCCCACGGATTTTTAATCGAACGATGGAATACCCTTGAAAATAGAGATATGAAAACCACAAACAGAACCCAATAAATATAAAACTATGGATAAGTCAAAAGAAGCAGAGGGACCAGTGAAAAGGGGACTATCCGCAAAAATCAGAAGGTTGGAAAGGCGCAGCGCCGACTGGCTGGAAAAATCTACCAGCCATTTTACCAAAAAAACATGGGCAATACTATTGGCCCTTTTCATTATGCTGGGTGCTGCCATCTCAGGCATGCTATTGATTGGAGGGCTGACTGGACAGCTAGAAAATGCCTTTAACCTGTACCGCATTACCAAAAGTATCAACACGCCAACAATAGGCAACGAAACCACGAGCCGCGAAGGGCTTACCAAAGCTGAATTTGACAAGCTGTTGCACTACCAAACCTATTTGGATAGCCTGCAAAAAAGTCCCGAAGGAAGGAAAAGATACCAGCAGATACAGAAGCAGCATCCCGGATTGCCGGACAGCCTGAACACCATTATCAAAACGTATCAATCACAATTTAAAATCAAATAGAAATGGAAAATCAATTAAAAATGCAGAGAAAGCGAAAGCTGATGCTCATGCTACCCGTGCTGGTACTGCCATTCGTTACCCTCATTTTTTGGGCATTGGGAGGTGGTCAGGGCAACATCGCCCAGGCATCTGAAAACAAAATGGCCGGATTTAATCTGAAGCTGCCCGATGCGCAAATGAAGGAAGAAACCGAGTTGGACAAAATGGGCTACTATACCAAAGCAAAAAAAGACTCCATTAAATTTCAGGAACTGCTTAGGAACGACCCTAATTATAGGGAAACGGGGCCGATGGAAGCACAGGCGCAACAACAATATTCCGGTTATCACCTTGGCAGTAATGGAATGAACAATTCCTTATATGGATCAGGCTATAACGACCCAAACACGCAGAAAATATATGACCGACTTTCGGTACTTAACCGAGAGCTGAACAGGCCAGGGAGTAACAATCCCTATCAGGAACCGTATGCTTTGGGAGCAGGGAGTACCAGAACCAGTGCTTTGGCGGGTTCGGAAGTTGACCGTTTGGAGCAAATGATGAAAACGATGAGCCAGCCTGAAGGCGATGACCCCGAAATGCGACAGCTTAACGGCATGCTGGAAAAAATACTTGACATCCAACATCCCGACCGCGTGAGGCAAAAGCTTCAGGACGCAAGCAATGGCAAACGAGGACAGGTATATGCCGTTACTGGGGTCAAAAAAGAGAACAATGTGACCATTCTTTCTGGTGGCAAAGCAGGCTTTAACGGCGGGTTTTATTCGCTCGATGAAAACCTTGAACCACAGGAACAGAATGCCATCCAAGCAGCAGTTCACGAAAACCAGACAATTGTTACGGGTTCGACCGTAAAGCTTAGGCTTCTAAATGACATTGTGGTAAATGGAACAACTATCCCCAGGGATAATTTTGTGTTTGGTAAAGCTTCTTTAGAGGGAGAAAGGCTTACCATCAAAATAGCAGGCATACGCTATAAGAATTCTCTTTATCCCGTAGAACTTTCCGTTTACGATCTTGATGGGATGGATGGTGTCAGAATACCGGGAGCTATTACAAGGGACGTTGCCAAACAATCTGTTGACCGTTCCCTTCAGGCTATAGGGATGACTTCACTTGATCCGTCAGTAGAAGCACAAGCTGCGGGGGCAGGTATTGAGGCGGTAAAATCACTTGTTAGCAAGAAAGTAAAATTGGTAAAAGTGATGGTAAAGGCGGGGTACAAAGTGCTCCTACGTGACGAAAAACAAAAACAATCCTATTAGATAATTAAAAATTTGAAAGATGAAAACACTGATTATGAAACTGTGGGCATTAGTTATATTAATTATGCCCTTTACAACTAACGCACAGCAAAAGAGTCTGGGAACAATAGAGGCATATCGCATACAGATAAGCACTGACAAAACTACCAACATCATATTTCCCTTGCCTATTGTGAGTGTAGATCGCGGCAATAAACACATCCTCGTACAAAAGGCAAAAGGCGTGGAGAACATCTTACAGGTAAAAGCAGCAAACGATAGCATTAAGGAAAGCAATCTTAGCGTAATTACCTCAGATGGCAAGCTCACTTCATTTATTGTGAACTATAACAGGGAACCAGCCGCTCTCAACATCTCTTTGGTCGAAGACAACCGAAAGGGAACCATTTTTTTATCCAATGACCAAGTAAACCAAGCCGAAATAGAAGCCTGCTCTAAACAGGCATTGTACTCC
Source organism: Pedobacter sp. ASV17 (assembly GCF_016429065.1). GTDB lineage: Bacteria > Bacteroidota > Bacteroidia > Sphingobacteriales > Sphingobacteriaceae > Pedobacter. The sequence goes on from NZ_JAELTX010000004.1 coordinate 71,519, forward strand.
CGTAAAAGGATTGGAGGCATTCACGAGAAAAACTTCGGCATTGATTTCACTCTCAATGGAATATTTATCCATAAAAACCTCATGTATTTCAGGATCAGGGTTGAAAACCAATCCAATATTGGCTATGATATTGACCAATTGAGATTTTATATACAGGATCAGAGAAAAGCAAAAAGAACCGCTAGCCAGGAGGTAGAAGTTACACCAGTAACCGTATTTAATAATAGTAGTAAAATACTTCCCCGTGAAACTTCCGTAATGGTAGTTTCCTTGCCAAAATTTACAATCCCCGACAAAAAGTTTCTTGCTATACAGCTCATGGAGGCCAACGGAGGTAGGCATTTGGAGCTTAATATTAAAAATAGGACACTTTTCAAAGTGGCAGAAATCACTTTGCCAGTAGTGCGATAGCCTTAGGCACCTGCAAAAAAAGAATTGATGAAAATTAGGGCGGAAGACTATCAGGAAGTACTGGACCATTTGACAAAAAAGCGATGGGAAGGAGACGAATTTGTTGCCTATTGCGATAACAATTTGCCAGTAGACAAGGTACACATGTATACTTTTTCTACTGCGCAGGAAGCAGGGGAGTTCTGTTATGAAATGGCGACGGACGTGGACTTTTTCAATTTCATCGCCATAAGGTCGGCATATCGGGCAATGACGGACGGGAAAAACAATATCGATAAACTCCTTCAGAAAGACGGGACGGTCGACATTGGAGAAATGGTGACACAGTATTATTCCGATTTAGAACAAAAGCAAATTATTGATAACGTAAAATCAAAAACAATGAACATGGCAAATTTAGAATACCTGCAGGAGCAGGTCAAAAAGACCGGATTTGGAGACCAATTGACTGATAAAATTGCTAATGCAATTTCAGGGGCACCCGAGGATTTTAAGTTGGGTTTCCAAACGAAGTTTGGAAACGATGAGGTAAATGCCGAATTGAGTTTTAGCAAATCAAAGTCCACAGACATGTATTTCTTTAATTCCTACAAGGCCGAAGTGCAGAGGGAAGGAAATGACGAAAAGGTTTCTCAGACCTTTTTTATTAATGGTTTTGAGAATAGGCACAACAATATTTATCTGAAGGAAGCCTATAACCTACTGTGCGGAAGATCTGTCAATAAGGATTTAATCAACCGTGAAGGAGAGATGTACAACTCATGGTTACAGTTGGATTTCACTCAAACCAACGAACATGGAAACTTCAAGACAAAATACTATAACGAAAAGTATGGCTACGATCTCGAAGATGCGCTTGGCAAACATCAGATAAAAGAACTTTCAAATGATGAGCACAAAGCGAATTTATTGAAATCCCTGAAGAAGGGAAATCTTCAATCCGCCACCTTTCAAAAAGATGGGCAAGAAATCAAAAAGTTCATTGAAGCCAGCCCACAATTCAAGTCAATCAATGTTTACGATTCAAATATGAAGCGTGAAGGACAGCGACTAGCAAAAGGGGAAAAAGAAGGGCAGGAAAACAGCCAATCACAAAAGCGTTCGGAAAGGCAGGAGAATGTCCACGATGAAGCTCCTGAAATCCCAGAGCAAAAGAGCAGGAAAAGGAACGCCAGACAATCGCGGTAAGCCTCATTGACCGAAACTAAAAATGGAACATGTTGCAGGAGCAAGGGAGCAAGCGCTAGATAACTAAGTAATACGATATGATGAGATTAGAAAATTATGCTGAACTTTTAAAGTATTTTGATGAACTAGGTTATCCGCTTGCTCTTATGCAAAAGTTAGAGCTGAAGCAGCAGCTAAGTGATTTGAGAGAACGCAAATTCTTTTTAGAAGTAAATGGACAAATCAAAGATTCAAAATACGCTGCATGCTTTATGCTTGTACGTCCTAAATATGAGAATTATTTTGCGATAAGGGAATATCAGTTCACGTTAGACCATGGGAATCATAAAATCTCTCAGATTTTCCCCGTCACCTACGAAGATTTGTGGCATCCCAACAGGATAAAAGACCCCATCACTAAAGATGCTGCTTACAATCTGGCCAGCGGAAGATCAGTATACTTTGAAGAAATGAAAAAATGGCAGCAGATCGATTTTAAACAGAGTGATGCAAATGGAAATTTTAAAATGAGGCAATTTGTGGAAAATGATGGCTATAGCCTCAAAGATGATCTTCGTAAATATCCGATCACAAACCTGGCTACAGACCTTGGTGAGCAAACACTCTTAGAATGCCTGCGCAAAGGAAATCTCGAATCAGTTTGCTTCCTGATACAGGGTAAAGAAGTCATAAAGTTTATTGAGGCTAATCCCCAATTTAAAACGATAAACATTTACGATGCTAATAGAAAACGTGAAGTCCAGCAACAATTGAATAAAGAAACGGATGGAAATTTCAACAAATCCAGGGAACAAACAAAAAGAGCTCAAAATAATGATGATGACGCTCGCATGGTAGGAGGAAGTAAGAGAAGAAATGCCCATAGAAACGGAATGTAAAAGTAAATAAACGGATTGAAATGAACCAGAATCGAGTGGAAACGGAATTAGCCAAGTGGCTTGAAATGGAGACGCGTATTGGAAAATTATTTTCCAATACCCCTTCTGCTCGCAGGGTGGTGTTGCAGCAGAAACTGCGGAAGTATAACCTGATGTTAAGCAAGTATAACGCAACGGCTAATGCAAGCGAAAGGTATACTTTAGCCATCGTTAAGCAGGAAAGACGCGACATCGAAAAGCAACTTTATCCCAACTTTCTACTAAGGCTATTTCGTCGGCTTTTCATTGTACCTCTAATGACAAGCAAAATAGCCAAAGTTGAAGTAAAAAGCGAAGAATTGAATACCCATGCGTTGCAGGAGACCCTCCAACGTATGGGCTTTCCAGACCTAATGGAAAAGGTCAGAGAAAAAATCAATCAAGGCCAAAGTCAGTTTACTATTCCAGTATCACATTTTATGAATGATCGGATCAGAATGGATTACAAGGTTGCAATTATCAATGATGGAAATGGCGGCTACCAAGTACGAGGTTTCGAGGCCAGTTTGCATGACAGCAGAAAACCAATGGAAATCAAAGCACGGTTCTTTGAACAAGGACAATCAAATGGAATCGACAACGTGCAGGCATACCATTTATTAGCAGGAAGGTCATTGGAAAGAAACGGCAAGTGGAGCCAATTGGATTTTACGGACAGGGATGAAAATGGCAACTACGTTTTAAAGGATTATCGTACGGGACCTGAATATGACCTAAAGGAAAAGCTGGAACTATTGCCGATAAAGGATTTGGGGTTTGACGGTAAGCAAAAGCTGGTAGAAGGTCTGAAGGCGGGCGAACGACACGAAGTAACCTTTGTGTTAGATGGGAACGAAAAGAAGTTTTTTATAGAGGCTAACCCGCAGTTCAGAACAATTACGCTGTATGATGAGCATTCCAAGAAGATTACATTCAACAATCATATAAAGCCGAACGACCTCAGTGTCGTACGTAGGACATTAGACATGCTGGGTGAGAAACCAGATAGCAAACGGAATGGCAAAAAAATAATGTGAAATGGAACTTGTAAAACCTTTAAAGGATTTCTTTTCTGCGATTGAAAAGGACGGAAGGATAAGCGTTACTCATATTGGGATTTATGCCGTGCTTTTCAGATTGTATATCGAGCGTGGTTGCGAGTCACCAATGGAACTATTTAGCCGAGAGGTAATGCCGCTAGCTAAAATTTCGTCGATAACGACTTTTCAAAAATGCATTAAGGAACTTCACGAATACGGCTACTTACGATACGAACAATCTTTTAAAAGGAATAAGGGGAGTAAAGTGTTTTTTAATAGTTAATGATTTAATTGGAGGTGAAAGATTATGGAGGGGGGAATAACTAAAGAGGATCTTAGGCAATTCGGATTATCGCTTAGGGATGAAATCAAGGAAATAATTACAACAGTGCAAGCTTCGGAACATTCCGAATTGCACCCAGGCTGGATTAAAAGTAGGAAGGTAAGAGCTATGCTCGATATGTCAGCTGGTACATTACAGAACTTAAGAATATCAGGAAAAATAAGGTATAAGAAGGTGCTTGGCTCTTACTATTACAATGAAGCCGACCTGAAGGCTCTATTTGATGGGAAGGGCACAAAGCTATGACCTTTGACGTCTTAAAGGCTTACATCAAAGTGCTTGAACACGACAGGAAGCTTAATGTCTGGCACCAAGCAATCATGAATGCAATCTTACATTTGGCATGTATGCAGAAGCAGCAGAAAGTCATCGGGGTAAGTCGAAGGAAACTTATGGCATATTCCCATATCGGAACTTTGCCAACCTATCATAAATATTTTAAGGAACTGCAGCAAATGGGTTATATCTGTTATCGACCATCTTATGATCCTAGGTACAAAAGCGAAGTTGAATTACTAGTGTTGCCCAAAATTTAAAAATTGAAAGCCCCTCTATAGTTGTAAAACTTAAGAAGGGGTTTTCACTTATTATAAACCTGCATTTTCAATAATTAATTCCCTTAGATGTGTCATTCGGGCTTCTATACTATTTAATTCTTCTATACTTGCAAGCTTTTTACCAGGTGTAAGAATACACTTTTCTAAGACTGCAATTTCTTTTTTCATATGTTTAAGCATATCTGTCAAACTTTCTTTTGGGTAATCCTTAGTCTTCAGCTTTTCACTAAGTTGCTTCATTTCAAGTCCAATGCTGACTTCTTCTGTAATCGCATACTCTTCCGTTTGGGAAATTGAAGCATGCCCAAGCATCTCCTTAACAACATTCATTGGAACCCCGTTCTTCAGGGTTACCGTAGATGCAAAAGTCCTTCTCGCTTTATGCGTTTCTAGAGTGAAATTAAAATTGCACAAGGTGGCAATTTCTTTTAAATATTCATTGCACTTCTGGTTAGACCGCACAGGCAGTACTGAATTTCTTTTTAGGCAGGTCGGGTGATTCTCATATTTCTTGATTAATTCGATGGCCTTTGGTAACAATGGAATTTTAGTCTCGGCAGCTGTTTTTTGACGATTTGAAATAATCCACCACTCACCATCGATACCTACCTGAATATCGCTTTTTTGCAATTGGAATACATCTATGTAAGCCAATCCTGTATAACATTGGAAAACAAACATATCTCTGACAACAGATAACCTTTCGGTTGAGAATTTTTTAGTTTCAAGGATGTACAGCTGCTGGCTAGAAATAGGCCTCTTATTTGCCTTAGTACGTTTTCGCTTAAATCTCCTGAAAGGATCCAGTTTGATCATTTCTTTGTCAATTGCCCTTAGCACGACTTTCTTAAAGTTGGAGATGTATTTTAAGGTGGTATTATTATTACATGCTTTCTCAGTTCTCAGGTACAAATCGTAGCTGTTTATAAATGAAAAATCCAGATCTACAAACTCCATATCTTCAACTTTATACTTGAACATCATAAAATCGCTTACATGATCCTTAGCTTTTTCATATTTAGCATATGTGGCTTTTGAAAGTTCCCCAACATCAGCGAGGGCCTTTATTTCATCATTGTGCTCTTTAAACTCCTCTAACACCTTGTTACGTCTCTCAATTCGGCCATTGATTACCATAATTAATTTCTCAGCGGTAATTGCCTTACCTAGATTTAAGAGTTCAGTTTTTTTATTTGTAATCTTATTCTCGAGTGAATCCAAAAAATTATTGAGTACCCTGGCATCTTCCTTGTGCCCTATAGCACGTCCTAATTTTTGGTCCCACCGGTTAATATCCCATTTCTCATTAGTTGATTTTTCTTTTGGTACACCATCGACGGTAACCCTAGCATAAATCACTCTAACGTCTTTTGCTTTTCTTGGGCTCTTCAAAAAGAAGGTAAGCCCGTAGCTGTTTTCCAACATAACATACTTTTTTAAGGTTAATAAATGTCGGATAATAAGGGATTTAAATCAAGATGTAAACGTGCTTTACTGGTTGATATACAGTTGTTTAGGTTTGATTTTGTGGCACACTTTTCTAATTTGCATGATGTGCCACGAATGTGCCACAAACTTTTTGTGCATTTTTATAAATTTTGTGAGTAGGGGGGCAAAAACAAAAAAGTCTATAGCTGGTTAAAACTATAGACTTCATGCGGTTTTAGAGTTTTTTCTGGACTGAAGTCGTTAAAACTGATTTTAACTTTTTCACCATTTCGCGGAGAAAGAGGGACTTGAACTATTGCCCTGAAACCCTTTTAAACACTGATTTCTTTATTTTTTGAAAGGTGCTTTGCCACGAATGTGCCATAAAAACTCCGAATACCAAAAATGCTGTCATGATTGACAGCATTTCCCTTACAAGATAAATTTTGGTTACCTGGTGGAGCTGAAGGGAGTCGAACCCTTGTCCAGTTGTGTGATAAATTATGCTTTCTACGTGCTTATTTTCCAATTGGTTTTAGAGATGCGTCGGGCTGGAAACCGACCTTGACAACATCCTTAGATACTTTATTTCGCGATTGCATCGTACCTCTACAAAAGCTAGCATGGTTATTTCGATGCCTCTGATGCTAACCTAACTATGCGGCAGTTAGCGAGACAAAAGCTTTCTTAATTCTAAATTAAGCAGCTAAGGCGTAGTTATTTTCGCCAATTATTGTTTTGAACGTTCTCTTTAAAGTGCTCTCCGTACAACGCACTGCATGCTTACATATTCAGCGCCACCCTGTCAAATCCAGGAACAGCCCCATTTTTAGTAGTTAGTAGCTAGTGATTAGTGTTTAGTAATTACTGCTACTAGGGTACAAATGTACAAATAAAATGTGAAAATTAGGAACTAGGAGTTAGGAACTAGGGATTAGGAGTTAGGAGATAGGTATTGGTAGTTAGGAACTAGGGGTTAGCAATTAGGTAATAGTACTTTTTAACTGACTCCTAGTTCCTAACTCCTGGTTCCTTTTAATCATTAACCAAGTTTCCTGCCTGTATTAATCACATTCACCCCATTGAAACGAGTGGTAGGACTGCCATGGGATACTGCGCTCGATTGGCTCGGTTGTCCTTTGCCATCTGAAAAGGTACCGCCCAAACGGTAGTCGCTCTGATCGCAACGCTGTACGCAGGAGTTCCAAAACTCTTGGGTATTGGCTTGGTAGGCCGCATCTTTAAACATCCCTACAATTTTACCTTCCTTAATTTCATAAGCCAATTGCGCACTAAACTGGAAGTTGTAGCGCTGTTGGTCAATAGAGTAGGAGTTTCTACCAAACATATAAATCCCTTTTTCTACATTTTTCACCATATCAGCTGCTGATAACGGTGCTTTGCCTGCTTGAAGAGACACATTGGGCATTCTTTGAAATTGAATACTGTCCCAACTGTCCGCATAGCAGCAACCTTGTGATGCTTTTAAACCTAAAATATGTGCCTGATCTCTGATGGTTTGGTAATTCACCAAAATACCATCTTTAATAATATCCCATTCACCGCATTTCACACCTTCATCATCGTAACCTACAGCACCTAACGATCCTGCTTCCAATTTGTCGGCCACAATATTTACCTCCTTACTGCCAAAGTTGAACTTTTTGCTTTCCCATTTATCCAAAGTAAGGAAACTGGTACCTGCAAAATTCGCCTCATAACCCAATACACGATCTAATTCGGTAGGGTGTCCTACAGATTCATGGATGGTAAGGAAAAGGTGTGTAGGATCCAATACCAAATCGTATTTGCCTGGAGCAACAGGTTTGGCTTTCAGTTTTTCATCTACGTGCGTAGCAGCTTCCCTTACGTCTTCCAGCATGTCGTAACGCTTTTTGTATAGGGTTACCGGACCACCTTTAATCTTTTCGCTATCTAGCGGTTGCATGTACTCAAAACCCATGCCCATTGGCGCACTTAAAGCATTACGGGTTTCGAACTTTCCAGCCGCTGCATCTATTTTGGTAAGGGTAAAAGTAGGCCAAATGCGGTGGATGTCCTGATCAATGTAAGAGCCATCTGTAGAAGCAAAATACTTTTGTTCATTCACCATAAACAGGTTACTATTGATGTATTTTGCACCTCCCTTAAGGGCTTCGTTGTTCACATTAAGCAGTAAATCTACCTTATCCGCAATGGGCACTTCAAAAGCATTGGTTTGGATAGGGGTTTTCCATGATACCTGACCATAACCTTTTTGCGGAGCCAGTTGTACAGGCTCGTCCATCAGTTTTGCATTGCCCTTAGCAATGGCTGCTGCCATTTTAGCGGCTTTGGCAATACTGTCGTTATCCAAGTTATTGGTCGCGGCAAAGCCCCAAGCACCATTGGCCAATACCCTAATGCCTAGGCCGTATGATTCGGTATTGGCAATATTGTCTACCCTTTTTTCGCGGGTGGCAATCACTTGGTTAAGGTAACGTCCAATACGTACATCGGCATAGCTGGCACCATTTGCTTTGGCGGCGTTTAAGGCCACGTCTGCCAATCGCTTTTTGAGGGCCACATCAACAGGAGTAAGGGCTTCCTCTACGGAAATTATCCTGCCAAATACGGGTACGCTAGCGGCCATAGAAGCACCAGCACTAATGCCTGTAAGGTATAAAAAGTCTCTTCTTTTCAATTTACATTTTTTGATGTCATCCTAAGCTTGCCGAAAAATACCATTTCGACAAGCTCAATGTGACAGTTTAATTTTTATATCGCGTCAGATAATGACGAGAAGGTAAAGTCTCTAATTTTCATTGGCGGAATAAGTCCACTACCTGTACGTACAGGTTTTCCCAATGCTTCAACATTGTTCAGCATAATAACCGGACTTTCGTTGAACCTAAAGTTTTTGATTGGGAACTTGATTTCACCATTTTCAATGTAGAAAGTACCATCGCGGGTAAGTCCTGTTAGTAATAAAGATTGAGGATCAACCATACGGATATACCAAAAACGCGTTACCAAAATCCCTTTTTCTGTACTCTTGATCAAGTCTTCCAGCGATTGGTTGCCACCCTCCATCACCAAACTACGGCTAAAAGGAAGTGGCTGTACATTCTTTTGAGAAGCCCAGTACCTTGAATACGATAGGTTTTTAACCACGCCATTTTGTACCCATTGTGTTCTGGTGACAGGTAAACCATCGCCACTCCAAGTAGCACCTGGTATTTCAGGGTTAAGCGGATCTGAATAGATATTTACATTTTCAGAAAACAACTGTTCGCCCAAACGGGTACCACCACCTTTTTTGCTCATAAAGCTACGACCTTCGTCGGCACTACGCGCATCAAAACCTCTGAACATATTGCCCAACATATCGCTGGCTGCTAAAGGCTCTAAAATGACGGTGTATTTTCCTGGTTCAATGGCTTTGGCACCAGCAGACCCGTTGGCTTTGCTTGCGGCAATTTTAGTTAATGCAAGCGTGTCCATTTTGCTCAAATTATTGAAATCTTGATCTACATAGCCAGATCCCGTACCTTGCTTGTTACGCATGGTTACCGAAAACGATACATTAGTGCTTTTGTTGTAGGCAAACAAGCCTTTCGAATTCATGATGGAATTGAAACGGGTGCTGTTCTCTAGGAAACCAGCGGCTTCCAAACCTCCAGCTTTGGATACGCCAAGGCTTTTGGATACCATTTCGGCTCTGGTTTCAGGCGTCATGGCAGCGGTGTTGGCATTAAAGGTTAATGATTCCGCAAAAGTTTGTGGACCCAAAGGAGGCATGTACTCTGGATTTTCAGGAGCTAGCATGGCCAATTCTTCGGCCCTTTTTACTACCTTTTGTAGGGAAGCATCATCAAACTCGTTAATGGTGGCTGTTCCTGTTTTTTTACCAAAAGTGGCGCTTACGCCTAAACTCATTACATCTATTTGCCCTGCGGTTGAAACGGCATTTCTGGCATAGCGGATGTTACCGCCGTCAGAGCCATTTAAACTTACTTCACAAGCATCGGCCTTGGCATAGCTCAATACCTTTTTTAAAATTGCTTGTGCTTCTTCTTTACTTAATATGGCCATATTATATTTTTCTTGCTGTATTAATTACGTTAACTCCATTAAAACGGGTGGTGGCACTACCATGCGAAACGGCACTGCTTTGTGATGGTTGTCCTTTACCATCGTTGAAAGAACCGCCTAAACGATAGTCGCTTTGATCGCAAATATCGGTACACGAATTCCAGAACTCTTGTGTATTGGCTTGGTAAGCCACATCGTTAAGCATGCCTACAATTTTTCCGTTTTTGATCTCGTAGAAAATCTGTCCACCAAATTGGAAATTGTAGCGTTGTTGATCGATAGAGAAACTACCATCCCCAATAATGTAAATGCCTTTCTCTACGTTTTTGATCATGTCATCAACGCTTAGTTTTTCTTTACCCGCTTGTAGCGATACGTTTGGCATTCTTTGGAATTGCACATCATCCCAACCTTGGGCATAGCAGCAACCTTGCGATTCGTTTAGCCCTATGATATGTGCCTGATCTCTAATGGCCTGATAATTTACCAGCACACCATCTTTAATCAAATCCCATTTTTTACATTTTACCCCTTCATCATCATAACCTACGGCACCTAGTGAACCTACCTGTGTTTTATCAGCAAACAAATTCACTTTGTTGCTGCCAAATTTGAAGTTTTTAGATTGCCATTTGTCCAAGGTAAGGAAACTGGTTCCTGCGTAGTTGGCTTCGTAGCCTAACACACGGTCAAGCTCGGTAGGGTGACCTACTGATTCGTGGATGGTTAACCATAAGTGCGATGGATCTAATACCAAGTCGTATTTTCCTGGCTCTACCGATTTGGCGGTTACTTTTTCGGAAGCTACTTTGGCAGCCGATTTTACATCCTCTAACATATCATAACGACCTTTGTAACGGGTCACGATTCCTGCCACTTTATCTTCTGGACGGGCGTTCATATACTCATATCCCATGCCCATTGGCGAACTTAAAGAATTACGGGTTTTGAACTGACCAGAAGCCCTGTCAATACGGGTAACATTAAAGGTTGGGTAAATACGGTGCACATCTTGATCGATGTAAGAACCATCGGTAGAAGCGAAATATTTTTGCTCGTTTACCGCAAAAATAGCCGAATTGACAAAGCTAGCGCCATTTTGCATCGCAATGTCGTTGACATTTAAGAGTAGGTCTACCTTTTCTTTTACAGGAACCTCAAAAGCATTGATCTCGATGGGTGTTTTCCAACTCACTTCACCATAACCTTTTTGAGGCGCTAGCTGTACAGGATCGCCTTGTATTTGAGCATTGGCTTTGGCTACGGCAACAGCCTGTTCAGCTGCTTTGGCAATGCCGTCTTTGGTGACTTTGTTAGTGGCGGCAAATCCCCAACAGCCATTTACGATTACGCGGATCCCTACACCATACGATTCGGTATTGGCAACGCCTTGTACTCTTTTTTCACGAGTGGCTACAAATTGGTTCAAATACCTGCCAATACGAACATCAGCATAGGAAGCACCTTTTGATTTGGCCGCATTTAGCGCCACATCGGCCAGTTCTTTTTTAATTTTTGGATCTACTCGGACCAGTGCCTGCTCGGGATCTATCGGCATTGCATAAGCAGATAGATCGGGGAGTACCAAGGCACCCATTCCCATTCCGGATAGATAAAGGAAATCTTTTCTTTTCAAAGTGGTTCGGTTTAGGTGATTAATAAACCAAATTAGTCAAATGGATAAACACTTGCCCTATACAAAGTATAACATTTTAGTTTCAAAGCTAATTTCGGTTGTATAGGCGGCTTTCGAACCACAGAAAACCAGCAGCTAATACAAAAGCCACAAAAAACCACCACTTGGAAATGGTCTTTTTAAGGATGAAAGTTGTTTCGGGCAAATTTTTTGAAGATGGATGCGACAAGGCGTAGTCCATATTTTGTGCGATACGTTGATTTGCGTTGAGTGCTTGCCAATTTTCTTTTCCAAAAACAAAAAAATGTTGCTTTTGGCCATCAATAGTAACTTGATGCCAGCCTGATTGTAATGGCCAGTATTGAAATTGCCAATGATTATTGAACAGCATATTTTGTTGGCTAATAACAGCCTGTTGTTCGTTAATAATTGCGGGAACAGCAGCGCTAGGAGTTGCCAAACTAAAGTTAAGTTTGTTCATGGTTCTAGGCACATTGCTCGCGGTTTGTAATAAATAGCTTGGCGCTGCGCTACGGGTAGCAGCTTCAAATAGCGTGCTCCAATATCGGGCATAGTCCTGTTGGTTGCCTGTTAAACTCCATTGATAGCTATTGGGCAGGGTAGTGGCTACTATTTTTCCCTTGCCATATAATTTTTGTACGGCAATAGGCAATGGACCATCCATTACCAATGGCTGCTGATCGGGATGGTTTCCTATTAAAAAAGGTACTTGCTCTGGTAAGGCTGCCAACTTTATTTGTGGTGAGGTTAATCGCAGCGGATTGATTTTTTCCTGCTTTTTGCTCGTGGTTAAGTTTAAGCTTTTCAACCAAGGCTCGGTGGTGTTAGGCTCTTGTACTAAAATAATTAAACCCAATCCTTGCGCTACCGCTTGTTTAATGACCTGCTTTTCTGGAGCCGAGATGTTCTCAAACTCTTGTTGGTCTAACAGCAATACATCTTCCTTTTGCAGTAATGGTGTGCTTAAGCGACTAAGATCGATACGACTTCTGTTGAGGAATTCAATGCTGTATTTGTCTTTGCTGATTCGATTTCTCAATGCCAAAGCATATTGGTTTTCGTAGAGCCATTTTTTTAGGAAATTGTATTCGAAGCCAGGAGATGACCCTAGTACAACTATTTTTAAAGAGCTTTTGGCTAGGGTTTGTACAGGAATGGGTTCTTGGCTAAGCGTGTCTTTCCCTTGTAGTGCTACTAATTGTAAAACCGCCCGACCTTTTTGTTTGATTTGATGCTTGAGCGAAAACTTAGCCGTGCTATTTCCAACAATTTGGGTAGAATCTAAAGTCTTTCCAAAACCAATGAGTTTAAGGCTTACCGCTTTTGAAGCATCGTGACGATATTGACCTTGTACCACCAAAGTTTCGCCTTCTTTCAGTTCATCTTTCCAATGACAGGCAATCACACCGCTTGGTTTTTCGGCAGGATAGAAATCGAGAGGAATGTTTTTGATTTGTTTTAGTTGCCCATCGGTCAATCCATAACCATAAACGGCTATTTTGTTGATTTCGGGATGTGCCGCCAAATGGTAGGCTAAATCAGGGAGGTAGTTGGCCTTGCGCTTTAAATTTGGCGCTAAGGTTTCATCAAGGAAGTACGTTTGGTGTGGGATATGGGCTAAGCTATCGGCGTGGTAGCCTGCGCTAATGATGTTCAGCTGCGTAGCTTGCTGTTTGCTTTGCTGGGAAATGCTAATGGGAATAACCAACAGGGCTAGCATTGCTACCGCCAATAGGCTGGCCAATACTCTTGCTCCAAGCCAATGTTTGTTTGGCCTTTTAATTTCTTGATACCCCAATAGGCACAACAACAGAAAACAAGCTATCCATATATAGAGGTTAAACGCCATTGCTGCCCTTAGTTTTTAAGATAATTAAAATATCGATCACTCAATTTCTTCACGCTTCCACCCATTTCTGCTTGCGGATTTGCCTTTTGGATACCGATTAATTGGTAAATGGCTTTGGAAAGTTGATCTAAATCTTTTGCCTGTGGTGTTTTGGTATTCACTAAGTTCCGCAGACTTTTAAGTGCCCCCAAGTAACTTTCAGGATGACTGGCTGCTGCTACAATGATTTGTCTTTCGGCACTTTGAAGTAGCGCTTTATCATTAGCGGTAAAAGCTTTTCCATCTTTGTGAAGGTTTAATAAGGATAAAAGGATGCGAAGTTCCTCATTGCTACGATCTTTATTTTCAAACTGCGCACTTTGTCGAGGTTCCACAATTTTGTCTAATTCGCCTGTTAGCCTTTTTTCATTCTTTAATGCTGCCGTTTTAACGGTTGTTTTGGCTACGTAGGCTCTCGATTTTTGTTGTAAATCTTTCAGTAAACGCAACGCTTTGTATTCAAAAGGAAGTGCCTCTTGCGGTTTGTAAGTCCTTAATTTAAGTTCCGAAGTCCACATTTCATTGAGTACTGCTTTCAATTGTGCTTTAATGGCAGGTTCAAAAAAGGTGGCATCTTCCGCAATGTCGTGCTTGTGGGCGTAACGATCCATAATGGCTTGTACATCTCCAAATTTTTCTTCTCCGTGGTCGTGTCCATCATGCTCGTCATGATCTTCGTGGTCGCCACCAATGGAGGTTTCGTTTTCTTCACCCAAGAATTTTCCGTAGCGCAATCGAAGGAGTTTTTGATCGATCGCCAAACCATTGCTTCTTTTGTTGAAATCTTCTGTGCTGAGACTTGCTCGTTCGCCGAGCAGTTTTTCGGTATCTAAAATAATCTGGCGCTGACTTCTGAAATACTCGGGTACTAAATTTACCCCCGAGGCCATTCCCGCCATGCTCATCAACTCGGCAGTATCTACAATGTTCACCATGTAAACATCCGAACGGCTCAATTGCCCCTTATTATCCTGTGCTTGGATAAAGAAATACAATTCGTCTCCAGGTTTCATGCCCAAGTTTCGTAAATCAATTGATTTTTGCAGTGCGATACTTTTAGTATTGGCAAAGGAAGCATCAAACGGTAAACGTTTCTCTGTAAAACTTACGCTTTCTCCTTTACCACTGGCCATGGTAGCAGAAATGTAAGCGCCAGTGATGCCATAATCGTCATTCAATTGTGCCTTAACGTTGATCCGCATCGGCTGACCAATATCAATAGTATGTTGTGGTTTTGGTTGCGTGATGTTAATTTTTACAGGATAATCTGGAATAACCTCAATTTGGTAGAGGTCAGATTTTTTGCCATCTAACTCCAGTTGATAAAAACCTTGCTTGTCCAGTTTTCTAGAGAAAGTCCACAAGGTGGAATCTTGATTCAAGGGTTTTAATTGAAGCTTTTCTACGTCATTAAAAAACACACGAAAATTACGGATAGCTTTATTCGTGCGGATGTTCCACACCACTTTGGCATCTAATTCGGCCTTAAGGTAAAATTGGTTTTGCTGTCTGCGAGATTTACCTGTATAGCTTGGTGGGGTAATTTCTACGGAGTAGCTCGAAATTTGCGGCAATACCTTTTCTTCCTTGTGGATGTTGGTGTTGTTTGCTTCGAGTTGGTTAGTAGCCGAATGGGGCCTTGTTGGAGGAATGAACAAATAGCAGCTTAGTCCAATCATTAAACATGCAAAGCTGACCCAATTTTTGAGTTGAAGGTCGCTAAAAATGTACTTCGTAGGCAGTAGAGGAAGTATCTTTCGGGCTTGTAAGCGTTGCAAAGTGCCCAATTGTGCTGGTGCTTTTAAAAGAAGGCCGCTGCTTTCTTCCAGTTCGGGAAACTGGCTATCAAGGTGGCGTACCATGTGTTGCTCGTTGATTTTCCATAGGGGATGAATCCCTAAAAATACCCCCGCAGACAATACAAAAGCAGTAAAGTAAGTCCAATAACCTGTACCGAAAAAATAGTGGAGTAAGCTGCCTACCAGCAGTGCAATGCCCAAACTTAAGGCTAGGCCCTGTAAGCTGAGCAGTAAAATCCTTCTGCTTTTTAACCCTTGTATGTATCCTTTGCCTTCCATATTATGCCTGTTTCAAAGGAGTTTGTTTACGATAGGTCAATATACGTTCCACTAAAAACACCAAAAATGCCACTACCCAAAGATATTTGTCCAAGTTTAGGTTTGATGAAAGAAGGGTGGGATTGTCTTTGGAATTTTCAAAAGTAGCAATGGGTTGTGCATTCACTTGAGCTGGGGAAGCTTTTTCCTCAAAGCCAAATTGCTTGTTAGTTTGGCCATACAATAAAGGGAATAGTACTTCCGCAAATTGCTCTTTCCATACCAAATCGGTCCATTGTGGGTTTAACCTGCTGTAAAAGGTGTATTCATGTACCTGTTGTTGTTGCTGTACCGTTAAAAGTGCTTCTCCAAAGCCATCTTCCCATAGGCTTTGTCCTGTTGCTTGGCTAGCTATTCGCTTTAAAAGCTTCGCTGAGGAAGCATTGCCAAGTGAAGTATTCCCAAAGCTGATGAAGCTATTTTCGTCGGTGGTTTTTCCCTTGGCATATTTAAACAATACCCCATTGGCTTTTAGGTTTTTGCGAACATCATTGGGAACATCAGTATCTGCCAGCCAAAAAATGGCATCTAAGGACTGCTTGCTGCTTTGGCTATAAATGGTAATCGGTTGATCAAGGTATTCGCCAATGGCATTAACGGCTGCTTTTACGTATTTGCCATCCAAAGCATTGCTGGAATGGATAAGTACTTGCATTGCGGGAACTAATGAACCTTTTTCTCGCTGATAAATGACCGTGCTGCCGTTAGCTTGAGCCTTTAAATTCAGGTTTAAAAAGGATCTGCTGTAAGATGTTAAAGTATCCAAAGGCGGTGTTTGCCAATGCACCTGTAAATGGAGTTTTGGTAATTCCTCTTCAAAACCTAAGGCCGTTTTAGGTGCAAATATCCATACGGGGTACTGGTTGGGGAGCTGATGGTTAGCTTGTTTAAGCAACGAAATAAAGCTCAATGGAGGAAGGCTATCGGTAGTTGCATTTACCGTGTCTTTAAGTGAGAGCGATTTAAAACCTAAACCTAAACGACGGAACTCAAAACCTTTGTTCAGTAAAGAATCGATGGTTTTACGATGATTTTGATAAGTTGCTTTTAGGTTTTGCTGTTCTGCCAAAATCCAGCCGCCTTGTTTGGCCAGTGGTTTACCCTTTAAGAAAGGTTGTGCCAATAGAAGGGCCAATATGGCCAGCAACAAACAGCGTAATAGCAGCAATAGCCAATCACTGATCACGAAACTTCTGGCGTTTGATGCCGCACTTTCTCCCATTAAGGAAATACTGCCCACTTTAAAGGTTTTGCCCTGTTTTATTCGCCATAAATGAATAATGATAGGAACAAGGAGTGCCGTTAAGGCCAATAAACCTATAGGGTATAGCAAATTCACGGTTAATGGTTTAGCTTATTTCTTTGGTTTAAAAAATCTCTCAAAGCCTGATCAAGTACTTCATTGGTGTTCAGGGTTCTGTAATAGATGTTTCTGTTCAGCATTTCCTTTCTGGTGTTCTGCAAATATTCGTTCATCCTTTCCTGATAGGCACTTTTTGCCTTTTTTTGATCCAATTGGATGATCTGTCCACTTTCTAGATCTTCAAAGGACGAAAAACCCTTAAAATCAAGTTCTAATTCATTGTTGGAAAGAAGGTGGAACACCAAAATTTCATGTCTTAAAGGCAACAGCGTATCCAATAGTTTCAGTAGTTCATCATCTTGTTGGTAAAAATCGGTGAAGAAAACCAAGAGCTCTCTCTTGCGTGGGCCAGCAAATATTTCTTTGTATTGGATTTGTTGGGTAAAACCACCTTCGGGCTTAATATTTTCCAGTTGATAGAACAAACGGTTCAAGTGTTGGAAATCTTGGCGAGTGTTCATGGCAAACAGCCCTGTATTTTTGAAGATGTACAAACCTACGGCGTCGCCCTGTAAATTGGCCAAATAAGCTAATGAAGCCGCGGCATAACGGGCGTAATCCATTTTGGTTTGGTAGCCATCGCTATGGTTCATGGATGCACTGGCATCTACCAATAAACGGACTGAAATGCTGGTTTCCATCTCCGATTCGCGGATGTAATAACGATCTGAACGCGCAAACATCTTCCAATCTAACGAGCGTAAATCGTCGCCAGCTTGGTAACTTCTGTACTGACTAAATTCCATACCAGCCCCTTTAATGGTACTTTTGTTAATCCCATGCATAAAGCCATCTATCGTTGCTTTTGCCGCTAACGATAAAGGTTTGATGGCCATCAATACTTTAGGATCAAGGAGTTTGCTCATTAGATGTTGTTTTTGGGTCTTGATACCGCTTTTAACAACTCGTCGGTAGCTTTGTCTGCGGTGATGTTTTCGGCATCAGCTTTAAAATTCATCAATACCCGATGACGGAGGACAGGATAGGCCATGGTTTGGAGGTCTTCCATCACTACCGCATATCTGCCTTTAAATAGGGCACGGGCTTTTGCGGTTAAAATCAATGCCTGGCCAGCACGAGGTCCTGCGCCCCAACGTACCCATTCTTTGATAAAAGGTACAGTAGTGGTTTCGGGTCTGGTAGCACGAACCAATTCGCTGGTAAAGCTAATGAGGTCGTCGCTAATGCTCACCTCACGGGTAAGTTTTTGTAATTGCTTGATTTCTTCGGCGCCAATAATGGCATTTACTTTGGTCTGCTTAGCGCCTGTAGTACTGCTCAAAATTTTGGTTTCTTCGGCAGCAGTAGGGTAGCCTATTTTAATATAAAGTAAAAATCGGTCTAACTGTGCTTCGGGCAAAGGATAAGTTCCCGCTTGCTCAATGGGGTTTTGCGTAGCCAATATAAAAAACGGACGATCCAAAGGATAGGTTTGTCCTGCATAGGTCACTTCAAATTCTTGCATGGCCTCTAACAAAGCCGACTGCGTTTTGGGTGGCGTACGGTTCACCTCATCAGCCAAAATGATATTGGCAAATAATGGTCCTTTGTTAAATTTAAAGAAACGCTTGCCCGTGCTGTGGTCTTCCTCCAAAATTTCAGTACCAATAATGTCGGTAGGCATCAAATCTGGTGTAAACTGGATGCGCCTAAAAGAAAGGTCTAAAGCTTGGGCCATGGTGCGTACCATTAAGGTTTTGGCCAAGCCTGGCACACCTTCCAGTAAGCAATGTCCGCCAGCCATAAGGGCAATGAGCATTTCGTCAATGATCTCGTCTTGCCCTACAATTACCTTCTGGATTTCGGCTTTTAAGGAAGTAATTTTTTGAATAAGGTGATTTAGGTTGTCTGTTGAAATTTCCACGCAGCAAATCTTTAGTTAAATAGAAATTGATATCTCAATATAGCGCATATAGAAACGAAAAATGAAGCAGATTTTAAAGAATATCAAAAAAATTACAACATTAGCTGATTATAAAATGGCTTTTAGCGAAAAATGGACTTAATTTAGGTTGATGTATCAGTTAAAGTTTACGTTTGCTAGGATCAAATATACCTCGGGCGACTGGGACACGGATCAGCGTATGCCCGCCAACGTGCTCAATTCGTTGTTGGAATATACTACCATTCCGTTGGAACCAGAAGAGAAAATTGTGGAGTTGGGCAGTGCTGATATTTTTAAGTATCCTTTTTGCTATTTAAGCGGACATAAACTGGTGCAGTTTAACCGACAAGAAGCCGCTAACTTTAAAACTTATGTGAATAATGGGGGCTTTGTTTTCGTGGACGATTGTAACCACGATATAGACGGCTTATTTGCACGCTCTTTTGAAACGCAAATGGCCAATCTTTTTGGAGCTAGTGCCTTAAAGAAAATCCCTAACAACCATTCGCTCTACAGTGCATTTTTTAAGTTTGAGAAAGGTCCGCCCGCTACTTCATTTGAATTGAATGGCTGGGGCGATGACTTGGTGCACGATTATCTGAAAGCAGTGACCATCAACGGACGCATCGGCGTTTTGTACAGTAATAAGGATTACGGCTGTGAATGGGACTACGATTTTAGAAACAAACGTTTTTTAGCAGAAGACAATACCAAATTTGCCATAAACATTATCATGTACGCTATGGGCGTTAATAATTCTAGGAGCTAGGTACCAGTAGTTAGGGGCTAGTTATTACGAAAGCCTACAAGATTTATAAGCAAAAAGACTTACGAAGTTTTGAAAACTTCGTAAGTCTCTATTAGCTATTGGCCCTTACAATCTGGTTACTTGCTTCTATCAACCGAGCTTTGTCATTCCGAGCTTACCTATATCGACTCTTCGGTAAGGAATCTCATATGGACAAACCTCACAGGTTTTTAAAACCTGCGAGGTTTAATAAAATAAAAAAGGCTTGCAAAGTTGTTTAAACCTACAAACCTTCATTTATTGGCTACTATATATTAATACCTAGCTACTAACCACTAGTTCCTAATTCCTAACTACTAGTACCTAGTCAACCCTTCCCGGATACTGTTGTAAAGCAAGTTCCAAACAATCCATGGCAGCATTTAGGTCATCTACGTTAAGTACATAAGCCATACGCACTTCGTTTTTACCAGAACCTGCTGAAGAATAAAAACCAGTAGCAGGAGCCATCATTACCGTAGCATTGTTGTGCTCAAATTTTTCTAAAATCCACTGACAGAATTTGTCTGCATCATCAATAGGGAATTTAGCCACTACATAAAAGGCACCACCTGGATTAGGACAGAAAACACCATCAATGTTGTTTAATCTATTCACTAAGGTGTCTCTACGCAAAGTGTATTCCTTATTTACAGTTTCGAAATAACTATCTGGAGTATCCACGGCAGCGGCACCAGCAATTTGCTCTACCATTCCTGGACTTAAACGTGCTTGCGCAAATTTTAATCCCGAAGCAATTACTTCTTTGTTTTTGGTGATTAAACAACCTAAACGAGCGCCACAAGCGCTATAACGTTTAGAAACGGTATCCATTACCACTACGTTTTCATCCAATCCCTCAAGGTGCATTGGCGAAATAAATTCGCGGCCGTCATAGCAGAACTCACGATAAGCCTCATCAGAGAATAAGAACAAATCGTATTTTACGCATAGTTCCTTTAAAGCTTCTAGCTCTTCTCTTGAGTATAAATAACCTGTTGGGTTGTTAGGATTACAAATGATGATTGCCTTTGTTTTTTCGGTAATCAACTTTTCAAACTCGGCAATAGGAGGTAGGGCAAAACCATTCTCAATGTAAGATAAAATTGGTTTAACCACTACATTGCTCATACAGGCAAAGCCGTTGTAGTTAGCATAAAAAGGCTCAGGAATGATAATCTCATCACCTTCGTTAACGCAAGTTTGCATGGCAATGGTAATGGCTTCTGAACCACCAACCGTTACCAAAATATTTTCAGGGCTGATGTTGTAGCCCAGTTTGTTGTAATATTCAGTTAGCTTTTTTCTATAAGCTAAAGTTCCTTCAGAAGGTGTGTAGGCCCAAACATTAAAATCAATGTTTTTAATGGCATTGAGCATTCCTTCAGGAGTTTCTATGTCTGGTTGACCTATATTAAGGTGATATACCTTTTTTCCAGCAGCTTTTGCCTGATCGGCGAAAGGAGTAAGTTTTCTAATTGGGGAAGCGGGCATTTGAAGCCCTTTTTCTGATATCTTTGGCATAGGGCAAAAATATAAAAACCCCGTTGCAATAACGAGGTTTTTACCAAAATATTAATGTAATAAATTAGGTTCTATTTACTTGCGGCAGCTACGCTTTCGCCTTTTAAATAAAGCACTTTAGTAGTGGTTCTGGCGTTTGAAGTAACGGTAATAGCCACGTTAAATGGCGCAGGAGCACCTGATTTTTTTACGGTAACTTTAATGAAACCTTTTTCACCTTTTTTCACTGGAGTTTGCGTGTACTCACCAACGGTACAGCCACAAGTAGGCTCTACTTTTGAAATGATTAATGGTGCATCGCCTTCATTGGTGAAGTTGAACGTATAAGAAACGGCTGCATCTAGCTTAATCTTTCCTAAATCGTGTGATTCAGATTCGAATTTAAATTCTGCTGGTTTTGTCTGAGCGTTAGCTGCAAACCCTAATCCAACTACGGTAACCAATAACAATAATAGCTTTTTCATGTCTGCTGATTTGAGTTTAGTATATACACAAATTTAATGTTTTATAATTTAAAACAAAAAGCATTCCAAATATTATTTGGGTATTTCATTCCGGTAGAATAAGAAAGAATTGTATCTTTGCCACCTAACCAACTTCTTGCTTATGATTTCATCAGGGAAAATAATTACCAATGAGATTGACGCTTCGGAACTCAGTTTTGAAGACTTTAAAGCCATAGTAATAAACGACTACAAAATTGCTGTAGAAAGCCGCCAGGCGAGTTTATTAGGCCGAAAAGAGGTGCTCACGGGTAAAGCCAAATTTGGAATATTTGGCGATGGTAAGGAAGTGCCACAGCTAGCTATGGCCAAAGTTTTTAAGAACGGCGATTGGCGTTCGGGCTATTATAGAGACCAAACTTTTGCCTTCGCAACCGGCATATCTACCCTTAAAGAATTTTTTGCACAATTGTATGCCAATCCAGACGTTAATGCAGATCCAGCATCGGCAGGCAGACAAATGAATAGCCACTTTTCTACCCGTTCAATAAATGACGACGGAACGTGGAAAAATCTTACGGAAGTAAAAAATAGCTCAGCAGATATCTCCACAACAGGTGGCCAAATGGCTCGCTTGGTAGGTTTGGCTTATGCTTCAAAATTGTTCAAACAAAATAAGGAACTTGATTACCTAAAAAACTTTTCAGTAAATGGTAATGAGGTTGCTTTTGGTACGATAGGTAACGGTTCTACATCGGAAGGTGTATTTTTCGAAGCATTTAATGCAGCGGGAGTATTACAGGTACCTATGGCGATTTCTGTTTGGGACGATGGTTACGGAATTTCTGTGCCTGCAAAATATCAAACCACTAAAGAAGATATTTCTGAAATCCTTAAGGGTTTCCAAAGAGAAGAGGGAACCAACGGTTACGAAATTTTCAAGGTAAAAGGATGGGATTATCCAGCTTTATGCGAAACTTATCTGAAAGCCATAGAAATTTGCAGAAATGAGCATGTACCTGTTTTGATCCACGTTACCGAGGTTACCCAACCCCAAGGACACTCCACTTCTGGCTCACATGAGCGTTATAAAAGTAAAGAACGTTTGGAATGGGAGCGTGAACACGATTGTATCGTTAAGATGCGTGAGTGGATGATCGAATCAGCGATTGCGACCAAAGAAGAACTCGATGAATTAGAGGAAACCGCTAAAAAGTTGGTAAAAGAAGTACAGAAGGAAGCTTGGAACGAGTTTTTGGATACCATTAAACAAGAGCAGGCTGAAGTGGTGCGCTTGATTAATAACTTGGCTAATGGAGATCCAAGTATATCTAAAATTGCTGCACAGTTAGCTTCTACACATGATGCTTTGCGTAAGGAAGTGGTTTCTGCCGCTCGAAAAGCCATCAGACAAAGTGTGAATACACCAACAGCTGAACGTGAGATACTGATCAACTGGTACCAAGGAAAAACAGATTTTTTTACAGAACTATATAATTCTAAACTATTTACAGAAGGTTTGGAAAGTCCATTTAAGGTGAACCATATTGCTGCACAATACAGTGAAGATGGTAAAATGTTAGATGGAAGAGAGATTTTAAATGCTTGCTTTGATGCTAATTTTGCCCGTGATGCGAGGTTACTTGCTTTTGGGGAAGATTTAGGCGCCATTGGCGATGTGAACCAAGGTTTTGCAGGTTTGCAAGCGAAGTATGGCGAGCTGAGGGTAAGTGATGCGGGGATTAGGGAAGCCACTATTGTGGGACAGGGAATTGGTTTGGCCATGAGAGGCTTGAGACCTATTGCCGAAATCCAATATCTTGATTACTTGCTTTATGCCATTAATGTTTTAAGTGATGATTTGGCAACCTTGTCTTATCGTACAAAAGCGGGTCAAAAAGCACCTTTAATTATCAGAAGCAGAGGTCATAGATTGGAAGGGATTTGGCATTCGGGCTCGCCAATGGGCATGATCTTAGGTAGCTTACGTGGCATGCACATCTGTGTTCCTCGTAACATGACCCAAGCCGCAGGGATGTACAATACCTTATTTAGGTCTGATGAGCCTGCTTTGGTGATTGAATGTTTAAATGGTTACCGTTTAAAAGAGATGTTGCCTGACAATGTAGGTGAGTTTACCGTTCCTTTGGGCAAAGCTGAAATTATTAAAGAGGGAACTGATATTACGGTAGTGAGTTATGGCTCAACACTTAGATTGGTTGAGGAAGCAGCAGAAGAATTGACGGCATTTGGCATTTCATTAGAAGTGATAGATGTACAGACCTTGTTGCCTTTCGACTTAGATCATCTTTGTGCGAAATCACTACAGAAAACAAATAAGTTATTGATTGTTGATGAAGATGTACCTGGCGGTGCTAGTGCCTTCATCCTTAAAAATATTTTGGAAGACCAAAAAGGTTATTACCTGTTGGATGGTAAGCCACAAACTTTAGCGGCAAAAGCCCACAGACCTCCTTACGGTTCTGATGGTGACTATTTCTCTAAACCCTCTGTGGATGACATCATCGAAGTGGCTTATGCCATGATGAATGAGGGCAACCCAGAACGTTATCCAAAACTATATTAAAGATTGATAAATGGGAATTATCAAAAAGGCGATAGAAATATCGCCTTTTTTGTTTTTGTAATGTGTTGTAAACTTGTGGCTGAAAATGGTCGTCATTTCGAGCGAAGTGTAACGTAGTCGAGAACCGAAGCTCAACGAAGTTAAATCTTTGAACTTTGTAATTAAAACACCCCGCCCATAGGGGTGGTTGAAAACCGGGGTGTTTATTTGAACTTGTAGTTAGTATTATCATCGTTTCGAATAACACATCGAAAGATTTACTCGACTACACTTCGTTTCGCTCGAAATGACGTGGAAATATACCTAATAATCAAATATTAATTTCGATGCTTCTTCTCGCCAGTGTATTTTTGCTCACCAGCCTTAATAGCCAAAGCCAAATCATTTTCCTCTGGCGGGATAGGACAACGATAACCATCGCTATAAGCGCAATATGGGTTGTAAGCTTTATTGAAATCCAATTCAATGCTTCCATTGGCGATGTCTCCACTCTTTAAATCAATGTATCTGCCACCGCCATAAGTTTCCTTATTGTTGGTTTGGTCGGTGAAAGGGAGAAAGAGGTAATCTTTATAAGCTGGATTGGCCGAAAAGGCCACATTTTTGTACAAAGTCAGCTGTGTAGGCTTTCCGTTGATGTTAAAATCAAGTTTAGCATAACGAATGTATTCGGCAGTAGTTCCTGCGTAGGTAGGCATTTTGAAAGCTTTTTCGCCTTCCAATAAGGTTACCTTAGCGGTCACTTTGTAATTGCTATCGGCATTATAAAAATGGAGGTATTTTAAATCTCCTTCTTTCAATGGCGAATGCTCGTTCGTAACGAAATCCGCTTTATATTTTTCACGGTGGGCCGCGATTTGCTCGTTAAAGCTTTGCGCAAAAGCAGCTAGGTTTAAAACAAGTAAGGAACCGAGTAAGACTAATTTAACTTTCATCTCATAAAACTATAAAAAATCTGTGTATCTGTAGTTGAAAATATTTGTCACAGATGCACAAATGAAATAGGTCGGAAAATAATAGGTAATGATGTTTTTAAGTTTTTGTAGGAGTTGTTTGAAAGTCGTTGGGCTAATTTTACAGTTGTTGTTTGGCGGGGACGCCAAACCTTGCCCTGATTGATGGCCAAAGGTGGCATCCCCGCCGCCTAAGTCCTTAGCTTGAAATTAGATATTTTCGGGTATCTATAAAAAAAAATCTGTGTATCTGTGGCTAAAACTCACTCGCCACCAATACACAGATCAAGTATTTTATTGGTAAACTACAGTTTTGTAGCGCGGTTTCTTAAAACATGGTCTGCTAAAACAAGTGCTGCCATGGCCTCTACAATTACTACTGCTCTTGGTACCACACAAGGATCATGACGGCCCTTGCCTTTTATTTCTGCTGCTTCCCCAGCGGCATTAATGGTTTGTTGGTTGTGCATAATGGTGGCTACGGGCTTAAAACCTACTTTAAAAGTAATGTCCATTCCGTTAGAAATGCCGCCTAAAATGCCACCAGCATGGTTGCTAATGGTCTTGAACTGTTGCTCTTCTTTCGCTTTAGGCAATGGAACATCGTTGTGTTCAGAGCCTCTCAACTCAGTACCGTCAAAACCTGAACCGTATTCAAAACCATGTACCGCATTAATGCTCAGCATGGCTTTTCCTAAATCTGCATGAAGCTTGTCAAATACAGGTTCGCCCAATCCCGCAGGACAGCCTTTAACTACACAAGAGATTTTTCCGCCTACTGTATCACCATCCTTGCGTACACTATCGATGAATTCAATCATTTCATTTGCGGTAGCAGGATCGGCACATCGAACAATATTTGCTTCTCTTAATTCCAGTAGTTCGTTAATGTCGTTGCTTTCTAAATTAGGGGCGTTGATTTTACCCACAGCAGTTACATGAGCAAAAATATCAATGCCATGGTATTTTAAAAATAGTTTGGCAATCGCTCCAGCGGCCACACGAGCTGCCGTTTCCCGAGCTGATGATCGGCCACCACCACGATGATCGCGAATACCATATTTGGCATCGTACACATAATCGGCATGGCTAGGACGGTAAACATCTACATTATGGCCATAATCCTTACTGCGTTGGTCTTCGTTGGGGATCAACATCGCAATGGGTGTGCCTGTACTTTTGCCTTCAAAAATACCTGATAAGATTTGCACCGTATCGCTTTCCTTGCGTTGTGTGGTAATCTTCGATTGGCCAGGTTTTCTTTTGTCTAGCTCCGATTGGATGAAATCCAAATCGATGGTTAAGCCTGCGGGACAACCGTCTAAAATTACGCCAATTGCCGTTCCATGCGATTCGCCAAAGGTGGTGATAGAGAAAATGTGTCCAAATGAGTTGCCTGCCATTTTTATTTTAGATTTACGATTTTAGATTTACGATTTCGCCCATTTAGGCGTTTGTGCTTTGGTCTTTATTCTTTGCTCTTTTATCTTTGTTCCACTACGTCAAATCCTGCTTTCTTCAAGTCCTCCCAAAAATAAGGATAAGATTTTTCAACCACGTTACATTCTTCAATTTCTAGTTCCTCAATCAATAGTGCTAAAGGGGCAAAAGCCATGGCCATACGGTGATCTTCGTAAGTGGCAAAGCTTACTTTCTTAGGGAAATTCAAATTTGAACAATCTAGCGTGTAAACCAGATTGTCTTCAATTAATTTCACGCCAATTTTTGCCAACTCGTTTTGCAAAGCGGCAACACGATCAGTTTCTTTTATTTTTAAGGTTTCTAAACCTGTAAAAGCCATGTTTAATCCCAAAGCGGCAGCAATGACCACAATGGTTTGTGCTAAGTCTGGACAAGTTTTTAAATCTAACACCTTGTCTGTGTCTTTAATTTCTTGGTTTTTCTCGAAAGCAATGCCGTTGGAAGTTTTGGTCGTACTTACGCCAAAAATCTCCATGATAGATTTGATTTGGCTATCGCCCTGTAAACTCTTATCTCGTAAGTGAGGCAAGCTGATTTTTGCATTTTCAGCTAAGGCCACAATGCTATACCAATAAGAAGCAGCGCTCCAATCTGGTTCTACAATAAGGGTAGAAGGTTTGAAATCTTGAGGGGCAATGGTAATTAAGTTACCCTTCCATTCATGTGAAATGCCACACTCTGCCAACATGGCCAAGGTCATTTCTACATAAGGTTTAGAAGTCAGTTCGCCCTCTATTTCCAAGGTTAATCCCTTTGGAAGGGTAGGTGCAACCATTAGCAAAGCCGACAGGTATTGACTGCTTACATCACCTTTGATTTTGATTTGGGCATTGGTTTGCTCCAGCGGACCTTTAATAGAAAGAGGGGGAAAACCATCTTTTTCTGCATAGCTGATATTAGCCCCAATTTCTTTTAGGGCTTCAGCTAAAATACCAATGGGACGTTGTTTCATACGTTCAGTCCCAGTAAGCAGAAAGTTTCCATTTTTAGCAGATAGATAGGCAGATAGAAAACGCATAGCAGTCCCAGCAGGACCAACGTCTACTGTTTTAGCAAGGTTGTGGTCGGTATCTACCGTATTTAAGTCGGCTAAAATAGCATTTAAGGTAACCGTATCGGCAGCATTGGATAGGTTCTCTACTTTTACCAAATTCTTGCTTAAAGATTTGATAATCAATGCTCGGTTACATTCGCTTTTTGAGCCAGTAAGTTGTATTTCAGTGTTTATGTTTTGCGCCCCTTTAAAGGACACAATTGCATTTTTATGCATGGGTTCGGTCTGATAGTTGTGTTGTTAAGGTTACTGTCATTTACTCTCCTGTCATTCCGAACATCGTGAGGAATCTATAAGATCCTTCGCTTTGCTCTGGATGACAGGTAGAGATAGTATAATGACAGAATATCCTAAAAAATATTTGCTTATGCTTTCACTTCAGCATGTTGTTCAGCGGCAATGCCTTCTTGTGTAGCTTTGCCTTCGTTTAATATTTCAGTTTGTAAACGGATAGATTCACCGTGTACCAATTCCAAGAATTTTTCGGTAAAGTGTTCATCCAATTTCAATGCTTTTGCAAATGCAGTTCCTTTTTTAAGGATTTCATCCCAACGGTTAACTTGCAAAACAGTTA
>NZ_JAELTX010000478.1 GCF_016429065.1 Pedobacter sp. ASV17
GCCTACAGGCCGGTGCCCCCGTCGTCGTTTCCGTCAAGCCGTCGGTCATGAAGCTTCCCACCAAGGACTCTGCTCCTCTCATCATGGCCGGTCTGGGTACTGGTCTAGCCCCCTTCCGCGCCTTTGTCCAGTACCGCGCCATGCAAAAGGCCCAGGGCAAGGACATTGGCTCCATCCTTTTGTATCTCGGCTCGCGTCATCAGCGCGAGGAGTATCTCTACGGAGAGGAGTGGGAAGCCTACCTCGCTGCGGGCGTCGTCACGCTTGTCGGCAGCGCCTTTTCTCGCGACCAGCCTCAAAAGATTTACATCCAGGACCGCATGCGCCAGACAGTCGACGACATTGTCAAGGCGTACATCAAGGAAGAAGGCAGCTTCTACCTGTGCGGTCCTACGTGGCCTGTGCCTGATGTGACGGCCGTGCTGCAGGAGGCTATTGC
>NZ_JAELTX010000479.1 GCF_016429065.1 Pedobacter sp. ASV17
CAGTATACCCAATAGCGGAACAACGTGCACAGCCAGCAATAGTCGACGTGAAGAAAATAAGCAGAAACAAGTCCGAGGAAAGCAAGCCGAGCACCGTCCGTCACTTACGAGTAGTGGCTCGGGGCTCGGCGCAACTGGATCACTCAGCCCACGAGGGATCCATCACAGTCATGTACTCGTACGAATACTCGTAACAAAAGTGTGAGACTACAGCGCACGCGGTAAGGCTAGTGGCTGGCGCCGGCGCAAGGCCAGCTGCAGCTAGAAAACGGACGGGGATATAATTAGACTACGCCACGGCAGGCCCTGGCAAGCCCTGGCAGGAATCGGGATCGGACGCTAACGGTACGAGTGAACGGATGATTGAAAATTTTCGCATCGACAGGGGTTCTAGCAGACTAGCAGCTCCTAGTACGAGTAGGCTAGTAAGCTTCTAGTG
>NZ_JAELTX010000480.1 GCF_016429065.1 Pedobacter sp. ASV17
GCAGTGGGCTCTCTACCACAGCAATGGGCTTTTCGACTACATCAAGAACGGCTACAAAATCATCAATGCCTACAATTATTTTTACGCAGTCAACAAGTACTCCGCCGCGTATCCCCCGCCCTTGAAAGCGCACAAGGCATTTGTCGGCAGTCCTGATGGTAGCCCGTTCGCACCAAACATTCTTGACGTGAAGAACCCAGAAAATAACCCGGCTAGAGACAATCCTCACATCATGGGACATCTCATTTCGCTATGGAACGACTGGGTCCCGAATGGTACCACGGTGCTTGAGGGATATCAAGCTATCAAGGACGCTATGCCCGCTCTTGGGGACAAGCAATGGGGCGGCGACTTGACAGAAGACGAATACGACCAGGTTCTCGAGACATTGCGAAAGGCTATCCCAGGACAGAATCTAGAGAGAAGAATTGCCTCTAAG
>NZ_JAELTX010000481.1 GCF_016429065.1 Pedobacter sp. ASV17
GTATTGGCTACACCGGGAGGACGTCTGAACTCTATGGATCCTGCTCTACCAGACTTGGCAGGTAGCAAATTCCAGGCGAGATTCTTGTTCGGAGAAACGATGTCAAGGATCTCATCCCGTGTCGATTCGTCAATGAAATCAAAAATGAACGGTAAAGCTCTGACAGGCCCATAGCGCGAAAAATACTCGTTCAGCTTGGGGGCCTTAACATTGCTGATACAGAACAGCGTCGCTTTGTCTTGTCGAGATGGCGGACAACACCGGGCCGTGGCAGGTTCCTAAAACACCACCGCCTTTGCGAGATCTCGAAGTTCTTGTAATGAATGAGCGCCATGAGCCCAGGAGATATGGACATGAGTACCGCTCGAAGCGTCTAAAAGGACGTCAAAAGACGCGAGGAGGGCAGACCAAAAGGTGTCTATTTTCTCAGGCCACGAAG
>NZ_JAELTX010000482.1 GCF_016429065.1 Pedobacter sp. ASV17
GACTTCTTCTCGTACGACGACGAGTTTCCACAGCTGCAGGCTGATGTTGAGGCAAAGGCCGAGCAAATCACCAAGCTCAAATCCGAAATCTCAGATCTGCGGAGCGAGCTCGCTGCGGCAAAAGACAACAGTACCGGCCTGGCACAAAGTCTAGAAAAAGCGACAAAGGACCTCGAAGAGGCACACGACTCTTCCAAGTCGCAAGAGACTATTCAAAAGGATCTCGACACTCGAAATAGAGACGTCGCCCGCCTGTCCGAATGCCTCTAGGAGGCGGAGTCTAAGCTCAGCGAAGCGGAACAGAACCTTGAACACGATCAGTCTGCTCAATCCTCCAAAGTGCACGATGCGGAAGCTAAGGCAGCAACGGCAGAGAAGCGTGCGGGCGAGCTCGACGAAGAGCTAACCAAAGCAAACAATGCCAAGACAGTCTCCAAAA
>NZ_JAELTX010000483.1 GCF_016429065.1 Pedobacter sp. ASV17
TTACGGAGAAGAGGGCTTGAGGGGGCTGTCACTAGTTGAAACGAGGAAAAAGTATATTACGCATATGTAAATCGGGGTTAAAAACTATGTCTTTTGTTTGGACGACATAGTAAAGCTTAAAAGCATGTGGCGTTCAGGTACTGAAGTTGGGGTAGTGCGGAGCACCCCACTGGGGTCCAAAGTAAGTGTCAGGCCTGCTTTTACAGTCAAAGTCAGTTTGGTACAGAACCGCCTTAGAACAAGGTTGAATTGTGAGGTGTAGTTGCAGATTGAAATTCAAAACCAATTACTGAAATCCTGTGGCGTATAAAATGTAGCTCTTTGCCCCTTCAGCACTCATGCTCTTTTCAACTTCTACCCAACCACACACCTCACAAAACGCTTCCAATCCAAATCGGCAGAAACTAGCTTAGCTCCGAGTTGGAGTACGTATTATCT
>NZ_JAELTX010000484.1 GCF_016429065.1 Pedobacter sp. ASV17
TTGCGAAGCATCATTATCAATCATATATGTGGAGTGCGTAGTCTGGCTAACCGAGCGCGACTTGCTGCTTCGGCCAGGAGTCTGCGATGCCTTGCGGTGGCTTCGCATACGCAGATGAAGCTCTTCGTCAGATTCGGCACCAACAGTCTGGCGATGCATTGAAACAATTTCCGTGTCCTGCTCAACTCCCTTCTCCTCTTCCACTGTCGTTTGGTAAGAGGCCGCTCTTTGGTAGGGATGGTGGCGGTCTGATCGCCCCTTTCTAGGCTGGCCTGGCGTAGGTGCAGGAAGGTAATCCTCTTGGTTGCTATGATTGCTTCGGTCCTGGTCAACCTCACTAAGAGGAGTACGGTTCGAAGGGCTTCGGTTTGGTGGTGTGGACATTTGGCCGTTGCGCAGAGAAGTCTTTTGCATAGCCCTGATGGGCGTGCTAGGCAC
>NZ_JAELTX010000485.1 GCF_016429065.1 Pedobacter sp. ASV17
GTGCTAGGTTGATGGTCAAGGGGTTGAAAGACACTGCACATGCTGCGAGTCTATGCTTTTGCAAAAGCAAATTACCGTTTTACTGCAGTGTCGCTTTGAGCGCCTTAATAATCATCAATGTACATGTGTGCCATTCTGCAGTGGCCCCTTGTCCACTTGTGGCCCTTAGACTCCTCATAAGTCCGATTTTCTACAGCGAGTAGTCTCAGCCTTCGACCCTGGCCGTCGCAGAACACAATTGATTGGATAATTGAGCCAAGATCGGGCAGAATATGCCCTATGGTTCGGGAAATGAGACTCTTAATTGGATAAGGGAGTGGAAAAACGAAACACACCAAATTCCCCCAACCAATAACATATTGTGGGATAAGCAACCTGATATTGATAACTTTTTTTTGCTCCTTTATTCTGTTACACCTAACCCCACCCTCCCATATC
>NZ_JAELTX010000486.1 GCF_016429065.1 Pedobacter sp. ASV17
ATACATGAAACTACATCCTGTAAAGGAAATCACGGCGTCAAGGACCTCCTTGAGCAGTTTGGTTGCTTCTTAATAGAAAATTGGTGGGCTGTAAACTGGTGTTGGGACAAATGGCATTTGGCATTCACAGGTTACCATGAAATCGGACAAAGGAAAATTATATTACTTGGCTGTTTTGAATTGTACTCTTTTCATTCCTGTTACGTTATACCGTGAGACAGCAGCTTGTACGATTAAGCGGTCGGTCCGTGTTGATCCGTGATTCAGTCGCCAAGTTGCGTCCTCCATTCACATCCTCCCACATCCGCTCATATAACGCATAAACTCTGCACCCGCTCCAAACTCGTCTTTTTTTTCAACTACAAACACATCAACTTTCAACATTGTATCTTCCCTTGAAGCCTCAAAAGCAAACCTCGATGGCCTTTTACTTCCAAC
>NZ_JAELTX010000487.1 GCF_016429065.1 Pedobacter sp. ASV17
CTTATCACGTCCTTCATCGCCTCCGAGAGCCAAGGCATCCCCCGTATACTCTTTATTACTTTCTTCCACTCGTGCGCCTTTTGCGCCGCACGGTGTGCTTTTTTGCTCTTGTTATGATGTCTCATACCCCGCTTACCATTGCTGGCGGCGTGGTGAGCACAAACACAACAGTCGCCTATTGTTGTTTGCTCTTCTTTTTAACTTCTTCCAATATGTCAAAGAACTTTCTCTTGGTCGAGCAAGGATGAAGGAGCAAAGAACAAAGGACACTGTCCTTTGTTCTTTGTTCTCTGATCTTTGTTCACCGAGTGGTGGAGAATAACGGAGTCGAACCGTTGACCTCCTGCGTGCAAGGCAGGCGCTCTAGCCAGCTGAGCTAATCCCCCAAAAAAACTTAGTCGTAGTCCCGTCCAGATTTGAACTGGAGACCCCTACAT
>NZ_JAELTX010000050.1 GCF_016429065.1 Pedobacter sp. ASV17
ACCTCTTCCCATTCCGAACAGAGAAGTTAAGCCCGCCAGAGCCGATGGTACTGCGGTAACACGTGGGAGAGTAGGTCGGTGCCTATCCTTACAAGCCCCCTTCAGAAATGTCGGGGGCTTTTTTTGTACCTGGACTTTTCCAGCGCACAGGCCCGGATAGCCAGTAGGGACACAACGGAACCCCAATATGCGCAAATGGCCAACATACATGGCCTACGATATCACGTCATTGATACCTCTGGTATCTTCTTTATGGGCTAGAATATCCTATCTTTTTGTACAGTCCTATCCTCGGTTGTAATATGTAATCTGTATTGCTGAAAGCAATCTTTTGTTCTTTTAGGGATAAGGGATAGCAAGTCAAAAGATGCCTGCTTTAAGGGAATTGCAAACTTGAGATTGCCATTAAGAATGGCCTCGTTCGGGAGAAACTATTAAGAGATCTAATAATCTACAGGTAAAAACTTCATATACTCTTCTAAAGGCATGTGTTTTTCTTTCTTGAAGGGTTCGCAACGGTTTAGGATGTCTTTAATTCTATCTACCCTAAAGTCTCGGTATTCGTTGCGCAAATGGCACCAAGCAATCAAGTGCCAGCCGAAAGCATAAAAGATTAGCCCAATTGGTTCAATTTCCCTTTTGCTCACTTCTTCTTTATTGTTTTTATAGCCAATTACAATGCAATGTTTGGCACTAATGGCATTTTGAAGTTGGGCCAAATATTCAAAATCGTTCTTTAATCGTTCGGGCAGTTGCAGCTTAATGTTTTGGTTAAGATTTTCCAGTGCTTCTTTTTGATTGCTCTTCAGCACGTTCTTGACCTTGTCCAAAGCACTATGGTAATGCTGTTTGATGGATCTGTCGGCAAAGCCTTCTAAAAAGCGTTCCATCATGAGCAATGCTCCAGCCTCATCTGTATTAAAAGACACTGGTGGCAAAAAATAGCCGTGCACAATATAGTAGCCCTTGTTGGGCTCAAAGCTTAAGGGGACTCCCTGCTCGGCCAAAGCTTTTACATCACGGTAAACCGTACGTACGCTAATTTCGAACCTATCGGCAATGGTTTCGGCACTTACATGCTTTTTAGATTGCAATAAAATAAGGATTCCAAAAAGCCGATCTATTCTGTTCATAACACAAATATAAAAGGGGAAGGCTAGGCTCGCAACCTTTGTTGAATTTATAATTGATGGGTAATTGTTACAATTATTTTAAATAGTTAAAACACTTTCGGTGCGTGTTTTGTGGTTAATATATAGTATGGCTATCAAATCATCGGCTCAACCCCAAAAACGCTTCTTTACCGCTACCAAAGGAAAGGTTGTCATTG
Organism: Pedobacter sp. ASV17; assembly: GCF_016429065.1. Classification (GTDB taxonomy): domain Bacteria; phylum Bacteroidota; class Bacteroidia; order Sphingobacteriales; family Sphingobacteriaceae; genus Pedobacter. The sequence goes on from NZ_JAELTX010000050.1 coordinate 1,331, forward strand.
GCTTCTTGTTTGCTGGTTTGGCCCTATTATTGGCATGGGGTGTAAGTAGATTTGTATTTGGCGAAATTCTGGTGACGGTAGAGAAAATATCTGCTCCTAATGATAAGCTGAGGATTGTAAACAAACTTTCGCATCAAATTGCCTCTCTTGATCAATTGCAACGGGAACCCAAAAATAATGTTAGTTTTTTTGCCGCAACTCAGAAATTAAGTAGAACGCTGGACACGTTAACTACCTTGTATGTAAATGATGAGGAACAGTTGAAGCGTATTAAAACCTTAAAGAACCTCCTAAAAGATAGGGATAAACAGTTTTTGCTTTATCTGGAAGTAAAGGAGAATTTGGTGAATACCCAGTCGTTTTCGGAAGAAGTAGAAAAACTGAATGAGTTATTTGTACAACGTACCCGAGAGGCAGATAGCGCTGTTTTTACTACGCAAACGTCTACCTCAACCACCACTGTAGCACCCGAAGAGGAGCAAAAGTCAAGAGGCTTTTTAGCCAGATTGTTTGGTAAAAAGAAAGCCGATGTTTACAAGATCATTAACGAAGAATATAAGATAAAGCGGGACACGCTAAATCCGCAGGTGCAAGATAGTGTGATCCAAAATGTAGAAACTACGCTTAAGACCATTGAAACTGAACAGCGGGAGAAAAGTAACCGTTTTTTAAAGCGGGAGGCCGAGTTGGCCAGCTCAAGTAGTGCCCTCACCAAGCAAATGCTCAACGTGCTTCGTGAAGTAGAAGCCGAAGCTTTGATGCAGATTGACCTAAATGGGGAGCAGGCAAAAGGAATTGTTAACGAAGGGGTATTTCAAATCAAAGTCATCATTATTGCCTTCTTCGTCATCACTTTGATTTTAGGCTCGCTCATTTTAGCTGATATCACGAAGAACAACAAATACAGGCTGGCGCTAGAAAAAGCAAAAGAAGAGGCCGAATATCACGGCAGGGCAAAGCAACGCTTTCTTTCTAATATGAGCCATGAAATTAGAACGCCCCTGCAAGCCATTTTGGGTTATGCGGAATTTATCGCCAAACAAGACAATCCTGATAAGAAACACGTAGAAGCTATCCATCGTTCTTCGGTGCATTTACTGCAAATTGTAAACGAAGTGTTGGATTATAACCGCATTACTTCTGGAGAGTTCAGTTTCCAAAAGGAAGATTTTGATTTAAAGAAGCTGTTGGATGAGGTGATTGATGCGGTGAGGCCTCTTGCCGAAAATAAAGGCATTCGCTTGATTACAAACTTTAATCTTTCGGAACAGCACTGGATGAATGGGGATGCTTTTAGACTTAAACAAGTGTTGTACAATTTGCTGGGAAATGCCATCAAGTTTACTTTAAAAGGCTATGTTAAGCTTACGGTAGACTGTAAGCAGCATGACGAAAATTTACATTGCTATTTTACAGTGGAAGATACTGGAATTGGCTTTTCTGAAGAGGACCAAGAGAAAATTTTTAGGGAATTTGAGCAGGGTGCAAACCCCGATCATCAATCGATCAACCAAAATGGAACGGGCTTAGGCTTGGCTATTGTGAAAACGTTGATAGATGCACAGGGTGGAAGAATTAATGCTAAAAGCAAGCTTGGAAAAGGAACTTCTTTTGTGGTATACCTACAATTTAAACCTGCCCAAATGCCAACTGAAGTACCAAGTTTAGAAAATGATGAAGCGATAGATCATTCTAAAACAGTATGGATTGTTGATGACGACAAGCTGATTTTGGACTTGTGCAAGCTGATTTTCTCTACACATCAAATTCCTTTCAAGGTTTTTAGCACTGCAGAAGCGGTATTGTCTGAACCGATAGACCAAAACTTGGATTATGTGTTGTTAGATATGCGTTTGGAGGGTGTAACGGGTATTGAGTTGCATCATCAGTTACGTAAGCAATTACCGAACAAGGTGAAATATTATGCCATTACGGCACAAGTGCTGCCCGATGAACAACAAGCAGTGCTAGACCAAGGTTTTGAAGGAGTGATCATTAAGCCGTTTAAGGCCGAAGATTTGTTGGCACTATTTGCATTATCTCCTAAGTTGGTACAAAATGTTGATTTTGATGATCGCTCGCTACATAAAATGACCATGGGCGATAAAGCGATGATGGCTAAGATTCTCGCTAGCTTTATGCGAGATTGCCGCGATGACCAAGCGTTGTTGCAACAAGCCATCGGCGATCAGAATCAAGCGCAGGCAAGATTGGTAGTGCATCGCCTTGCCGGGCGTATTGCCCAAATTGGCGCTAAGGAATTAGGAGGCGACTTTAGACAACTTGAGCAAGAAATAGCAGCAGTAGATGTCATTGACCAAGTGTTGCAAACTAAAATATCAACCATTGTGCAGCAATTACAATCGCTATTGGAAACGGTAAAGCAGCGCATCCACTCTTTTTCTTAAAGCTTCGCTCTTCATCCAGAGCTACCTCACACCAATACTTCGGTAAGGAAGGATCTAAAGGCTACAGCTTTTGGGGAGATTCCTCGCTATATTCGGAATGACAAAAAATCGTAAGTCTTTATGCTCTTTAGATTGGCAGAGGTTCTGGAGTTAAGTTAATGCAATGTTATCTTTTGGCTGTTTTTTGCTTGCCGCTTTTGGCTTTGCTACCTTTGTGATATGCAAAATCCAACCGTAAAAGCCGTTTTTTTCGATATTGATGGCACATTACTAAGTTTTAAAACACATAAAGTTTCCGAGTCTACAGAGAAGGCCATTGCAGCATTGCAGGCCAAAGGGATTAAAACCATTTTATCTACTGGACGCTCTATCAATAGCATAGAGCATATCAAATACTTAAACTTTGATGGTTTTATCACTTTTAATGGTGGTTATTGTGTGGCAAAAGATGGAGCACTTTTGTTTAAGCAGTGTATTGATGCCCGCGATATTAAAGCCATTTTAGATTATACCAAGGAAAATGCGTTGAGCTTTTCTTTCATGTCGGAGAAAGACATTTCGATTCACGATGTGACGCCTGAAATTGCTGGGATGTATGCCCATTTGAATTTGCCCGTGCCGCCATTGGTTGATCCCGAAAAGGTAGATGTGAATTCGGTACTTCAAACCAATATCTTTTTAGGTCCAGAGCAGGAAGCTGCCTTTATGAAAGCGGTAATGCCCAATTCTGTAGCTTCTAGGTGGACGCCGTTGTTTGCCGATGTAAATCCGCTAGGTCAAAGCAAAAAGGTGGGTATTGATGTTTTTTGTAAGCATTACAATATTGATCTTGCCCATACCATGGCCTTTGGTGATGGTGGTAACGACATTGAAATGTTGAAACATGTAAATGTAGGTGTGGCCATGGGCAATGCCAATCCAGAAGTGAAAACCATTGCCGATTATGTTACCGATGATGTGGACAGTGATGGCATTTGGAATGCGTTAAAGCATTTTGGAGTGTTTTAGTTTTTTGATAAACCTCTCCAGGTTTAACTTCCATTTGTTATTGTTTTCAATGGTAAAGTTGAGGGCTTCGTCATTTAAAAACCTGCGAGGTTTGTTTTGTAACAGCAGCAACAAAAAGTATTTTCACTTCAATCGGGTTTAGAGTACAAGGGTATTGCAAATCATTGCACCTTCCTTTCAACGGTCGTCTTTCCCGCGTAGGCGGGAATCTTAAGGTGTATAGAGAAAATATAACACCTATTATGTTATTGCTATTTCAAAATAGTTGGGAAGAAGGATGTGTAATAAACCTTATTGAAGCGGCAGCTCCAAAGCGAGATCGTGAGCTTTGGACTATAGCGGAAAGAAGGGCTTTAGGGAGATAGATGTAGTGTAAATGATTTTCAAAAACTAATCGATTCCGTAACGTTCCATTTTGGCGTAAAGCGTTTTCCTGTCAATGTTAAGCAGTTTGGCCGCTTTGGATTTGTTATACTTTACCTTGGCTAGGGTTTCGGTAATGAGTGCTCTTTCGTTACTTTCGTTTACTGCCTTTAAGTCAGAAGGATTGTCTAAAGGTACTTCGGTAGAAACAGCTATTTTCATTTCATCAGGTAAGCTATCGGCGGTAGCTACAGTGCCAGAGGTAAGGAGCACCATGCGTTTAATTACATTTTTAAGCTCACGCAAGTTGCCTGGCCAATCGTATTTTAGTAGTAGTGATCGGGTATCTTTGTCAATTTCTTTCACGTTCCTGTCTAATTCCTCGTTGGAAAGTTTAACAAAGAGGTCTATAAAGAGTTCCAAGTCGATGCCTCTTTCCCTTAGCGGCGGCAATTGTATCTTGAATTCATTTAAACGATGGTAAAGGTCTTCCCTAAACTCACCGTTTTTCATGCTGTTGGCCAAATCGTCATTGGTGGCGGTAATTACCCTCACATCCACAGGGATTTGTTTGTTGCTGCCGAGGGGCTGTATCACACGTTCTTGTAGGGCCCGTAATAGTTTTACCTGCACTTCATAGCTCAAATTGCCAATTTCGTCCAAGAAAATAGTGCCGCCATTGGCGGCTTCAAATGAACCTTTTTTATCGGCAACTGCACCTGTAAAAGCGCCCTTAATGTGTCCAAATAATTCACTTGCCGCTAAATCCTTAGATAGTGCACCACAATCGATAGCAATAAAAGGTTTGTTTTTACGCTTGCTTTGTAGGTGCAAGGTTCTGGCAGCAAATTCTTTTCCTGTGCCGCTTTCGCCCTGTATAATGACCGACATATCGGTGTTGGCTACTAAATCAATGTGTTGGTACAGTCGGTTGGCTACATCACTTTTTCCTCTAATAAAATTGTCGTTGGAAGTAGTTTTGGGCGTTGCCTTTTTTTGAAGTGCATTGCTGATGATCATCAGCAGCTCATCGGGGTTAATGGGTTTAGTGATATAGTCGACCGCACCTAATTGGATAGCCTTTACCGCAGTGCGTACATCATTAAATGAGGTCATGATGATAGCTGGAACCGTTAATCCAGTTTCACGTCGGTGGTTCAACACATCAATACCCGTTCCATCGGGCAGGCGGTAATCAATCAATAAAAGTTGAAAGTCTTCGTGGGCAATTAGTTTTAGGGCTTTTGCCACGTTGCTTACGGTGGTAACTTGGTAATTGTTCTTGCTTAAAAAGCCTTCAATAATTTGAGCAAAGGTACTGTCGTCTTCAATAATTAAAACTGCTGCCATATACAAAAATAAGAAAAGCCAGAATAAATCTGGCTTTTCGGTTTAGTTTTAACGATGTGTCTTTAACTTATTCTACTGGTTTACCTTCAGCATCGAATTTTAAAGAAGCAGTTTCTTCTTCTTTTTTAACATCAACTTGGAAGTATGACTTGTTGCCATCTTTTACGCTGAATGCTGCTGTTGGAGTCCATGCTTTGTATGGGTCAGTTTGTAAAACGGTTTTAATGGCATCTGGTAATGCCGACAATTCGATAGGGGTTTTCACAACACTGTCTTGTACAGAAACGATTTCTACTTTGTTAACTGATGCTTGAGCTTGAACTGCTGTAAATCCTGCGAATGCTACGATAGCTGCTACAAATAACTTTTTCATAATATCTAAATTTTATAGTTTATACAATCTGTGAATTATACTAGCTAAGGTTTCATAATGATGCCAAAGCCTTATTTTTTATTTAAATTGCTGTTAATCAGTTTGTTTTTGTTTTTGTGCCATCAATGGTAATGTGGAGTTTCTCTACAGAATGTTACCTAAAGAAACAGGTGTTTGGTCGTAGATCTTTTGTTAGTAGGGCCAATAGTAATCTCTTTGAGGGCGCTAATCTATTTAGTTGGCTCTAGATCCATATTTTAGGAACTGTTTAAAGGGTTGCTTGGTCGTGATACCGAATGCCGCGATAAAACCAAAGAATGGCTTGTCTGCCTTTAGTGCGTTTTCTTTGAATGAAACTAAAAAAAATGGCAAAAAAATAAGCCAGAATAAATCTGGCTTATTGGTTTAGTTTTAACGATGTATTTTAAACTTACTCTACTGGTTTACCTTCAGCATCGAATTTTAAAGAAGCAGTTTCTTGCTCTTTTTTAACATCAACTTGGAAGTATGACTTGCTACCATCTTTCACGCTGAATGCTGCTGTTGGTGTCCATGCTTTATATGGGTCTGTTTGTAGAACAGTTTTAATGGCTTCTGGTAATTCTTCTAATTTAATAGGTGTTTTAACTACGCTGTCTTGAACGCTAACCACTTCTACTTTACTAACTGATGCTTGGGCTTGAACTGCGGTAAATCCTGCGAATGCTACGATAGCTGCTACAAATAACTTTTTCATAATATTTAATTTTATAGTTTTTACAATTTTCAATTACATCAAGTGATAGTACATAATGGTGCCACTGATTATGCCAAAAATTAATTGACTGTAAGTGAGTTGTTTATAGTTTTTTGAGGTTGAAGTGAATTGGGGAATTTCTCCACAAGCTGTTGCTAAAGGCAGCAAAAAAGTTTTTAATTTTAGTATTATGTCTTATTCCCTTTAATTTGTAGCATGCAAAGATACTTATCGGCAAATTGGATATACCCCGTAACTAGCGGACCTATTGCTAATGGCGTACTGGAAGTTTCGCCAGAGGGCGAGATTTTAAATGTATATACACAAGAACAAGCCGCAGAAAAGAAAATAGAGAATGTAGAAAAGTTTGAAGGCGTGTTGGTGCCAGGCTTTGTGAACACCCATTGCCATTTGGAACTTTCGCACCTGTTTGGTAAAATACCCGAACAAACTGGCTTACCTGCATTTGTAAAAGAAATTGTAGCACAACGAGCCGCTGATGACGAAGTGGTGATTGCGGCAATGGAAGCTGCTGATAGGCAGATGTACGAAAATGGTATTGTGGCCGTAGGCGATATTTCGAACGTGCCACTTTCTAAAACGGTGAAAAAAAACAGTCTACTTTACTATCATACTTTTGTGGAGGTATTTGGTTTTAACCGACCTTCGCAGCCTATTATAGAGGAAGGCGTAAAAATAAGAGATGGTTATTGGCCGCTTAATGCTTCGGTAGTGCCACATGCACCTTATTCGGTATCACCTGAACTTTTTCAATTGATTGAGAAGAATGCCAGGCCGCAGGATATTTTAAGCATCCACAATCAGGAAACTGCCGCAGAGAATGAATTTTTTGAAAGGGGTACTGGCGATTTTGAAGCGATGTACCAACGAATGGGCGTGCCAAAAGCAGCAGCACATGGTACTGGCGAAAATGCTATTCGTTATCATTTGCCACAAATGCCAGCTAACCGTACGCTTTTAGTACATAATACTTTTACCTGTCAAGCTGATGTTGATTTTGCTTTGGCACAGCACAAGGATTTGTATTGGTGCCTTTGCCCTAATGCCAATGTGTATATAGAAAATAACCTGCCAGAAGTCGCCTTATTTATGCGGCCACAGGTAAAGGTTACTTTGGGAACGGATAGTTTGGCGAGTAACCACCAATTATCTATCTTGGCAGAAATGCAGACTTTGCAACAGCATAAACGTATCGCTTTTGATGAACTGTTAAGCTGGGCAACCATTAACGGAGCGATATTTTTAGGTATAGAGCAACAGTTTGGAAGTTTTGATATTGGGAAGAAACCAGGTGTGAATTTGGTGGAACTTTCTGAATCGAAAATTATAAAATCTAACCATGTAAAACGATTGATGTAATGGCTAATGCAATCAACTCCTTATTCGGGATCAAATATCCAATTATACAAGCTGGAATGATTTGGTGTAGCGGCTGGCGTTTGGCCGCTGCAGTTTCCAATGCTGGTGGTTTGGGGATTATCGGGGCAGGTTCTATGTATCCAGATGTTTTGAGGGAGCATATCCAAAAATGTAAGCAGGCTACGGCAAACCCTTTTGCAGTAAACGTGCCCTTGCTTTATCCGAATATTCAGGAAATCATGGATATTTTGGTGCAGGAAGAAGTGAAGATTGTTTTTACCTCCGCAGGTAATCCTGCCACATGGACTGCCTTCCTTAAAGAAAAAGGGATGACGGTGGTGCATGTGATTGCCAACACTAAATTTGCACTTAAGGCCCAACAAAGCGGGGTTGACGCCATTGTAGCGGAAGGTTTTGAAGCGGGCGGACATAACGGAAGAGAGGAAACGACAACCCTGTGCTTAACCCCGATGATTAAACAAGTGGTAGATATTCCAGTAATTGCCGCTGGTGGTATTGGAAGTGGCAAAGCAATGTTGGCGGCTTTTGCATTGGGTGCTGACGGAGTGCAGGTAGGGTCGGCTTTTGCCGTAGCAGAGGAATCGTCGGCTCACACTAACTTTAAGGAGAAAATCGTTTCTTCGACAGAAGGGGATACCAAGTTGAGGTTAAAAAAATTGGTGCCTGTACGTTTGCTCAAGAATGAATTTTCAGATGCCGTAGCTCGGGCAGAAGCCAATGGTGCTGGAACTGCGGAGTTGGCGGAGCTATTGGGCAGGGCAAGAGCCAAGCTGGGAATGTTTGAAGGAAATTTGGATGAAGGAGAGTTAGAAATAGGTCAAGTATCGGCAATGTTGAATGAAATAAAACCAGCAGCTGTGATCCTTAATGAAATTTGGGAGGAGTTTTTAGTGGAAAGGGAGAGAGTGAAGGGACTTGAGTTTTAACTTTGCATTTTAGTTTTTTTAAACATTAAGGCGTGAAGAGACATTAAGTTTCTTGGCCAGCTTTATTTACCACCTTAGACATTTAAGAACATCTAAGGGGCTTGTCTAAAATGTACTTAGGTTTCTTAGGTGGTTCAAAACTATTGTTGGCGTATTAAATTTACCACCTTAGACATCTAAGAACATCTAAGCAGTTCGTCTAAAATGTACTTAGGTTTCTTAGGTGGTTCAAAACTATTGTTGGCGTATTAAATTTACCATCTTAGACATTTAAGAACATCTAAGGGGCTTGTATAAAAAGTACTTAGGTTTCTTAGGTGGTTCAAAACTATTGTTGGATTAGTAAATTTTACCACCTTAGACATTTAAGAACATCTAAGCAGTTCGTCTAAAATGTACTTAGTTGTCTTAGCTGGTTTAAATATTGGGCTTAGTCTTAATTATCTTAATTTCTTAATGGTTTGTTTTACCTTTGTGGTCAACTAGGTTTCGGGCAGTCTTAATACTCGATACCCATATCTAAATACAGAAATGAAGCATATCAATATAAAAGTAATAGGTAAGGTACAGGGCGTGTTTTTTAGGGCAAGCACCAAAGCTGTTGCCGACCAAATGGGCGTGAGGGGAAAAGTGAAGAATGAAAAAGATGGGTCAGTGCTTATTGAGGCAGAAGCAGATGCCATTACCTTAGATATGTTTGTAGAGTGGTGCCACAAGGGACCTGAAAAATCTGTAGTAGAACAGGTACTGGTAGAAGAAGGCGAAATGCAGCATTACACCAACTTTGTAGTCATTAAAAAGAATTTGTTGTGGTAAGAAAGGCTCAATTGTTATATTGTTTTATTGTTGGAGGTGAGTCTCGTATCTCATATCTCAATACTCCCTACTAAATGTCTGCACTAAAGAAATTTGTTGGCCAAACGGCAATTTACGGTGTGACTACCGTTCTGTCACGATTGCTGAATTTTATCCTGACTCCAATATACACCAGGGTTTATCCGGCAGGAGTGTATGGCATTTTTACCAATATGTATGCCAATGCCTCTATCATTAATGCGGTGTTGGCTTTTGGGATGGAGAGTACTTTTTTCCGTTACCTTAACAAACATGAAGATAGAAAGCAGGAAGTGTACAATAATACATTTTTGTGTGTTGCCTTTATTGGTATCCTCTTTTTAATTACTGGACTAACTTTTAATACCCAAATAGCACAATATTTTGTGGCGGATGCGACCCAAATAGCCGACTACAGATGGTATGTGAAATTCTTTGTATGGATATTATTTATAGATGCCATTTGCGTAATCCCTTTTGCGAAGATAAGGGCCGATGAAAGACCAATCAGATACAGTGTAGCCAAATTCTTGAACATTGGTTTATTTGTAGGTCTCAACTTAATTTTCATCTTGCTTATTCCTGCCATCATCAAACATCATTGGGTAGGTGCAGAGTGGTTGGCATCATGGTACCGTAAACAATGGGTGGGCTATGTATTCATCTCCAATTTGGTAGCAAGTGCAGCCACCTTATTATATCTGTTGCCAGAGTTTTTAAAAATTCAACTTCGATTTGATAGAGCTTTGTTAGGGAATATGTTTGGCTATAGCTGGCCTATTTTGGTAGCTAACCTATCATTTATCATTAATGAAAACCTAGACAAGATTGTACTAAAAAAACTGCTTCCCCCTGAAATTGCGGATGGAGAAGTGGGGATTTATGGAGCGGTTTGTAAAATAGCCATCTTCCTGAGCATCTTCAATACAGCGTTCCGTTTAGGTGCCGAACCATTTTTCTTCAGCTTTGCCAAAAATAAAAACGCCAAGCAAACTTATGCGATCATCCTGCATTATTTTGTAATTGCACTGGTAGTTATTTTCATTGGTTTGGTGGCCAATATCGAAATCCTCAAATATTTCATCAGCAGGGATAAATCACACATTGCAGACTATTGGGCTGGATTGCCAGCAGTACCTTACCTACTATTAGGTTACGTTTGTTTAGGCATTTATATGAACCTTTCTATTTGGTATCGTCTTTCAGATCAAACCCGTTTTGGACTTTATATTTCTGTATTTGGCGCAGTGATCACCATTGTACTTAACTTGGTGCTTATTCCAAAGTATAGCTATATGGGCTCGGCATGGGTAAGTATGATTGCCTATTTTGTAATGATGGTCATTTCTTATGTGTTAGGCCAAAAGTATTACCCAATTCCTTATAACTTAAAGCGAATTGCATTGTACTTCATTTCCTCAACAGTGATTGTCTTTGTCTCGTTTTTTGTATTCAATAGAAATATATTTATTGGTAATGGCCTCTTGGTTTTGTTTCTGGGAGCAGTATATCTCCTAGAAAAGAATGAACTTAAAAGATTTTTCAAAAAAGGCGAAGCAAAAGTAGAAAGCTAAAAGCAGGGCTATTAAACATCAAGTCTAAATACTAACCACTAATCTGAATACTAGCTAATGGAAATAAAAATCATCAATCAATCAAACCACGCCTTGCCTGCTTACGAAACAGCACATGCTGCGGGCATGGATTTAAGAGCTTCTTTAACAGAAGAAATCATAATTAAACCTTTGCAGCGTTCTTTAATTCCAACGGGTTTGTTTATAGAACTTCCCGTAGGTTACGAAGCACAGATTAGACCAAGGAGCGGATTGGCATATAAACATGGAATTACAGTGCTTAATTCGCCAGGAACTATTGATGCCGATTACCGTGGTGAAATAAAAGTATTGTTGGTAAATTTGTCTGATACCGAGTTTAAGGTAAGTAATGGCGAGCGTATTGCTCAAATGATAGTAGCCAAGCACGAAACCGTAGTTTGGCAGCTTACCGATGAACTTACCGCTACCGATAGAGGTGAAGGTGGTTACGGACACACAGGAAAAAAATAAAGGATGAAGAAATTTCTTTTGATAGCATTGACGATTGCTTGCCACGAGATGACGTGGGCACAGCAAAATACGGTTGCCGTAAAAGATAGCAATGCGATAAAGGAACTTTTCTTTGCGGGCTTAAAAGACAAGCTGAACGAAAACTATGTGGCCGCCAGTAATAACTTTTCAAAGGTTTTAGTGATCGACCCCAATAACGATGCTGCTTATTTTGAACTGGCCAATATGCAGATTCGTCAAAATAAATTACTGGACGCAGAAGTTTCCATTAAAAAGGCAATTGCTGCACAACCTAACAATGTTTGGTATCTGAAATTGCAAACGGAAGTATATAAACGCAATGGAAACATGGATGCGTTGGTGCAAACTTTCGACAAACTGATACAGCTGGAATCGGAAACAGAAAGCTTTCATTTTGATAGGGCCAATGCATTATATATTGCTGGAAAGTTGGAAGAATCGCAAAAGGCTTATGATTTGTTGGAGCAGAAGTTTGGGGTGTCAAAAGCCTCAACTGCAGCAAAGAAGCGGTTTAAAACACAGGGAGCAGCTAGCTCTGATTTAAATAAACTCATTAGCGACAATCCTAATGATGTGAAGAATTACCTTGATCTAAGTGGTGTGCTGTTGGAGAAAAACCAAAACACAGAAGCATTAGCCACCTTAATGAAAGCAAAAGCCCTTGCTCCCGATAATTATGAAGTAAATTTGGCATTGGCCGATGTGTATCATTCCTTGAAAAAAACGGATGAAGCTTTGGCCGCTCTTAAAGTAGCTTTTGAAAGCCCAGAAATGCCTTTACCCGTTAAGTTGAAAATTTTAAGTCAAATGCTGCCTCGATTTAACAATCCACAGGTAGCAAAAAGTGCGGCTCAACTTGGTGCCATTACCTTGGAAGACCACAAAGACGATCCCAAAGTAAAAGTACTTTATGGCGATATCCTTTACCAACAAGGAAATTTACAAGGCGCCAAGGAACAATATTTAGGCGCTGTAAAAATCTCCGAACAACTTTACATTGCATGGGAAAAGGTGCTTGGCGTGCAAACGCTGATGGGCAATTACGAAGAGGCCATTAAAACAGGAGAAGATGCCCTATCCATTTATCCTAATCAGGCCATTTTGTATTATTACCGAGCCTTTGCCTTACACCGAAACGGACAGAATGCCGAAGCTGGTTTTGAATTGAAAAATGCATTGCAGCTAGAGCCAGAAGATGTGAATTTAAAGGCCATGATTTTGGCATTACAGGCCGAAGTGCTAATTGACCAAGGTAAGTTAAAAGAAGCAGATGCGGCTTTCGATAAAGCAGTAGCTTTGGCTCCAAATAATTATCTGACCTTGAGCAATTACGCTTATTATCTCGCTTTGCGTAACCACGATTTGCCAAAGGCAGAAAAATTGGCTTCGAAAGCGGCTTTGGCCATGCCTCAAAATTCATCCATCCTAGATACTTATGCCATTGTATTGCTCAGACTTAACAAGCTAGACGATGCATTGAAATACATAGAAAAAGCATTACAAAACAACGAAGGGGGAAATCCCGTTTATTTGGAACATTACGGTGATATTTTGTTTTTAAAAGGCGATAAGGAAAACGCCATAGCCCAATGGCAAAAAGCAAAAGTTGCGGGAAATCAGTCGGAGAAGTTAAACAGAAAGATAAATGAGAAAAAATATATTAAATAGCTTTTTTTTAGTTGCCTGCACTATTTTAGCAGTAGGCTGTAGGCCCAAAAAAGAAATTGTAAAAGCACCACCTGTAGTAGAAACAGCACCCGTAGCCGATAAAAAATCGGAGAACCTTGCCGCACTTTTAACAAAAGAACTTCAATACAATACCCTATCGTTAAAAGGTAAGACTGAGCTGGATGTTGATGGTAATTCGAATAATGTAACTATTAATATTCGCATCAAGAAGAATGAAGTCATTTGGTTTAATGTTACGGCCTTGGGCGGTGCTATAGAGGCCGCACGTGGCATGATCACGCCAGATAGTTTATTGTTAATGACTCGTATGCCTGAAAAAACAATCCTTAGGAAGCCATTATCTTATATCCAAAACTATACTAATAAGCAAGTGAATTTTGGTTGGTTGCAAGCCATTATCGTGGGCAATACCATTCCAGAATTTATGGCCGAAAAATCGGACTTGAAACAAGAGAACGGGGTATGGGTTTTAAGTGGGACAGAGCAAGGTTTGGCTTATCGAACCCTATTCAATACCTTGTTAAAAGCGGCCGAGCTTAACTTGAATGATGCAGAGGCTGGGCAAGCGCTTAAGGTGGTTTATGATAAGTACACGCCAGTAAACAAGGGTCTGTTTCCATCAAATTTGAAAATAACCTCTGCCGCAGGCGATAAAAAGATCAACGTAGCCATTGAGTTTACGAAAATTGATGCGAATGTGCCCGTAGAGTTCCCTTTTAACGTTCCAAAGAGTTTTCAACTAATCCATTAATTTTTTTATACTTTTGGTTAATGAAGTTTAACAAAGCCATACTTTTAGTTGTATCCCTGTTTTTTTGTGTAAATGCTTTTGCGCAATCCAGTAAGGAGCTAAAGCGTAAAAAAGAAGCTTTACAAAGAGAGATTGAGTTGGCTCAAAGAAATTTGAACAAAGCGGCAAGCGGTAAAAAATTGACCCTTGGCCAAATCAATGCCATAAAAGCACAAATTAGGTTAAGACAAGAAAAAATCTCCACCATCAATTCGGAGATGAAAAGCCTTGATCACCAAATCTCGGAAAACACCAATAAGGTGCATAACTTGAAGGGCCGTTTAGCAGATTTAAAGAAAGAATATGCGGGCATGATTCGCTTTGCACAACGCAATAGGAATTCGTACGATAAAATGATGTTCATTTTTGCTGCAAAAGATTTTAACCAAGCCTACAAGCGTATAAAATATCTACAGCAATTTGGACAGTACCGCAAAAAACAAGCGGCATACATTCAAGGTACAGAAAAGCAATTGAGCAATCAGATTGTGGTACTTGATAAAGACCTTAAGAATAAGGGAAGCTTGTTAAAAGAGCAGGAGAGCGAGAAAAATAAGCTAGATAAAAATAGAAGTGAGCAAACTGTTGTTCTAAATAAATTAAGCAAGCAAGAAAAACAGTTCCAACAAGATATTACTAAGAAAAGGCAGCAGCAAGCTTCCATTGATAGACAAATTAGTGCTGCGATTGCCAGAGAAATTGCTGCCGCTAGGAAAAAAGCGGAAGAGGAAGCAAGAGAGCGTGAAAGACTAGCAGAGGCTAAAGCAAAAGCCGAGAACAAACCTTCACCAACCACCACTGCTTCTAAACCAAAAACAGCTAGTGAAGCATTAAGAGCAACACCTGAAGCTGCAAAACTTTCAGATGCCTTTGAAGCCAATAGAGGAAGTTTGCCTTCGCCTGTGTCTAATGGTTACATTACAGGAAGGTTTGGGGCCTATAAAGTTGACCAAGCCACTGCAATGCGTAATGGGGTAGTGTTTCAAACTAGTGAAGGTGCAGCTGTTAGAGCTGTTTTTAATGGGACTGTAAGTTCTGTTTTCCAGCAGTTCGGCAAGTATTATATTGTGATCATCCATGGAGAGTATTTTACTGTTTATGAAGGATTAGAAAATGTTAGTGTAAGTAAAGGACAGAAGGTAACTACTAAGCAAACCATAGGTACGGCAGGAACTAGTGATGGTGTTCCAGAACTGGGATTCCAGATTCACAGAGGTGCTACCGCACAAAATCCAGAAAGCTGGCTGGCCAGATAATGTGAATTTTTGCTTAAAATAACCCTATATTTGTATAAAATCGTTTTAAAATGTATAACACGCCATTATTAGAGTTTTTGAATATGGGAGGGGGCGAGATGATTCTCATCGTAATTGCAATACTTTTGTTATTTGGAGGTAAAAAATTACCAGAATTGGCAAGAGGATTGGGCAAAGGGATTAGAGAATTTAAAGATGCTTCCGAAGGAGTCAAAAGAGAAATTCACCGTAATATTAATGCGGTTGATGTAGATGAGGAAGATAAGAAAGCAGAGGAAAATCGCAGATATCGCGAGCCTGAGGTAGACCATTCTCATTCTATTCATGAAGAACCTACAGTTGTTGCCGAAAACCAAAATGAAGCACACACCGTAGATAGTGTAGAAGAAAATAAAGAACCAAAAAGTTCTGTTTAAAAAATTGAACATATAAAACAACAGTCATGTTACAAATCCCAATGCTAGCAGCGCTAGGTACCACCGAAATCATCTTAATTATCGTGGCAATTTTATTGCTTTTTGGAGGTAAAAAAATTCCAGAACTAATGAGAGGTTTAGGTAGAGGCGTAAAAGAATTTAAAGATGGTAAAGACGGTGTAGACGCTCAAGGTGGCGAAAACAACACCAACAAACCTCAATAAGTTCAGTTTACAACGCTTTTAAATTTAGATTTTGAAGAAATATACCTCTCTTACGGAGATACAAGGAAAACTCGCGCAAAAGCAACTAACTTTAAAAGAACTTCTTGCTTATTATTTTGAGCAAATAGAAAAGCATCAACACCTCAATGCATTTAATGAGGTGTTTTTTGATTCTGCAAATACGCAGGCAAATACCATTCAGCAAAAGTTAGCACAAGGCACCGCAGGAAAGCTGGCAGGCATGGTGATTGGGATTAAGGATAATATCTGTTATCAAGATCATCAAGTGACTGCTTCTTCTAAAATGCTCGATGGCTTTGTTGCTCCTTACTCTGCAACTGTAGTTGAACGTCTTTTGGCAGAAGATGCCATTATTATTGGACGTTTAAACTGTGACGAATTTGCCATGGGTGGCTCTAATGAAACTTCCTATTTCGGTACGGTGAAAAATGCAGCAGACGAAGAACGTGTTGCTGGCGGTTCATCGGGTGGTTCGGCAGTAGCCGTACAAGCAGACATGTGTTTGGCGGCATTGGGAACCGATACAGGAGGCTCTGTACGTCAACCAGCAGCATTTTGTGGCAATATTGGCTTTAAGCCAACCTACGGACGAATCTCTCGCTATGGCGTGATTGCTTATGCCTCATCTTTCGATCAAGTAGGAACTTTAACTTCTTCTGTTTCAGACGCTGCTTTATTATTGGAAATATTGGCTGGTGCCGATGAAAATGACAGTACCGTTTCTACTTTGCCAGTTCCTCCATATTCACAAAACTTATCTACTACAGGAAAAAAGAAAATAGCCGTTTTAAAGGAAACGCTAGACAGTGATGCTTTAGATCCAGAGACAAAAGCCGCTATTCTTTCGGCCATTGAGAAATTTAAGTCCGAAGGACACGAAGTTACGGAAGTGTCTTTTGATTTGCTGGAATATCTGGTGCCAACCTATTACATTTTAACCACTGCCGAGGCTTCTTCCAACCTGTCTCGTTATGATGGCGTTCACTATGGCTACCGTAATACCCAAGCCCAAAGCTTAAACCAACTTTACAAAAGTTCGAGAGCTGAAGGTTTTGGTGAAGAAGTAAAACGACGCATCATGTTAGGTGCATTTGTACTAAGTGCAGGTTACTACGATGCGTATTATCAAAAAGCGCAAAAGGTTCGTCGCCTGATCCGTGAAAAGATAGAAGCATTGCTGCAAAACCATGATGTATTGGTGAGCCCCGTGGCACCAACACCAGCATTTAAGATAGGCGAAAATGTACAAGATCCTTTGGTGATGTACATGGCCGATATTTATACCGTACTGGCCTCTTTGGCGGGAATACCTGCAATTGCTTTGCCTTTGGGCAATAACAACCAAGGTTTGCCGTTAAGTATCCAGTTAATGACCAAGCATTTTAACGAGCAAACTTTGCTCTCATTGTCACATAGTTTTTTAGAGAAAACTTAATCATCGGAGAAAAATAAAGTACATAGAAACATAACTTTCTATATGCTGAACAAAATTGGCCTATGAGGAAATTGATACTTGCTGTTTTGGGATTGGTAACTGTTTTAAGCGCTCAAGCGCAAGTTCCAACAAAAGCTATCCAAGGGGATACCATTTTAAAAAGACTGACCACAGCACCCGCTACGGATACTGTTGCAGTACCTTTGATTAACCAGCCAATGTTTTTTGGGCAAAACCTGTTGTACAAGTTAAGGCTCGATTCTATTAAGCAAACCGTTCCCCTTGATTATAATGAATTTGTACAAAGCTACATTGACATTTATGTAAAGCGGAAAAATATGTATGCCGATATGTTAGGACTTTCTTCCTACTACTTTCCAATCTTTGAAAAGGCATTAAAATCATACAACATCCCTACTGAAATTAAGTACCTATCCATCGTCGAATCGTCTTTAAATCCGCATGCCGTTTCTAGGGTTGGAGCCACTGGTTTATGGCAATTTATGTTTGGCACGGCAAAGGCTTATGGCTTAAACATGGATAACTTTGTAGATGAACGTAAAGATCCCATACAGGCCAGCTATGCTGCTGCCGCCTATTTTAAGGATGCTTATGAAGAGCTGGGAGATTGGCTTTTGGCCATTGCCGCTTACAACTGTGGTAAAGGTAATGTGAATAGGGCGATAGATAAAGCAGGTTCGCGTGATTTTTGGGAGATCAGAAGGTTTTTGCCTGCCGAAACGCGTAACTACGTGCCCGCTTTTATTGCGGCAGTTTATGTAATGAAGTATGCTAAAACGCATCAGATACAAGCCAAAGCAACTCCTTTTGTTTTTAAGACCGATACTATACAGGTGAGGAATTTTGTAGCCCTATCAGACGTGGCTAATGCCATTAACCATACCGAAGAAACGCTTGTCGCCCTAAATCCAAGCTATAAAAAGAAGATTGTTAACGGAACAGCAATTGCGCCAAAACGTGTGGTGATTCCTAATCCAGAGCATCAGTATTACGAGCAGTTGTTTGAAGTATTGAATAGGGATGTGGATACCGATAAACAAATTATCCTAGCCTCTACAGATGATGTGAGGGATTTAAGGAAGAAAACAACGGCGCCTAGAAAAGAAGAGAAGGCCTCTGGTATTTTGGTTCATAAAGTGCTTCCAGGGCAAAACCTTACCATTATTGCCAATAAATATGGTGTAGAAGTTCAAGATTTGAAGGTTTGGAATAAATTAAGTGCCTTAAGCATTGTTCCAGGGCAAAAATTGAAAATATACAAAGAAGGCGCAGCCCCAAAATTGGCGCCAAAACCTAAGGCTTCTTTTGTAAGTTACAAGGTGAAACAGGGTGATACCCTTTCGAGCATTGCGGAGAAATTTGACGGGATTACCGTGGCAAGTTTAAAGCAGGCTAATGGTTTGAAAACTGCAAAAATTGCAGAAGGCATGACCTTGAAAATCATGTAAAACCAAATATTCAAGATTTTAAAAAGGGACTTTTCGGTCCCTTTTGCTATTTATAAAGACTATTTTTAACGATGTTATCAACTTGCGGCCACTCCATATTAGAATGTTAAAAAACAGGTTGTATCCTAAAAAAAGATTGTAACTTTGGCCGCTACAAATGATTAAAGAATGAGCAAGATTAATAGAAAACAAGACGCTTTAGATTATCACTCGCAAGGAAGACCTGGAAAAATTGAGGTAATACCAACAAAACCTTACTCTTCACAAAGAGACTTAACATTAGCCTATTCCCCAGGTGTAGCAGAACCTTGTTTAAAAATTGCAGATAACAAAGAAGACGTATATAAATACACCGCAAAAGGAAACTTGGTAGCCGTAATTAGTAACGGTACTGCAGTATTAGGTTTAGGTGATATTGGTCCCGAAGCTGGAAAACCAGTAATGGAAGGTAAAGGTCTTTTGTTTAAGATTTTTGCAGATATCGATGTTTTTGACCTTGAATTGGATACCAAGAATGTAGATGAATTTGTAAATATTGTTAAAGCCCTAGAACCAACTTTTGGTGGCGTTAACCTTGAAGATATTAAAGCACCAGAATGTTTCGAAATTGAGCGTAGGCTTAAAGAAGAAATGAACATTCCAGTAATGCACGATGACCAACACGGTACAGCAATCATTTCTGCAGCAGCGTTAATCAATGCCTGCGAGTTGCAGAAAAAGAAACTGGATAAAATTAAAATCGTGGTAAACGGTGCAGGAGCTGCGGCTATTTCATGTTCTAGACTTTATGTGGCTATTGGTGCCAAAAAAGAGAATATTGTAATGTGCGACAGAAGCGGCGTAATCCGTGCAGATAGATCAAACCTTGATGCCATTAAATCGGAATTTGCAACTACACGTGATCTTCATACCTTAGAAGAGGCGATGAAGGATTCAGATGTGTTCATCGGGCTTTCGTCAGCGGATTGTGTTTCGGTAGACATGCTAAAATCGATGGCTAAAAATCCTATCGTCATGGCCATGGCTAATCCAAATCCAGAAATAGCTTACGATTTAGCAATCAATTCACGTAAGGATATCATCATGGCAACAGGTCGTTCTGACTATCCTAACCAAGTGAACAACGTATTGGGATTCCCTTATATTTTTAGAGGTGCTTTAGATGTTAGAGCAACTGCTATTAACGAGGAAATGAAGATTGCTGCGGTTCGTGCAATTGCCGAATTGGCTAAAAAATCTGTTCCAGAAGCGGTTAACATGGCTTATAACGCCAAAAACATAAAATTCGGAAAAGATTATATCATTCCTAAACCAATGGACTTCCGTTTAATGACCAATGTTTCAATGGCCGTTGCAAAAGCAGCAATTGAAAGTGGCGTTGCTCGTAAGGTAATTACCGATTGGGATGCTTACGCAGAGGAATTGAAACAACGTTTAGGTACCGATGACGCCATTATGCGTGCCATCACCAACAAAGCAAAATCAGATCCTAAGCGTGTAGTTTTTGCAGAAGCAGATAACTATAAAATCTTGAAAGCTGCCCAAATTGTAAAAGACGATAACATCGCTATTCCAATTTTATTAGGTAATAAAGAGAGAATCCAAGCCATTATTGAAGAAAATGCTTTGGAGTTAGAAGGTGTTCAAATTATTGACCCAGCTTTAGAGCCTGAAAGAACACAAAAATATGCGCAATCGTTATACGAAAAAAGACAAAGAAGAGGGGTAACCTTAACTGAAGCTGTAAAAACGATGCGTGATAGAAACTACTTTGGTTCGTCGATGGTAGAGTTTGGAGAAGCAGATGCAATGGTTTCTGGTTTAACCAAAAATTATGCAACTACCATTAAGCCAGCTTTACAAATTATCGGTACTGAAGAAGGGGTGAAACGTGTAGCGGGTATGTACATGATGATGACTGAAAAAGGACCAGTTTTCTTTGGAGATACCACTGTGAACGTAGACCCAACAGCAGAAGATCTAGTAGATTTAACCTTGTTGTTAGAAAAATCGGTAAGAAAATTCAACATCACGCCACGTATAGCGATGCTTTCTTACTCGAATTTTGGCTCTAATGATGGCATCATTCCTGAAAAAACCAGAAAGGCAGTTAAAATCCTTCACGAGAAATATCCAGAAATTCAGGTAGATGGCGAGATGCAAGGAAACTTTGCAATTAATAACGCCATGTTAAAAGATAATTTCCCTTTTAGTAGATTAGCGGATGCACCTGCAAATACCTTGGTATTCCCTAATTTAGAATCGGGTAACATTGCTTATAAATTGTTGCAGGAACTTGGCGGCGCAGAAGCTGTTGGACCAATTTTGTTGGGACTAAAAAAACCAGTTCATATTGTACAGTTAGGCAGCTCAGTTAGAGAAATTGTGAACATGGTAACCATAGCAGTGCTTGATGTACAAGCGAAAGAGGAAGCCAAGCCTAAGGAAAAAGGTTTGTTCAAAAAGAAATAATTGCTTTTGTTGATTAACATCAACAAAAAAAGGTTGTAAAAAATTAAAAAGCTAATTGTTTCTACTACTTTTAGCTTTTTAATTTAACTTAGAACTATGTACGCTTATATTGATGGGAGACTGACGTTTAAATGTCCAACCTACATTGTTGTAGAAACAGGAGGGGTTGGTTATCAAATCAATATATCGCTTAATACTTATGCCGCATTAGGCAGCGCAGAACGATGCAAGATTTATACGTGGCTACACGTGAAGGAGGATGCGCACACCTTATACGGTTTTGCAGATGAAGGAGAACGGAGGTTGTTTCTTCATTTAATTTCAGTTTCGGGCATAGGCCCAACCACTTGTCGTATGATGCTCTCTTCCATAACACCAAACGAAATACAGCAGGCTATTGTAGGTGCCGATGTAGCTTTGATTCAGAAAATCAAGGGTATAGGGGCTAAATCTGCCCAGCGAATTATACTAGAATTACAAGACAAACTAAAAAAAGAAGGAATAGAATCATTAATTTCTATGCCTAGCCACAATACAATTAAAGATGAAGCGTTATCTGCTTTGATCATGCTTGGCTTTAGCAAACAGGTTGCAGAAAAAGCATTGGATAATGTAATGAAGAAGTCCGATGGTGAGCTAACTGTTGAGCAATTGATCAAACAAGCTTTGAAGAATTTATAAATAAACCAAATTGAAAGACAAACTAGCCTATTTTGTTTTACTGGTAGGCCTTTGCATTGGCAAAACAGCGTTCTCACAGGTAAATAATGGCGGGTCTAGGGTGGACTCTGCAAAAAACACATTTAACCCAAAAGAAAAGCAATGGATGGGATTGCGTAATTATTCCAATCCATTTTATAAGCTTCCAGAGAACGTTAAGCGGGAAGTAACTTACGACGCTGCCAGCAACAGGTATATCATTTCCGAGCGTATTGGCGATAAGCTATATACCCCTCCTCAATATTTAACGGTTGAGCAATACCTCCGTTTGGTCAATAGTGAGATCAAACGTGACAATTGGCGCTTATTCTCCAATCAAGAAATAGACGACATTCGTAAAACAGGGATCATCCCCGAAGTGAAAATCAACAGTCGTGTGTTTGAGAAAATCTTCGGTGGAACCACTATTGATATCCAGCCTAGTGGAGAAGCAGAGCTTACTTTCTTAGGGCGTGTCAATAAAAACGAAAATCCTCTTTTTAACGAACGACAAAGAGTACAAAGTAATTTTGATTTCACACAACGTATCCAAATGGACGTGGTGGGTAACATCGGTACCAAAATGAAAATCAAAATGAACTATAATACCGAAGCGCAGTTCGATTTTGAGAACCAAATTAAATTGGACTATACCGGTGGGCCCGATGACATCATCAAAAAGATAGAAGCAGGTAACGTAAGTTTGCCTTTAAATACTTCGTTAATTACAGGTACGCAAGCGCTATTTGGGATCAAAACCCAATTGCAGTTTGGTAAATTGGCATTAACCACGGTTTTCACACAACAAAAATCGCAGTCGAAACAAATAGAAATTAGCAACGGTGCACAACAAAGCGACTTTAGGGTAAGTGGTAGCGAATACGAGGCCAATAAGCACTACTTTTTGGCCCAATACTTTCGCGATCAATACAATAAATCCCTAAAAACGGCCCCGGTAGTAAGGTCTGGAATTAACATTACCAGAATTGAAGTTTGGGTAACCAATAAGACTGGTAATACCACCGATTCGAGAGATGTACTTGGTTTTATGGATTTGGGCGAATATGCTCCCTACAATCCTTCATTTACCCGTACTAGTGCCCCTAATGATAGTCTTCCGTCTGCTTTTAGCAACCCTACTTTCCCTCCGCATACAAATAATCTTTTAACTACTATTCCAACTGACGCAAGGTCGTCGAGTAGTGCTAGTTTATCTACGTTCTTTGCAAGTACGGGGGCTACAGATAACTATGCGAAGATTACCTATGGTAGAAAACTTACCGATAGAGAATTTACGTTACAACCTCAATTAGGTTATATCTCGTTAAATACCCAGCTCAACACTGATGAGCTTTTGGCGGTAGCTTATCGTTATACAAAAGATGGTAAAGAATATCAGGTAGGTGAATTTGCTGCCGATGTACCTTTTGACCAAGCTACGCCAAATGTGCTTTTTGCCAAGTTGCTTAAAAACGAAACAACTAAGCCCAATTTGCCAATTTGGAACTTGATGATGAAAAACATCTATAATATAGGTGGTTATCAGATCAGTAGTCAAAACTTTAAGCTCGACCTTTTTAGGTTAGATGAAACCTCTGGGGTAGAGCGAGCGGTAATTACCGAGGGTGCCAATACCACCAACAAAATATGGTTGCAGGCGGTTGGTTTAGATCGATTAAATCCTCAAAAGGAAGCTAAGCCAGACGGTGTTTTCGATTTTGAAGCACAAAGTAATCCTTTTGCTTCTTCACAAAGTAATTTAGGGACTACTAACAACCCAAATTTTGGAACGGGAGGTTCGGCCACTTCATTGTTGAATACCAATAGTGGCTATGTGACCATTGATCCTCAAAATGGGCGTATCATTTTCCCAGTCATTGAGCCTTTTGGAAAGGATTTAGCCAGCCAATTCCTAAACACTGAGCAAAACTTAATCACTAAATATACTTTCCCGCAATTGTATAGTGCAACTAAAGCAGATGCACAGCAGTTATCTCCGGATAAAGACCGCTACCTCATTAAAGGACATTACCAATCTGAAATATCTTCGGAATTTAGTTTAAATGCCATCAACGTTCCCGAAGGATCAGTAAAAGTATTTATGGGAAGTATCCCTTTGATTGAAGGTAACGACTACACCGTGGATTACATGAGCGGTAGAGTGAAAATCTTAAATACAGCGCTATTAAGCTCTGGCCAATCCATCCGTATTTCTACAGAAAATAATGAGTTGTTTGGTTTACAACAACGTTCATTGTTTGGGGTAAGGGGTGATTATCGTGTGAACAACAAATTGAATATCGGTGGTACTTTTATGAACCTTACCGAGCGACCAATTACACCAAAAGTTAATTTTGGAGAAGAGCCTATCTCTAACTCTATTTGGGGAATGGATGTGAACTATACTTCATCTTCGAGATTTTTAACCAAGATGATTGATAAGTTGCCGTTAATTTCTACCAAAGAAAAATCCAATATTTCATTCTACGGAGAGTTTGCACAGCTTATTCCAGGCCATCCGTCCGCACTGAATATGGGCGGTAGCAAAGGTGGTACCAGTTTCATCGACGATTTTGAAGCTTCACGCTCGGTGATCGATTTAAAAAGTGCTATCGCTTGGCAAATTTCTGGAACGCCACAGATGTTTCCAGAAGGAGCGCCAGGATTGCCTCCAAGTTTAGAGTATGGTTACAATCGTGCTAAACTTGCTTTCTATAACATCGATCCAGTTTTTTATAACAGAGGTGGCGCAGGTCAAATTCCTGATAACATTAAAAATAATAAGAACGAGCTGTCTAATCACTATGTGCGGGAAGTATTAGAAACCGAGGTTTTCCCTTTCAAGCAAATTAGTACAGGACAACCAATTACGCTTCAAACTTTGGATTTGGCCTACTACCCAATGTTGAGGGGCCCATATAACTTTGCACCAAACGGCTTCAACCCGAACGGGACTTTACAGAATCCTAGAAACAGGTGGGGCGGTATGATGCGAAGGGTAGACGTGAACGACTTTGAAGCACAGAATATCGAGTTTATCGAGCTTTGGGTAATGGACCCATTTATGTATAAGCCAGGTTCGCAAGGTGGAGATCTATATTTTAACCTAGGTAACATTTCCGAAGATATTTTAAGAGATGGCCGTAAATCAATAGAAAATGGTTTGCCAGCTGATGATGATCCAAGCAAGTACGACGAAACCATTTGGGGACGTGTAGCTAAATTGCAGCCAGTAGTACAAGTATTTGATAACGATCCGAATGTGAGAAGGGCGCAGGATGTTGGTTTGGATGGTTTGTCTAATGCTAACGAGAGGGCTAAGTTTGCGGCGCAGATTCAACAAATTAAAGCACAGTTGAATCCAGATGCGGCACAAGCTTTCGAAAATGACCCTTCTTCTGATGACTATGCTTACTTTAGAGGTGGACAGTTAGACCAAGAAAATGCGGGTATCCTAAAACGTTACATGAATTTCAACGGTTTAGAAGGCAACTCTAAAACCTCTCAGCAATCACAACAAGAATTAGGATTGGAGAATTCGGCTTCCACTTATTTGCCTGATGGGGAAGATATCAACCGTGATAACAACATGACCCAGTCTGACGAATACTATCAATACAAGATATCTATGCGTCCTGGAGATTTACAGGTAGGACAAGGATTTGTAACTGATAAGGTAACTTCTTCGGTTAAGTTGGCTAACGGACAAACTCAAAGCGCTACTTGGTACCAAATCCGTATTCCTTTAGCACAATACGATTGGAAATCGGCCAATATTCAAGATTTCAAATCAATCCGCTTTGTAAGGATGTTCATGACCAACTTTGCAGATACTGCGGTGTTGAGGTTTGCGAAAATTCAGTTTGTAAGAGGAGAGTGGAGACAATACAATGCTAAAAACGAAAGTGGTAAAGTGATCGCTGATCCAGGATTGGGAACAAACCCATCTCCAGATAATTCTATCCTTGAATTGGGGACGGTAAACATTGAAGAAAACGGGCGAAGAACACCTATTCCTTATGTAGTTCCTCCAGGCATTGAAAGAGAAAGAGATTTTAGTAACTACAGGGGTGATACCCGTCAAAATGAGCAATCGCTTTCGATGATCGTCAAGGATTTACGGGATGGTTATGGCAGGGCAGCCTTTAAAACTGCCGTTAATGACTTTAGGTCGTACAAGAAGCTGGAAATGTATATTCACTTGGAAGGCGATGGAATCAATAGCCTACAAGATAATGATCTGAGTGCATTCTTAAGGATAGGAACAGATAATAGCGATAACTACTACGAATATAACAAACCGTTAAAAGTAACGCAACCTGGAACAAGTGATGCCTACGCCATTTGGCCAGAGGAAAATAAAATGATCATTGAGCTGGAACTTTTCCAGAAAGCAAAAATTGCTCGTAACAATGCCCGTTTAGGAAATGCACCATGGCCGATAAACATACCGTTTAGATATACCGACGGAAAGAATACCATTATTGTAAAAGGTCAGCCAGATATGAGTAAGGTACGCGTGTACATGCTGGGATTAAAAAATCCTTGGCGAAGTGGACCAGATGCTTCTCCTAATGACGATGGTTTGTCTAAATACGCACAGGCTTGGTTTAATGAGTTAAGATTAACCGAGTTTGATGAACGTGGAGGTTGGGCGGCTACCGCAAGGATGAGCGCCAAACTTGCTGATTTTGCCGATGTGAACATTTCAGGTACGAAATCAACGGTAGGTTTTGGTTCTATCGATAGCAAGGTGAGCCAACGTAGCAGGTCAGACAATATGGCTTTCGATATCTCTTCGAACATGGAGCTGGGTAAATTCCTGCCACAAAAAAGCGGGGTGAAAATCCCAATGTTTGTGAGCTACTCTAAGCAGGTTGCAACGCCTCAGTTTGATCCACGTACTCCCGATATTGAGCTTTCAAAAGCTTTAGACAATTCTAGTAAGGCTCAAAGAGATTCAATCTTAAATTTTGCACAGGACTACACCACCAGAAGTAGTTTGGCTTTTACCAACGTACGTAAAGAACGTGTAAAAGAAGATGCAAAGGTGAGGTTGTGGGATATTGAGAACTTTAACGTTTCGTATGCGCAAACAAAAATGGCGCATCGCGATTTTATCAACGAAACAACTATTCAGAATACCTATAAAGCATCGTTAGCGTATAACTATAGCTATAACTCCAAAAGCTACCAGCCATTTGACAAGCTGATTAAATCCAACACCTTAAAGTTGTTAAAGGATTTTAACTTCTCATTGCTGCCAAACGCTATCAATTTTAGGATAGACTTCGACCGCTTCTATTCAGAAAATACGTTGAGGAACAATGATCCTAACAACTACATTCCGATCAATACCACGTTTAATAAAAACTTCTTAGTAACCAGGGTGTATGGCATTGCATGGGACTTGACGAAATCATTAAGTCTGGATTTTGATGCCACCAATTATTCAATCATTGATGAACCAGAAGGTCGTATTGAAGGGTTGAAGAGAGAAATTTTGTGGAGTAATATCAAAGGCTTGGGCCGTACTACGGATTATAACCATAGCCTTAACGTAAGATACAACTGGCCAATTGCAAAAATTCCTGGCTTAGATTGGATCAGTTTAGCTACCACTTATGGTACTACATTTACATGGCAAACAGAGGCTCTGTCTACCTTGAATGATCCGACCATTAATTTAGGTAATACGATCCAAAACTCACGCACGATACAGGTAAATCCTACCTTGAACATGATTTCTCTATACAATAAATTTGGTTTCATCAGGCGTAGCCTAAACAATAGAGATACCACTTTCAAGATGTCGAACGTAATGGTAGGCTTGTTAACCAGTATCAAAAATGTTAACGTGGCCTATACCAAAACCCAAGGGATATTCTTGCCAGGCTATTTGCCAAAAACCAAATTTTTCGGGATCGATGATATGAATGGTGCACCAGGCTTAGCTTTTGTGTTTGGTAGCCAAAGAGATATTCGTTTAATGGCGGTTAACAACGGTTGGATCACAACAGATGACACCCAAATGCAGTTGTACGTAAATACCCTGCGTGAAGATTTCCAATTGACCAGTACCATTGAGCCTATCCGTGATTTGAAGATTACTTTGCTCGCCAGTAAAAACAGGACCTTAAATTACTCAACCAACTTTAAATACGACACCAACAGTGGCGCATTTGCTAACCAAAGTCCAAATACCACGGGCGATTATAGTATTTCTACTATTTCCATTGGAACAGCATTTAAAGATAAAAGTGGTGCTGTATTGTCGAGCGTGTTTAATGATTTCATGAACAACAGATCGGTCATTTCTCGTCGCTTGGGGGCATTAAACCCTAATTCTACTGGTGTAACCAACGGTTACGCGAATGGCTACGATAAACGCTCGCAAGACGTAGTGGTGTTGGCCTTCCTTGCTGCTTACACGGGGAAAGACCCTAACTCATCTAGCTTAAACAGCTTGCCAAAAATACCTTTGCCAAACTGGAGATTAACCTATTCAGGGCTTACCAAATATCCTTTCATTGCAGAACGCTTCTCAGAATTGAGTTTGAGACACGGTTATCGTTCTACTTATAGCATCAATGGTTTTAATAGCTTGTTGAAGTACGAAGAGTCGAACGGAGCGGTAAGCAGTATAGATGTGAACGGAAACTTCTTGCCTTTCTACCAATTTGCTCAGGTAACTATTTCAGAGCAGTTTGCACCATTGATCGGTTTTGATACCCGTTTGAAAAACAACATGACCGTTAATTTCGAGATCAATAAAACCAGGTTGCTAGGATTAAGTTTGGCCAATAGTCAGTTGGCCCACCTTTCTGAAAATAATATCGTTTTCGGATTGGGTTATCGAACCACTAAATTTAGGTTCCCATTTGGTTTGTTCAAGCAAATGAAAATGGACAACAACATGGACTTTAAGTTAGACGTATCGGTAAGAGATAACAAAACCGTGATTTACCGTGCAGACATTACGGAAGCAGAGGTGTCATCAGGAGCGAAGAACATTACCTTGCGTCCAAGTGTAGATTATGTGCTGAACCAACGTTTCAATGTAAGGGTATTCTATGATTCAAATATCACTAAACCCTACACCTCACAATCGTTCAATACTTCGTTTAGTAACTTCGGATTTAGCCTCAGGGTAACCTTAAATTAGTAGATTAGCAATAGTATAATTTCATTACCTTTGCGAGGTACAGATATTAATCGAAAACAAACTTAATAAAAACATAAAAATGAACTTTCCATCAGAACTAAAGTACACTAAAGATCACGAATGGGTATCAGTGTCAGGAAATGAAGCTACTATCGGCATCACAGATTTTGCTCAACGTGAGCTAGGTGACATCGTTTACATCGATATCAATACTATCGGCTCTGAAGTAGCTAAAGAAGAAGTGTTTGGCACTGTAGAAGCTGTTAAAACCGTTTCTGATCTTTTCATGCCTGTTACTGGAACTGTAAGCGAATTTAACGAGGCATTAAACGATAACCCAGAGTTAGTAAACTCTGACCCTTATGGTGAAGGTTGGATGGTTAAAGTTACTTTGGCTGATGTAAGTGAAGTAGACGGATTGTTAAGTGCTGATGATTACAAAGCATTAATAGGCGCATAATATGGCCCAATTCAAAGCACTAAAGTATCAACGTTGGGCCGTCCTTTGGACCATCATTACTTTAGTGCTTTGTAACATTGATCTTTCTAGCAGTGGTGGACCTGGTTTTTTCTTTACAGGTTTCGATAAATTAGCACACTTAGGATTTTTCTATGTGCTCACCATCCTACTTTTTTACGGAAAGATAAAATATCAACATAACTACAGTTTTCGCTCGCTAACCATCTTTAAAATCATCTTAATCTCGGCAGTCATTGGTGGAGGGATAGAATTGCTTCAATGGAAAGTATTTACCTATCGCTCGGCGGAGTGGTGGGACTTTGCCTGCGACATGATCGGCTGCCTAATGGGCGTATTCAGTTACGTGCTTTTACACTTGTCAAACTATAATGAAAACAAGGTTTAATCTGATTTTGATTTTTTTTCTGTTTTTAGTGCTTCAATCGTGTAGCATCTTTAAACCTAGTTGCAAGTGCCCAAAAATCCCTCATTCACGTCATAGAAGCATATAAACAAAGCTTGCCGTATTATAGCTCTAACCTCAATTTCCGTATTTGTAACGATAAAGTTAGTTGTATTTAAAATGTTACTGCGCTTTTAACATTTCTTAACAAACCTTTGAGGCTTTGAGAAGTCTGATTAGGTAATTTCAATAAAATAATTTTTTAGAACATACAAATGAACAAACATTTACAAAGAGCTTTATTTATAACCCTGCTTTGGCTGGGTAATATCGCTTTTGCACAGGCACAAGGAGTGGTGAGTGGAAAAGTGTTAAATGAAAAAGATAAAAAACCAGTAGATTATGCTTCCATTGCCATCAAAAGGCTGACTAGCGACTCGACGGTGGTTGGTGCTACTACCACAAATACCAATGGTAGCTTCTCGGTGAATAACATTGCTGCCGGCAAGTACAGGTTATATGTAGTGTTTTTAGGTTTGAAAACCGTTAACAGAGATTTCGAACTTACCGCTGCAAAGCCAAGCATTAACTTTGGTGATTTATTGATGGAAGATACTGGAGTAACCTTAAAAGGCATCGAAATCAAGGGTGAAACACCTCCAGTGGTCGTGAAAAAAGATACTTTAGAAATCAGCGCTTCTACCTTAAAAGTGAAGGAAAACTCAGTGGTTGAGGATCTATTGAAAAAAGTTCCAGGGGTTGACGTGGCCAAAGACGGTACGGTAACCACACAGGGCGAAACCATTAAAAGAGTACGTGTAGACGGTAAGGACTTTATGGGTAACGACCCTTTACTGGCAACCAGAAACCTACCAGCTGACATGGTGGATAAAATCCAAATCATCGACGATATGTCGGAGCAATCTAAATTCTCTGGCGTTGATGATGGCAACCGTGAGAAGATCTTAAACATCGTTACTAAAAACGGAATCAAGAACAAAGGGTACATGGGTAACAGCACCGCTGGTTACGGTACCGATGACCGTTATGATGTAAATATCAATTTGAACCGTTTTGATAACGCACAGCGTATTTCTTTAATAGGTCAGTTCAATAACGTGAACAAACAAAATTTTGGTGGCGGTATTGGCGGCGGCGGCGGTGGTCGTGGAGCAATGTTTGGTGGTGCTGGCGGTGGTCAACAACAACAAGGTATTACAACGACTAATGCTGCGGGTATTGACTTTGCCGATACTTACGATGACGGAACTCAATTTACGGGAAGTTACTTCTTTAATAAAACCTCATTGTTTAATACTGGGTTTAACAACTCACAGAACTTTATTGGAAATAATACTGTTACCAATAATAGTAACTTAGAAAGTACCACTGAACGTTTAAACCATCGTTTAAACTTTATGATAGATACTAAATTAGATTCTGCCACTTCCATCAGAATTCAACCCAATATTTCTTACACCAGTAACTCAGGCAATAGCATGACTAACTATGTAAGAAATAACTTAGCTGGTAATGCCGTAGGTTCTCAAAATTTAATCACAAGTTCTACCACTCCATCAATCAGCAATAACTTGTTGCTTCGTAGAAAATTTCTTCGTCGTGGTCGTACCCTATCTTTAAATGTTAGTACTAACATAAATGACAGTGATGCAGATACTTATAATAAAAACCCAGAGACCTTAACCACTCCTGGAGGAGGGCTTTTTCCTAGTAATTTGAATCAGCTAAATGACAATAATGTAAACTCTTTCAGCAATACGGCTAGATTGGTATATACAGAGCCTTTATCTAAAACTTTAAGTTTAGAATTTAACTTACAGAATGGTTACATGCACGATAATAGGAAACGTAATCTTTATGAGTTCAATAATGCTACTCAGCAATATGATGTATTGATCACAAATCCAGATTATAGTAACGAATTTGAAAATACCACTTGGACCAATGCTTTAGGTTTTAGCTTAAACAAAAACGAGAAAAAATACAACTGGAATATCGGTTTAGCTGGCCAATTAACTAATCGTAGCAATGATAACTTGACTACTGGAGTTTCTTTTAAAAGAGATTTCTTCAATGTTACGCCAACAGCTCAGTTCAGGTATAACTTTAGCAATTCGAAACGCTTAAACATTAGATATGATGGTAGAACCAACCAACCAAGTATCGACCAAATTCAACCAGTAATTGATAATACCAATACTTTGACTAGCCCTAAAGGAAACCCTGATTTGAAACCTTCGTTTTCAAATAATTTAAGGATTTTCTATAACAACTTCGATTTTGCAAGTTATCGTACTTTATTCTTGGGCGCTTTTATTACACAGACTTTCAATGATTTTGGTAATGCCCAAAGACAAATTACATCGGGTGATAACATAGGTAAGATTGAAAACCGTTTTGTAAACGTTGATGGTAATTATAGCGCTAACGTTTTTGGTACATTAGGTTTGCCAATTATCAAAGGCAATAAACTAAATCTTCAAATAGATGGAGGCTTATCTAATAGTAAAGGAACCAATCTAGCGGAGGATGGAAGCAAAAATGTAACTAAAAACTTTGGCGTAAGAAATGGCTATAAGTTAGTTACTAACATGGATAAGTTTGATTTAATTGCGGGGGTTTCTGGAAGATGGGATCATAGTACTTATACCGTGGGACGAACCACTAATTTCTATACATTAGCGCCTAATATTGATATTAGCTATGTATTCCCTGGTAATATTCGTTTGCAAACAGATGCTACTTATAACAAATTAACCGGAAGAGGTGAATACAATACTAGTTATACACAAGTTAACGCGTACATCAGCCGTCAGTTCTTTAAAAATAAGGGAACATTTAAATTGGCTGTTAACGACTTGTTTAATGAAAACACGGGAATTGCTCGTACGGCAACTGCTAACTCTATCGTAGATCAGAACTTTAACGTATTGAAACGTTACTTCATGTTCTCATTCACTTATTCTTTGAGCAGCATTGCAGGTATGCAAATGCCAGGACAACAAGGGAGAGGTCAGGGCAATTTCAGAATGGGTGGCCCAGGAAGAAACTAGAATAGCATAAATAAAAAGAAAAGGAGCTTCGAAAGAGGCTCCTTTTTTGTTTGCGCTAACTAAGTAGCTACGCTTGCAAGGTTTTACTGTTTTGTTACACTGGCTTATTTGGATTTGATATAAATAAGGGCTAACTTGCGACAGTTTTTTTGGGCATTGAATACGGTTTTTCTTGCTCGTAAATAAAGATTTTGTATGAAACTTTCGCAATTAAATCCAGGACAAAAAGGTATCATTGTTTCCTTTACCGATGCAGAGATGGCGGTGAAATTAATGGAAATGGGATGCCTTCCAGGCGAGGAGGTTGAAGTGGAGCGATGCGCACCACTAGGCGACCCTATCGCTATCCGTGTAGCTGGATATCAACTTTGTTTACGTAAAACCGAAGCTGCCGTAATTATAATTCAATAGTATTTTGGCTGATTTAAAAGTTGCTTTAGTTGGAAATCCGAATACCGGAAAGTCTACCCTATTTAACCTTCTAACAGGATTAAATCAAAAAATTGGAAATTTCCCTGGGATCACGGTCGATAAAAAGACAGGTTTCTGCAAATTACCATCAGGCAAAAGCGCCGAAATCGTTGATTTGCCAGGTACTTATTCCCTATATCCAAAAAGTAAGGATGAAAGTATTGTTTTTCAGGTATTGGCCGATAAAAGCAATAGCAGCCATCCAGATGTCATTGTACTGGTAGCTGATTCAACTAACTTACGTCGTAATTTACTGTTGTTCTCGCAGGTCGCCGATTTAGGGATTCCAATGTTGTTGGCGCTTAACATGGCCGATATGGCTAAAAAGGAAGGCATTAGCATTGATATTGATAAACTGGCTCAACGACTTGGCGTACAAGTAGTCAATATTTCTGCCAGAAAAGGAGAGGGATTGCCTGCTTTAAAACAAGCCATTACCCAAATTACGCCATTAGCTACGCAAACCAATAGCATTGATGCCAAAAGTTTCGCTCCTGAAGCAGTAGAGGCCATCAAGCAAAAAATTGCTACAGATAACGACTATTATGCATTGCAGGTGTTGCATCAACACGAGCACTTAGCATTTTTCACTGCTAAAGAACAAGAAGAAATTGAAGCCATTGAAATAGGCAATGGTTTTGACACAGTGAAACTCCAAGGAGAAGAAACAGTGGCCAGATACCGACACTTGAGCAAAGTATTGAGCGATGTGGTAGTGGATACTGGTGCTAAAAAGAAATTTACCTTAACAGATAAAATTGATGCCATTTTAACCCATAAGGTATTTGGCTTTGTCATTTTCTTTTTTATTCTGTTCTTCATCTTTAATGCTATTTTCTCTTGGTCATCGGTGCCAATGGATATGATAGAGGGAGGTTTTGCTTGGCTTACAGAAAAGGGACATGAGCATTTGCCTGCGGGAGTATTAACCGATTTGCTATTGGATGGTGTAGTTGCAGGGCTAGGTGGAATTGTGATCTTTATTCCTCAAATTGCTATTCTTTTTGCGTTGATCTCCATTTTGGAAGATACTGGCTATATGGCCAGGGTAACTTTTATGATGGATAAAATCATGCGTAAGTTTGGTTTGAGTGGTAAGTCAGTAGTGCCTATGATTGGTGGGATTGCTTGTGCGGTACCTTCTATCATGAGTGCCCGTAACATCGAAAGCTGGAAAGATAGGATCATTACCATTATGGTTACGCCATTGGTAAGCTGTTCTGCCAGATTACCTGTTTATACCTTGCTGATCTCGTTGGTAGTGCCCGATGAAAAAATTTGGGGCGTGTTTAATTTACAAGGATTGACCTTAATGGCCATGTACTTCATCAGTATTATTGCTGCGGTTTTGGTGGCCTTGGTTTTTAAATTTATCATTAAGGCCAAAGAGCGTTCTTACTTTATCATGGAATTGCCCGTATACCGTATGCCACGTTGGAATAACGTATTGTTTACGATGTACGAGAAATCAAAGACATTTGTGTTGGAAGCAGGTAAGGTGATCATTGCCATTTCCATCATTTTATGGGTGATGTCTACTTATGGTCCTTCAAAACGTTTTGACGCCATTGACGCCAAATACGATCATATTGAAGCGACTTCTAAAGATACCGTACAATTAGCGACGTTAGAAAGAGACAGGGCCGCCGAAAAATTAGAAAATTCTTACGCTGGTTTATTGGGGCAAACCATTGAGCCAGTAATCAAACCGTTAGGTTACGATTGGAAAATAGGTATTGCTTTAATTACCTCTTTTGCTGCACGTGAAGCCTTTGTGGGTACCATGGCAACCATTTACAGTGTTGAAGGTGCCGAAGGCGACGGAGGAGAAGCGAGATTGCGCGATAAAATTGGTGCAGCTAAAGATCCAGAAACAGGTTTGCCAATATTTACTTTTGCCACTGCCTTTTCGCTCATGTTATTTTA
>NZ_JAELTX010000488.1 GCF_016429065.1 Pedobacter sp. ASV17
GCGTTGATATACCTGATGACCTGTAGATCCAGTTAGCGTAAGCCCGCTAAACTGGGGGACGAAAACACACATCTTTCGTTCCTGGCTCGCTGTTTTGGTCAAAGGTTGCAGGATACACGACGTTGTACTGGCTTACTGTTAGCAGTCAGTACGGGAAAACCGATCCTTACACGCACTCTTTTCCCTCCAGGTAGTTGTTCGATAATCTCCCTGTTCATGATTCTAAAGCCGGAAGACTCTCCTTGAGCTTCTCCGGTTCCGCGAGCGTTGATTAATGCTTCATAGAAGTGTTAGCGATAAAGTATACGTGAGTAATGTAGCTTCAGCCGTACTGTAGGATGGACATTTGGCGGTATTCACACGCGAGTTGTGGCTAGAACCTGAAGCTGCAACTGACGATGCCAGAAGCACGGTGACAGCGAAGAGAGGCAACATCG
>NZ_JAELTX010000489.1 GCF_016429065.1 Pedobacter sp. ASV17
TTGCACACGATGTCGTAACGGGGTTGAATAGTGAAAGGAACGTATTACTATAGCCCGCACAGCGCAAGTCAGCCTCATGATTCGAAACAGGTTGTTAATGCACTTACAAATAACACTGACAGACAAGAGTTGGACTTGGATATCGCACCACCTTGCCAGCACCGTCAAGAGCTACCCCAAGAAACCTCTTTAGAGACTACAAAGCTTCACTTAGCTTTGCTAAAATGGACAGGTTTCCGCAGATTGGAAAAGAGAAGAAAGAAAGAAAAAGAGTGCAGACGACTCCAACGTCTCCTGCGCTAAAGGCGTAGGAAACGAGATAAACAACGAGAGCCTACAATCTGATAACCCCGGCGTTGGGGCTATAAACAGGGCGAGAAGTGTTGTGCTTCATAGTGCTGATAAGCCACTGCAATGGCATGGCTGACAATACATCC
>NZ_JAELTX010000490.1 GCF_016429065.1 Pedobacter sp. ASV17
GTAATTACACCTTCAATGATGAACAACCATCGCCATGCTCGGAGTCCAAGGTCGCCGTCTAAATTGTTTGTAATTCCGGCAGATATGAGGCCAGAAAAGGCACCGGAGAGCAGAGAGCCAGTGTACAGGTAGGTCGTCCTGACGCCAAGCTCATTCCTGGTGTACCAACAGCTGAGGTAGTAGAGACATCCGGGCTGGGAAAGTCAGTCAGGGGACACAAAATATCGATTTCCTAACCAGCTTACAAAGTATGCAGCTTCAACAAAACCCAAGAAGAAGCGACATGCCAAGAGACCGCCGAACGAGTTCACAGCGGCGGTCGCAGTAGAAATGACACCCCAAACAACCATCTGGCAGAATTAGCGACAATCAGGCAAATAATACCAAGCAATTTACTCACAAAAGCGGGAAGATATGTTGCAGGTTTTCCCATTTTG
>NZ_JAELTX010000491.1 GCF_016429065.1 Pedobacter sp. ASV17
CGTGTCGCTTGCGTCAGCCGCACATTTACGCACGTGTACATAGGTAAGTCAATAGATCCGTCTTGTCGGCTACTAGTGGGCGGGAAAGTCGCGTAAAACCGCTACAGAATTCGAAAGCGGCAATTCTAGAAGCTTGCTACTTATCTTTGCTTGGCGTACAAACTACATGGGCGATGGCTGTGATCACGCTCTCCATTGGGTATCCATCTGCCAAAACAAAGCAGCTTGCAGATGTGGCTGACTGGGATCATTTTACGCATCACCGCCAGAAAGTAAAAGCAGTATTGTAGTCTCTAGATCTCCTCGGCAGTTTTTACCAAATTCGTTTTGCAATATGAGAACTCTTCTGCCGTCCCACCTCAGCCACAGTTTCAGGTAATACTACCTGGCTGCATTACAGCTGCATTCGTCGCTGTATTAGTGCCACAGTATGTGAT
>NZ_JAELTX010000492.1 GCF_016429065.1 Pedobacter sp. ASV17
CAATTGGAGCCATCTACGTTAAGCTATTACTGGGTGGCCCATCAGACACTATACTTCCTCGATCCAGCGTAACAACCCGATCAAAGGCCCTAACAGTCCTCATCCTATGCACAACCGAAATAACCGTATGCTGCGCAAACTCCTCTTCAACCACCTTGGTCATCAAATCCTCCGTCTCCTCATCCACCGAGCTCATTGCCTCATCAAGAATAAGCACCCTTCCCACATCCTTGCGCAGCACCGCCCGCGCAAGACACAGCAGCTGCTTCTGGCCGTGTGACAGCGGCACTTCCGCAACATCCACATCCAGACCACCGGCGTTTTGGACTGCCGCGAGCAAGTTGACTCTTTCCAGTGTTGCGGAGAGCTGTGCGTCGCTTGGGGGTTCTTGCGTGACGGACTCGGGAGACAGGTTGGAGCGGATGCTGCCGGGGAAG
>NZ_JAELTX010000493.1 GCF_016429065.1 Pedobacter sp. ASV17
GATGATGGTAGCGTCACTCCAGTCGATTCTGGGAGCTTTTTCTCGCCTCGTAGCACTACGCAAGCTTCGTCTGCACAAGATTCGCTACCCGCCCCTCCTGCGTTCCAGGGACTTGGAGGTATGCGAGCGAGCGCCGAGTCATCAACGTATAGCCGGCGCGAATGGCATGACGAACGGCTATGGACATCGTCATGATCATCATGATAGCCGGACCTCTGACTACAAGGTACATTCCTATGGTGGATACTGATGCCCCTGGCAGAGCTGACGACAGTTCAGGCGTCTCGCAACGATCAACACAAGATGATGGACGATTTTTCCTAAAATTCGGAAACAACCTGACTAGCGACAAATAATGTAACGATTATCGACGAGCGTGGCGAAGAAAGACAGTGATGGTATTTTGTTTTACAGCGTGCTGGCAAAGTGAACGGAC
>NZ_JAELTX010000494.1 GCF_016429065.1 Pedobacter sp. ASV17
TGCTGCAGCAGTTCTTGTGGTATATGCGTTTCAAAATGCGGGCGAGTCATTCTACGAAGTTTGGAACACGGCAATCTTCATTGCCCCCTTGGCTGCAGGTGTCATCTGTTGGGCAGGAGTCTTTGTTTGGTCCTATATGCTTGACAAGGGAGTCTTTGGTAAAGGCTTTGCTCCTGCATTTCCATTCAGACTCCTTCGGAACAGGCACTACTCTGCGGCGGCCATCTCAACTTTGCTTATGGGATACCCGTTTCTACTCTTGATATTTTCCTTCCCGATGAGAGCACAAGTTGTTAGCGGAAAATCCGCACTGGTCAGCGGCCTCATGCTCTTGCCGATGTTGGGCACGTCTGCCCTCGCAAGTGCGATTAGCGGGGTCGTCAACTCAAAAAAGAACTTTCTCTTCGAGACCATGGCTACCGGTGCATCCCTAATG
>NZ_JAELTX010000495.1 GCF_016429065.1 Pedobacter sp. ASV17
GAGTGAGACTGTTCTTTCAGGTTGCTGATCACAATCGCCGACCAGCCACAAAGCTGACCACCATCACAGCTACTTCACCTCGTACGTGGCAACCGGCATCCTGGAGTCTCAGTCCGATCCAGAGGATGGTATTTTCAACGCTGCCCAGAAAGCACAAGACCATGGAGGAATTGGAGCCGGAGAGCTCCCTCCCACCGACCTGCAGGTCAAGACGATGATCGACTCGCACACGCGGCCAGAGTACTTGAACTTTCTTGAGCACGCAGA
Source organism: Pedobacter sp. ASV17 (assembly GCF_016429065.1). GTDB lineage: Bacteria > Bacteroidota > Bacteroidia > Sphingobacteriales > Sphingobacteriaceae > Pedobacter. The sequence continues at coordinate 268 of NZ_JAELTX010000495.1, forward strand.
TCTCCGCAGCGTTGTGAGAAAAGTAATGGGCTGGGACAAAGAAGTCTTGCTGAAGCGTACAATGCTACGTCACAACGTGCCCGGTGGATCAAGCACAGCCGTTCACTACGACAAGCTCTTCCTCAGGGGCGGCGAAGCATACTTCCTCACGGCCTGGGTACCACTAGGT
>NZ_JAELTX010000496.1 GCF_016429065.1 Pedobacter sp. ASV17
GCGTATCGCCGCGCTGGAAGGCGCCGAGCAAGCTGTCGCCACTGCCACGGGCATGGCCGCGATTCTCGCGGTAGTCATGAGCCTGTGCAGTGCCGGTGACCACGTCCTGGTGTCGCGCAGCGTGTTTGGTTCGACCATCAGCCTGTTCGAAAAGTACTTCAAGCGTTTTGGTATTGAAGTCGACTACGTGCCGCTGGCGGACCTGTCCGGCTGGGACGCGGCCATCAAGGCCAACACCAAATTGCTGTTCGTCGAGTCGCCGTCCAATCCATTGGCCGAGCTGGTGGACATTGCCGCATTGTCCGAAGTGGCCCACGCCAAGGGCGCGATGCTGATCGTCGACAACTGCTTCTGCACCCCTGCATTGCAGCAGCCGCTGAAGCTGGGCGCAGACATCGTTGTGCACTCGGCCACCAAGTTCATCGACGGCCAGGGC
>NZ_JAELTX010000051.1 GCF_016429065.1 Pedobacter sp. ASV17
GTAGAGATTTAAAACAACTTCTTGATGAATACGTAAGGGACCAAATGGCAATGTATAGCGATCATGTATTGCAATCAAATTATGAACCTCCAATTTCTTTTGACAATTACTTGAAATACATTAAAGGTCATCCAGAATATCCTAAGCAATATAATGAGCATCACGCACTAGCGGATGCCCAATGGAATCTAAATCTATATCAATTCTTAACTAGAAATGGTTTAAAGTAGACTTTAAATAAGCTTATAGGAGATTCATATAATGACTGAGCACATTTATCATCAATATGGTTTAGCCACGCCAACAGATTGGAACGCTGAATGCGAATTACTTAAAGAATATCTGTCTGCAGCAATCTATGCAACGCCTTTTTTAAATATTGATATTCCAACAGACCATTTAAAGTCTCCAGAAGAAATTATGAAGCTATATATGGATCAGGGATTAATATTCATTGGCAATGACTATTTCGAGCCGCAGCCGCCATCAAAACTTTCTTTTGAGGAATGGAAAGAAATTAAAAAATCTAATCAAAAAGAAGGTCCAATAGTAGGTTCAGATGAATATAGGTTCTGCAATCATCACCACGAATTTACAGAAGATTACGAAATCGTTGATTATGGAACAGGAAGATTTGTAGCAAACAAAGCAGCTATCCCTCTTCTTGAATCAATTCACAATGTTGGCATGAGAACAAGGACCCACCATTATGATGGTGGCGACCATGGCTTTATCAGCATCCTTCTTGATAACGTAGATGTCGAAATTGTCACGGTGAATGAGATACACGCGAACAGAACACAATTCAACGGCAAGAAAGAATTGCTTATCAGATGGGACAAAAAAAAGAATCTTAATTCTTTCTTTGGCACCGACGATTACAGCAAAATAATCAAACTACTAGAATAATGCTTAAACAACAATACATAGACTTGGCCAACAATTACCTTAACGCGTTCGCGGACCTTTTAGGGATAGATCGTTCCATGGCCATTTGGGAAGGAAACCCAGGATCTTCTGCTTCAGTGGGCGGGTTCATTCACGTGAAATACCACAACATCAGATACACGGTCGATAACAATCTTTCTCGCGAACAATTTAGCACCTGGTACAACAAATCTCTTGATAAGAAGATTGACTGGGATAAAGTGAGGCCACATAAAACGAAAAAGGACCATGGCTAACAAACATCGAATTAGACCCATCTCTAAGTACCAACTACGATTTAGAAAAGAAGTTAAGGAAATAGAGGACTGGTTCCAAAAAACAAAAACTTCATTAACAGAGATGCACCTTAGAATGCGTTTTCCATATAGAAGTGAAAGCGTTAAAAGACACTTAATCTTAAAACATAATCTTTAATGACATGAATTATGAGCACAAGAGCAAATATTAAATTTCAAGACTGCGATGACATCATACATCTTGACAGAAGTCATGATGGCTTCCCTGAAAATGTTTTACAGGACATAAAGGTAGTTGTTGAATTATGCAGACTCCGCTGGAGTGGTTCCGAATTAGGGCAATTGGTATCTGCATTTTTAGGATATCACTTTAATAAAGATAGCCGTATTCAGCGATATGAGCCTTGTGTAGGGTACGAAACCGCTGGAGATGAAAGCTACTGCTACTATGTAGTATGGAATAGTAAAAAAGCCGAATATGAATACGGCTTGATTGAGAACATAAACGATAATTAAATGGAGGATAAAAAGCAAATTCCCGCAATAGATCGATTAAAATCCCTTACAGAAGCCACATCTTTTATAAACCAATTAGGATTTCAAAACATTGAGATAAACGGCGATGTAATCACTCTTCATCTCTTAAATCCAGATGAGTTTAAAATCGAAAATTTAATCGAAATGGACAAGCCTGTTTCTGTTTTGGGATATTCATGCCGATTAGAGCATTTAGAAAACTTAGAATTCGCCTTTGTAATATATGGGCACAAATTTTTAGTTAAGAGGATAAAAGGCAAAGGATAAGCTATGATAGACAAAGTGGAAGAGATAGCCAAGGACCTATCCATTGAACTCACAAAGACCAATCTTTACGATGTCGATTTAGTCGCGATAAAGATCAAAGCTGCATTCAAAATCCTGTTAGATGAATCGGTAGTAAATTCTCACACCGAGAAACTTAAAAAGAGAACACAGCAACACATTAAGTTGAATCAAATGAATGAAAAAACAGTTTCATTCTGGAAAAATAAGTGCCGTTCTGTATTCTCCGAAGAGCAGATGCAGGAGTTTTATCGCGAGATTGATATCATAAGAGGCCAATAAAATGAATGTTAATCAATACGTAGAGCAATTAAAGCGAACGATCAAGAAACTTGAGGCGCAGAATGAGTTCGAGGTTTGTGAATGGGCACAAGAACTGATACGCATCATTGAAGCGAAGGATACTCAAGCCTACATCCGCTATAACTTCGACATTGATACATTGACTAACGAAGGATTTTTTAAAAAAGGAATGACCACCTTCGAAATGTCAGAGAGAGTTTGTGAGGCTTTTTCACTAGACAACATTTTCCAGTATTCAATTAGAGAAGGTTTATGGTGCCCATACGAACGTTACGCACAAGGTTTACACGATATTATTAAAAAGATTGATTGGTTATGACAAAGAAATCAAGAGACAGAAGAATTGAGTTCCGCAAAGCAAAGAATACTTATGAAGAATTCCTGGATTTGCTTAGAAAACAAGCGCCTGTTTTAAAACAAGCATTCTTTGACAGAATCAAGGAAAGCGACAACCATATAGAAATCGACAGTAATACTTATTTTGCTCTTAATATGATTCAAATTAAAGAAGGTAGTATTGTAACTGCTGAAAACTATAGCGGTGAATTGGTAGTAGAAGAACTTGATGAATACGGCACCAGCTTATTAGGAGTTAATCATTGGTTTTGTAGAAGTGCAAAATATGACACTCATTTTGATACATACTCAGAAAAGGAACTAACATTAGTCAGATAATTTTTTTTTGATTTTTTTTTCAAACCATTATTTTAAAATACATTATGGGAATTAATATCAGTGCACATTATGTAACTGGACTTGAAGATGACGGTCAAGGAGGTAAGTACAGACAAACCATAGAGCACCAAACTTTTGATTTCATCAGGCACGCTGGAGATAAAGATTTTATCTCTTCAGAAGAAATCGATTGGGTTGAAGTACTTGATGATCCTGATAGTATTGATTTAGGTCAGAGAACTTACACTAGGCCAAAAGATATTGACAGCGCAATACAATGGCTAAAATCAAACAATCCTAATCCAGATAGATTAATAAATCTTTTAGAAGAGATGAAAAAAGATTCAACCCTTCATATCTATGTTTCTTATTAATTTTTTTTTGAAAATGACTATTTTAAAAATCATTATGGAGGTGTGTGTTTACAATAACTATAGCAGGCGGGTGGGGTCAAAACGTTTCCCCGAAACCGATTTTGGTAGACTGGGTGGGTCAAATTCTACGAATTCATGCGCGCGCTCCTGCGTAGAAATCACACGGATCAGATCAACTAAAATTTGAACTAATTGCACTAAATTACACTACAAGTCCTGCAAGGACTCGAGTACAAACTAAATTTCTGCATTTAAATACACTTAAAAGGCGCTAGGCTTATACCTCACAAAACTAAGCACCAGAAACAGCACCATAAAACACAAAAGGTTATACCAAAACATTACACTAAGTATTTTTATCCAGCCTGTATACACATTGTATTAGCGATGCCTTAAACGCAGGTTTGATATTGAACGCAAATAGCAGTAAATTACACTAACTAACAATTTTATTTCAATTTTACGCACATTTAAACAGGTGAAAAGCGACAATAATTACCCTTCAAAAGCAAATTTCTTCCAATTTGGCCAATTATATTGGATTACTATTTTTTTTTCATTGACTTCAAGCGACTTCAAAAAGATATTGGACTTTAAAGCGGGATCATTGCAATCATATAGGCTTTGTATCCTAATCCTTATACACGTTAATAAATTCCCTAAGGTGATTAAAATGGATTTAAAGCGTTTCTATACATTAAAATATGAAACGATGACTATCTATATTGAAAAGCTGTTGTTGAAAGGCTACATTAAGGAAACAGAAATAGCCCGTAAAACCAATATTGATGCTTATGTAAAGCAAACAGCATATCTAATCACACCAATAGGGCTTGAAGCTATAGCCAGGTTTAACAATCACCTGTTAAACGTAGTCGGCAAGATCAGCCCAAAGAATTTGATTTAACCAGCCCCACCGCTGCGGCTGCGCCGCTGGCGCAATGCGTTCGCTCTACTGTTCTATCTTCTCTATTACTTATGTTGTCTATAAGTACTCTAAAACTATTTTGTTCCCCGCCTTGCAAAAATTATAGCTTACTTATACTTAAAATCTCTAATTAGTTAGTTTTAGCTTATATTTTATTGAAAATTATTTAACTGTAAATCAGGTAGTTACAAAATAATTTACATTTTACTATTGACAGATATATAAGTTTACTATACATTTGTGTCAACAAACAAGGGAAGTTTGTATAAGTTCATTAATACTTCATATGTGGATAGGCAACCACACCCAAAGCGTAAAGCTTTTAAAGGTCATTACCTCATCAAGGTTACTAATATTGATACAGTCGCTAACTGGTGGTAACAAAGAATAGCAAACAGCTCGGACCGATCCGACAGCCGAGCAACAAATTAAGCGTATAACAATTGTATTGTTACTGATGAGCTATAGAATAGCGAAACGCTTAAAAAATTTGAGCTGAAATATAATCATTTGGAATATTTATAATAATTAATCATAAACATTTAAAGCGATGAAACAACTACTAAAAATCAAAATTGGCTTTTTAGCCGCTGTCTTTTGTACTATCTCATTAATTGAGGCATGCAAACCAAAACACAACAAAGTAGCTGCTACAAACGAGGCGACAGGCGAACAAATCGTGTTGCCTAATCTTGAGAACTTCAAAAAAGGCGATGTAATATTTACGGATGACGGCCGATACATTGTCGACAGCACATTTACTAAAATACCTTAACACGTTTAGCCCTGCATCTTTCGAGCTGCGGGGCTTTGTCGGTAAAAGCAAATTAATATAATTAATAGTTAACGTTATGAAAAAATACATCATGGCCTTATTGGCCGCATCAGAATTGAGCAATAAAGAAATAGTTGCTTTGCTTGATGAAATTAGGAAAGAATATCACAAGCCGATGAATGTAGGCACAAAGATTTTAGATCAAAAAGAACATTCTAATTTAAAGGCCGAGATTAACGGCAGCCTTTATACAGTCTCAAAGGATAAAAGGTTTGTTTTCTATCTAGGAGGCTGGCGGGTAATAAATGGATATGCCAAAGATAAGTTTATTACCTATTTGAAAACTAAAAAAGCATTGGTATTAAGAAAACCAAAACAATGACGATTTTAATAGGGATTATATTAGGCTTGTGGCTGTGGGATGCAGCTACATGTCCAAAAGAATAACATCGCGAACCCCTGGCCTCGCTGTCTGTATTAATTTACGGGGCGGGGTTTAGGCATTGAGAGCGTTAATTTAATGGGGGTTAAGATTGGATGATCTGCCCCCGTTCTTTTCTTAAGCTCATATCTAACAATTACAAACATTTAAAGCAAAAAATCATGAAAATTTCAACAAACATTTTAGGCTACGGTATAAATGTAGCTCACAGAAAAGAAGACAAATTTTTTAAATCTTATACTCTAATTTCTTTCAATCAAAAAGAGGTTAAAAGCTTTAACAATGGATTTAGTGAAAACTTAAGCGTAAGGTTTTATAATACAAATTCTACCTCTTACTGCTGCATATGGGGAAGTTTAAAAGGTGTTCATTTTAATGGAAGCGGTAAAGCTAGCGGCTACGGCTATGATAGACTAAGTGCAGCTTTTGAGTACGCATTAAAAAGCGCTGGATTTAATGTTTCTGGCTTAGCGGCTACAGGTCAAAATGAAGAAGCTATAAAACACCTTTCAAAATTGATGGGATTGAAAAAATTTACAATTGTTCACGCTCACGCCTAGGCCATGAAAAGATATTTGAATTTAAAAACAGTTTACGGAGTAGAAACAGTAGACCAATTAAATATAAAAGATTTTGCAGACAGATCAGCTTTTAATAAAGAATTGAGACGCCTTAAAAGCGAGTATCAACTCGCAGGCATGAACGTTTACAGCTCGCAACGTTGTGCAAGCAACTGGAAATAATTAACAGCCCCTTAGCTTCGGTTAAGGGGCTTTTTGTGGTATAAAACATTAAACTTTAAAGCATATGAATACAAATTTCTCACACAACCGAAAACCACACTTTTATTTACCCAAGAGTATTAAAAATGTATAGGCAATTTTTAAAGCGTAAGGTTACGCCAGTTAATATATTAATCGTTTTTAGCCCCATGGTAGCATTTTATGTTTTAATTCTATTGTGGGGCATTATTTCAACTAATTATGAATAATAATAAAGTTCACAAGGTAACCAACGGCATCAAAGGAAAAATAACCGTTTCAAAAATCATTGTTGCCAGCCTCTTTTATAGCGGCGGGACAATCTCGGAAAAACAAGCGAAACAGTATTTAAAAGAACAAAGCCGTTTGAGCGGCTCTAAATAGGTTTTTAAGCTCAAAGCGTTGCACGGCGGAAATAAGAACGCCCGTGCAGAGAACATTTAAAGCAAATTAAATCATGACAACTTTTACAAAACATTGGAACAGCTGGGGCTGGATCGCAGCCCTTTTGCTATTGATCACCTTGTTAGCGGTAGTATTAAATGCTGCCGTAAAAACTAACGAAGTAGCCTATTACAAACTAACTCGATAAGAATTTAACCATGGGAAAAACTGCATTTCTATTACTAAAAGTAGAACTTGATGATTTAGCAAGTAAAAATTTGGGCAGTAAAGATTATGCGCTTTTAAAATCCAGCGAATTGATTTTAGAAGTGATAGAACATTTAAGCGAAACACAGCCCGAAAGCTTAGAAGGTTTACCGCACTTGCTCAAGCAAGTTGTAAACAACATTTCATCTATAAAAGAGCTTAACTGAAGAGATTTAGATAATCGAAACGGTCAATTAAGACCGTCTTAAGCAACTACTTTACAAAAACATAGTCGTTGGCGTTATTTACGCCGTTCACCAGGATCAGTCCGTTAAATTCTTTTAAAATAGATCCTTTATAATAGATGGTAAGCTTACCGTTGTTAGGATCGTTCTGTGATCTTTTAACGCTGGAAATCCAAGTAATATCAACTTTATCGCCAACTGAGGCTTGGCCAACTTCTGCAGTAGTGTTTGCTACTGTATTGCTTGCATAAGCGGCGGCATTGGATTTAATTGAAAGATTTAAGGTTTGGTTACTCGTCAACCCTTCAACCTTGAAGGTCAACAAACCAGTTTCCGCCTGTTTCTTGTCTTTTTTACATGAAACCAGGGCGAGAATAAGAACGCAAAAAAATAGATTTTTCATACTTGATTATTTAAAAACCCCCATCAGCAATTGCCTTTGGGGGTTTGCTCAACAATTGATTAACAATCATTAAACATTTAAAGCGATTCAAAAATAGCAAAGTAATTATCAAAAACAAAAATACATAGAGCTATCAATCATTAACATTTAAAGCAAAAACAATGAAAGCTACAAGGAAATTATCTATTAGCCGTACGGTTTACCCTTTGGATTATAACAAAAATAATCCTATGGACCCGAAAGATTTCCAGAAATGGCGTGAATACATCACGATTGAAAACGGGCTAAAATCAATAGAGTGTCAGCAATTTTTTGTTGCCTCTAAATTAATTATTGGAGGGCACATCAGATGAAAACAGCAGAAATAAGAACGCTTGTCGATTTGGTTGACTGGAGTACCGTCAAGCAAAGAAAGCACGATTGCAGCATGATTGAACACCCTGAGATTTGGCTGTTCGTAGACATTAACGGAATATTTTACCCTTATATACTCGCATAATGACAGAAACTAGCTATACCCATGAACAAATAGCATTCATGGCCAACAGACAGCTTGAAAACTTTAAAGAGACGGCCAAAGGATTTGGCTTCGAAGCTAAACAGGCCCAGGCAAAAGTTAAAGAACTCGAGAAACTCTCGGAATCCGAACGGATTGAAAAGTTCAAAGAAGATCTTAAAAAACTAAAAAAGTAATATCCAAAGTTAGAGCGCGAATAATGCGCTCTTTTTTTTGGACCATTTTTCACCAAAAAACAACAATAAATGGCAAAGTCAAAAGAAAATAAAACGGAACAATTTACGGGCACTCGAGCGGCATTTAAAAACCTCATCCAAAAAACTAAGTGGTACGAAGGGTTGAATGTTAACGGAAAGGCGATCACCACTACCAACGCAAGTCAAATTAAGCTTAGATTCTTCGGCAAGGCAAAAGGAACTGTAAGCCTTGACTATATGGAGGACGTGCTTAAAGCCGCTGGCTTCAATGTAGCTCAACAAATAGTTTGGGAGAAATAGAAACAATCAACAATGATTACAGTTAACAGTTTAAGCGGCGGTAAAACCAGTAGTTATATCGCTGCAAAATACCCAGCGGATATTGATGTATTTGCTTTAGTATGCATTGACAATCACAATGCGAACGCTAAGACTGCTTTTAAAATTGACGCTAAAATGAGGCAAATGGTAAATGATAAATTGCAAAAATACTGTAGCAACATGCCTGAGTTTCTAGCCACTGCAGAAGATCCCCTTACAATTAAAACGATGTTCGATTTAGAACAACACATCGGCAGGGAGATTATATGGGTTAGAGGAATAGGTTATGATACTTTGATCAACCAAAACTCATTCATCCCCAATGCTATGGCGGGGAAATGTACTACTATTCTCAAAATAGAGCCTATTTTTTGGTTGCTTTATCTTTATTTTTCTTTGCCATGCAAAATGAGAATTGGCTACAGGGCCGACGAAAGTGACAGGGAAGAACACTTTACGGATTACTATAAATTTCCAATTTACAGCCAGAAGTATAGAGATGAAAAATCAATGTTCTGGTCTTCAAAAAACTACTTCCAAAGATGGGTACAAACCGTTTACAGAGTTGGCGAGTTTCCGTTGATAGAGGACCAGATTTTCAAAGCTGATGTAAATAGTTATTGGAAGCCATTCATTGATTCTGGTGTAATAGAATTTCCTCCAGACACAAATTGTCAATTCTGTCATCACAAACCTATAGAACAGGTTAAAATTAATTCAATGCGAAATGAATCTATCAACATGTGGGCCGCAGTTATGGAAGATATGCAAGGACATACATTCGATAAAGATTGGTCAATACTTGAGATTCAAAATGTAGCAGTACAACAAGATTTATTTACAAACAAACTAGGAGGTGGCTGCAAAGGCGGTTATTGCCTTAGTTAAAAAAGCCAGCTTCATATCGAGGCTGGCTTTTTTTTGTTTAAATCTTTCTAAAATCACCGACTGACAACAGGCGATGCTTCTCAGGCGGATTTTCTTTGTAATGTTTCGCTTGTTTTTTTAGAAATTCAATAAGAGTATCTAATTGATTTCCTGAAAGAAATATGACTCCTTTCACTCCTCCATAACCTTCTAAGCCTATTTCCATTTTAACATCACCTGTTTTATCCATTTCATAGACTGTAATGCTCTCGCATCCAGCATGAATGCAAAGATTATCGCCTTTAACTACTTTTTTACTAATACCCATCACATTTGAATTATTCAACTTTGAATGTTTTCTTTTCTCCGTGCAAGTAGAGACTTCCTTTGTTGTCGCATCTACCTCTACCACTTTTAGATTCATAATAGCTACAACATTTCTTACTACACTGACTTTTTTCAACCGCGTCTAACACATGACACCATATATAATCGGAGGTACCATCATCAGGAATAGCTTCAATCAATTCCACATCTTTTAAGTCATCTTGCTTCGCCTCCCTTAAATGCTCTTCAAGTGAATAGCAGTGATTGCTATCTTCATCTCTGAAATAGAGTTTTTCCATTTTGTTTAATCTTTATGGTTGTAGTTATATTGTTTGTCGTAAATGCACTCAATGTGGCCTTTGATATGCAACCTCCTTAAAGCGGAATACATTAACATGTTTTCATTCTTGTAGTTCTTGTTGATGAATCCTTCAAACGATTTATCGAATGGTCTTATACCTTTTAAATTGAATGAATAATATGGGTGATAAACGCAAGTTGCCTTAAAGTTTCTAACATAAATCAATCCCCATCCATGAGGCAACTCATGTTGCTTAATCAAACCCCATGGACACATGAAAAACCTATATGTACCCATTCCCATTTCTGGGTTAATCCTGAATGACTTCTTCCTATCAGCAAGGAAATCGTTACGGCTAACCTTAACTTCAATCAAAATGGAAAAGCCGCTTGACTGAAACCCTATCACATCGGGATATTCCCCTGTAATCGTATTCAATTCTTTAAAAGCTACGCCACAGCCTCTTTTCATAACCCAATCATAAGCAATCGGTATTAGGTCGGAATGCTTGTGTTTAATTTCAAATAGTTCCATCATTAAAATAAATTTGTTTGATTACTTGATGATTTAATTTCCTTCATACCTTTTCCCGCGATAAAAACCCCTGGCTTTACCCTTTCAAGAAGTCCAGATTTTACCATACGGGAAAGAGTATTGCCCACATGCTTCTCACCATTGCAATAATGGGTATCTATAATTCCCATAGCTTGTTTCAAGGTAATTTGGTTATCCTCACTCTCATTGATAAAAGTTAGGACCTTTCTTTGTTTCCAAGTGAGTGCCATTAAAAAAGTGTATTTTGATTTTTAACCTTTACTGATGGTTTAACTTTCTTAGTTAGCCCTAAAAAAGCATTTCTATTACTTTCTTTACTCCAGTAAGCAACCCTCGCATTTATAATTGGAATGTATTCGTCTTCAAGATCAATTAAATGCATCTCTGCTAAATCTTCGAATAAGCTAGCGCATCCAGTAGTTCCAGAACCAGCAAAAGGATCTAAGCAAATACCGCCAACTGGCGTAACTAATCTGATCAGGTACCGCATTAGATTAATTGGCTTCACAGTAGGATGATTATTGTTCCGCTGAGTTGTTCTCATGTAGGCGGATTCCGTGTTCTCCCAATTTTCTGGGTTTGATTTTAACGTTGGGCGAAAATCGCTTACCGCAGCAGGATCTTTCAATTCTAAATGCTCACATCCAGCATTCTTTTCTTCTTGACTGGGTTTAGCGCAATAGAAGAAACGACTTGCACCACCACTATCGCCAAAACCAACAATAGGTTCGCCAAGCTTTTTGTACTTGCCGTAAATTTTATTCTCTGATTTTCTAACACCGCATGGCTTACCGCTAGTAAGCACTCCAGATTGTTCATCCAGCAATGCCGCTGCTGCATCATCAAAGATTACGTTTGAAGGATATCGGCCTAAATCATTTGGCGCTATGTTAGTCTGTCCAGTAGAATGCTTAGCACCTACATAATTTCCACCAAGTATATCCGTACCTCGGCCAAAAACGGCAGATTTTTTATCTTCATCGCTATCAAAATCAATTCTGCAACCATCAATATTTATTCCTCCTGTGCCATATTTGATGTAGTTGTTGGCAACAGTTCCATCCAACGGCTTTCTAGCAACACAAATTGGCTCTATTGCAGGTTTTAATGCTGTACCATAACCCTGAAATTTCTTTCCTAATTCAGTGTTACTTTCAGATTTGTTTGGAACGTATTCGCGACCATCATCTTTAATCCAGGAACCTGATTTCTCCTGATCAGCACCAGGAATCATTCTTTTAACCGCCTTTCCTTCGCGAACCTTAGTTCGCTGTACGCCAAGTTTCTTATCAATTGCGACACTAACATCCAAATTTTTAGGGAATCCACTCCCGTATATCCAGTTAATTTGATCCCGTATTTCAAAACCCGCCAGACGAATTGCTACGGTGCCCAAATCATATGTCCGTGTTCCAAAGAAGCAAAGAAGAAAACCTCCTGGCTTAAGCACTCTTAAGCATTCTTTCCAAAACAACGGCTGCGGCACAAATGCATCCCACTTCTTTCCCATGAATCCTGATCCACTTACCTCATGATAGCCTTTTTCAATCCAGTCCGATAGAACCTTTATCATATCAGGCTCTTTTCCTAAGCCGTAAGGACCGTCGGTTACTATACTGTCTATCGAATTATCAGCGTAGGTCTTTAAGACTTCAAGACTGTCTCCGCACTTAACTTTAATTTCAGTCATTTGTTCCCTCCCCAAAAATCTCTTTCCTCTTTTCGGATATAACATCTGACAATTCGCTTTCCTCTAAAATCAAAGTTTTGAAGTAATGATAGCATCCTAGTCTTCTAGCTTGCATAACTATTTTTTCTTGGAGATCACCTCCATCAAGCATTCTCTGGAATTGTTGACGCATTAATTTGTCCCCAGCAAGGTTTTTCTTTGTCGTAAGGTCTTCAACCACGTCGAGTCTTGCTTGTTCCTCAAATTCTATTACTTCTTCCTCTGAATAGTCAACCAGATTCATCTTGAGCAATGTTTTGTAAACCGTTGATGCGATGATTGAAATGTCGGCACCGTTTCTATATTTATTGAATGCTTCTACAGCGTTACTAGCTGCTAAATCAAATTTTTCTTCTCGCGAAGGTTCCTTTGGAGCTTCTATTTGTAGCTTTTGAGGTAATTGGCTGATACGGTTCTTGTCTACCATATAGCACTTTGTAAAATGAGAGAAACTTATCACAGATAACCCTTTATAATCGCCATATTCGCCAGTTATTCCGTTAAGGAAAGCGATCTCTATTTCCTGATACCTAAGTGTAGGATATTTGGTTACGATTATATCAAAGGTTCCTTTGACTATAACATTCATTTCCTCTGTCTCTGGCGGCGTAAATCTTGACATCGCATAAGCTCTGGCAATAGCACCCTTAACGTAATCAAACAGACCTTTTTTGGGTGTATCTTTGACCATAGAAGAAGTTAGGGCAACTTTTATCTGTGCAGCTAATTCCGACTGATGTTCTGGGTTATATTTCTGTAAGTTGCTCATTTGAATTCTCCTCATAAGGGTTTATAACTCCGTCGAAAGAAGCTTTAAGCTTTTCAAACTTTGTTGGCTGATTGGGCACTAAATTTTGACTATTAGAAGTTTTTGATGAATTAGAAATAATCTCGTCGTTCCAAGACTTATTGTTTAGATACGTCTCAGGATTTTTTCTAAATTGCTTTTCTGGTTGAGCTAGCTTGTATTTATCGACATGTCCTAAAACCGAGTTTTGATCAGATAATGAAAGTTTGTTCCATTTTCGTTTAATCTTATTTTTTTCTCCAACTTTCTTGTCATATAAATTCCAAAAAATTTCGAAATCTATTTTATTACTACTATCCCCATTATTATCTTCATTTTCATTTATATATAGTTCAAGTGTTTGTTCGATCACTTGTTTGAACACTTGTTTATTTTTAAAATCAATCGAATAGTCAAAATTTTCGTAGAAAAAATCTTTTAAATCTTGATTTATGATAATCTTAGGATAGTATTTAGCGATAAATTGTACGATGTAAGAAGTTTTTCCAGCGGTCGATCTTTTGCCTTTGAATATTTCACGTTTTCGCAAAATTTCTTTAGCAAAAGCGTTTTCCAACCTGCCTTTTTCGTTCAATTCAAAATGTTTGCTTAACACTTGTTCAAACACTTGTTCAAACACTTGATACTCACTCATTCTAACATCTGCCAAATTAGCCAACTCCTCAATATCATTGGGCAGGTCTGTTTTATCAAATTGATGCAATATCAGATTGAGATACCAGCCCCTACAATGAGCCTTCATTTCCTTTGTTGCAAGGAACCATTTATCTATGTAAAGTAATGCTGCTGGGTCTTTCATGAGTATAACAAATGATTTTTAACAGCATCGTAGCTTCTTTTAAAATCGCGATCTGTCTTAATTAGGTCGTAAAACGTTTCTCTAGCGTAAATGATAGTTGAATGATCTTTATTCAAAAATTCACCTAGCTTAAGAGTGTTAATTACTTCAGGAATTATTTCGTAGCAAATACCAACGAATATCTTTCTTGCGTTAACTATTCCCCGTTGACGTTTTTTACTTTTTAGTTCAGATAGATTGATTTCAAAAACGGATAAAGTACTATAGAGTATCTTTTCAAACGTTCCATCCTTAAAGTCATGCCTTGGCGGCTCATCATCGAAAGCGCAAGTGAGATGATTAACTATTGGTATATCATAAAGCCTTGCCCATTTTATCTCTTCAACCATGCCACTACTGACCTTTGGCCCATAAAGCCTCAGTTCATCTATAATTCCCTTTTGAAAATAATGTCTATTGTTTTTAAACCCTCTGCTTCTTTCTGACAGCACATTATCCTTTAATGCCATAACATCAGAGATATATGGCGCAAATGGAATAGTATCAGACTCAGTCAAATTAACTGTTCTTACGATTGAAATAATTTTCTTAATGTTGCCCTCAACGTCATCTCCGACTTTATGGGCGATATATGCAATTTTCATGGTTAGTTTTGATTTTGTAAACTTCTCAACCTATCTCTAAGGGATAAGCTCCATTTTTCTGGAATAATAGGGTGGACCGAGTTACCGATAAACTTCTTCTGATCAGTTTGGTTTCCCTCTAGGATGTAGTTGTCTCCAAAGCCCTGGATTACTTTAAGCTCTTTAACCTTCAGCATCCGCATTTTAATGTCAGCGATCTGATAAAGCAACATGAATTCCAATATTCTTAACCTAACGGAAAGCTCTTCTTTATTGAACTGGCCACTGGCAAATTCATCTAATGTTTTTAAATCATCGTCGCCAAGGAAGCTTTGCAAATCAATATCAACATTAGAGAAATATTCGATGTTGGTTAGGTATAGTGGCGCCTTATCTTGCCTAGCAATAATAACTGGACAAGGCTTTTCTACAGAAGTTGAATGCCCTCCATGTGAAGGGTTAATAATATACACGGGCTGAACTTTCGTTAACCTATCCTTGGTAGTTAAAGTCCCAGCGGGTTCTTCAATCGATGAAATGTTTGCACCGTTTCCGTAGTACTTTGCAATAAAAGCAGCATTTACTATAGCCTTATTATCAGATGTCGTTATTGTTCTACATGGATTATTGATAGAAAAAACTTTAGAATTTGGATTACCCCCATTGGAAGCTACTAAAAAAGGTATAGCCTGAACCAATGATTGGCCGTCAGATGTTTTTATGGTGCCAGCGGGGCCCGTTACGGGAATTACTTTTCCTTCTGGTTTACCAGAATAGTACTTAGCAATAAAACACATGCCCAATCTGTTTTGCGTAGAAATCACGGGACACGGATCATCTGTATTTGGAGGCATATACTTTCCAGTGGCGGACATGCTATTCCACTTTACCATAAAGGCATCTTTACCTCCAGCCACGTATTTTACAAGACCTGCATAGATCCTCTCAAGAGTTTTATCAGAAAGTGGCTTTTTACGGCCAAAAATGCTCTGCCCTTCGTCTTTAAAATCAAGTACGTCCTTTACTGGCATCCATTTCAACAAAGGTTTATCAAAAAGGTCGCCAATTACTGGCTTTTTTGAATGAGTAGCTTCTGGCCAAGCTATTGGCAAATCATCCTTAGCAAAACAACCAAACAATCTATTTCTTGAAGTATAGGCGCCAAAGTCAGCACTGTTTAATTCTCTCCAGTCTTCTCTATAGCCAAACGACTTAATGTGATCACACCACCTAATAAAATCCTTTCCATTCTTTTTACTCTCAGGCACCCATAGATATTCATTTTCATCGGTTATTTTGTTTTTACCGATTTTAAGCTCGCAATTAGGATAGATGTTCTTTGCAGAATTACCCTTATGTAGCTTCTTCATCGAAATCCGCAGCGGACCCCAGCTTCTAAATTCTACGACATTCTCAATTTGAATATAGTCTGGAGACAATGCAGTCACATATCTTTCAAGATGATCTGCTAAAGTTCTACTGTCAGCGTTTCTAGGCTGGCCACCCTTAGCTTTGCTAAAATTTGTGCATTCTAGGCTAGCCCATAGAATTATTTTTGCATTTGGGTAAAGTATTCTATACGCTTCTACCAATGCTTTTAAAGGACCTAAATCGAGTGTTCTTATGTCTTCTTCAAAGTGGACTACTTCTGGATGATTTTTCCAGTGAGATTTGATGGCAATAGGGTCGTGATTAACGCACGCAATAACCTTCGCGATTGATATTCCATTGAGCATTGCTCTTTCGAAACCTGTTGTGGTTCCGCCAGCGCCGCAAAAAAGATCAACGATAAGAAAATCTGGCTCAGTCTTCCACTTAATTGGCGTTATTACTGGTGCCGATCCACCACCTTCAGAATATAGAAAATGTTGCTTCATTAGTTTGCTTAAATGTTTATGATGTTAGTTTGCTAAATCAAAAATATAACTATTTAAATTAATTATAATAAATAGTTATATTTTGGTATAAAATTTTTAAGGCTTAAAGTAAGCTTGAAATCTAACTGTCTCATGGTATTCGGGTGATTTCAACAGCCCATCACCATGACCAGCAAGACATTCCGCACCTGCTTCATCTAGTACTACCTTGGAATCAACTACCTTATTTACTCTGAAACATATTTGTACTGGGAAGTTTACCTTAGCATCACCTGTTATTACCTTAGTAGATGGCCTTTGTGTAGCAGCCAGCACCCTAAAACCAAGTGATCTTCCAGTCTGTGTCAATATTTTTAAATTTCCCTCTACGGTTTTTCCAAGTTGCTTTGTCTTTTTAGTTTGGTCAAAAATATCAGCAAATTCATCTATAATAACCACTTTAAGCTTCTTGTTACCATTGGTTTTTCTTAGATTCATTTCTTCAACAAGTATTGCCATTTCCAACTCAATCTCATCCATCTCATTAACAACTCTGATGCCTTTGGCTGCAAAATCTAGGAATTCATACTTTGGATCGAAGATTATGATGTCATCAACCCCAGCTGCTAATAAAAAATCTACAGTACATAGAATCATATTAGATTTTCCACCGCCCGTGGCCCCGCCAACTAACACATGTGGGGTAGACGGATTATTCAAATCCCAAACAATTACGTCTTCAAAATTATTGCGGCCAAAAGGGATTTTAAGATCTTTTAAATCCTTCAAGTCAAAAATCAAATTTCTTTCCCTTTTCTTTGAAAAGTCTATAGATAGAAAAGATTTCCCTTGATGCAGAACCAAGTTTTCAGAAAACCTTACGTTGGAAACATTTAAGGCATTTGCAAGGTCTAAACCATATTTCTTAATTGAAGAAATAGTAACTCCAGCGGAAACATCTAACAGGTATGTGTTAGAGGAATAACCAGAGAATTCGTGTTCAACAGTCACAATGGCATTGAAGCCTCGCAGTACATGTTCAATTTTTTGTTTGGTGTTCATATCAGTTGTTGACAGATCGTATTTGATGAATTGCGCTGCATTCTTTCTGTAATTCCTGATCACAGTAGGAGATTTTACAGCAATTGATGAATCTTTTATTTTTTTGAGACGTTTCTCAACTAATTCAACTTTATCAGGGTCGATGTCGAAATCTCCAATTTCAGCTATTTGTGTTTTTGCCCAAAAATCGTAGAGCTCAGCCTTATCTACCATGTTATCCGAATCGTTTATTAGGTAGATGTAATCAGGATTGTTAATAGCTTCTAACATCCTTTTAAGAGGCTCATAAAGCAGGGCTTCATAAAGTCTTCTAGTATCATCATCGATTTCTATGGCAAAGCGTATAATCTGAGGCGATTTATCCTTATTTTCTACATGTTTGTTTTCCATGTACCAAACCTCATCCACTTTATGCCCAGTCAATGATTCGAAAGAATTTACGTAAGTGATTGCCTGAATACCACCAGTCAGTTTTAAAACTTCAACATCGGTGTATTTCTCCTTTGATTTATGGTCAACAATAACGTTTTTGCCACTTTTTGTTCTAATTCCTAAGTCAAGTCGAGCTGAGCAAGGAAGCGGAATGTCAACCCCATTAACCGTGATAAATTCTTCTGTAATAACTTCAACAAATAAAATTTCTTCGATATCATCCTCGTAAATTTCTCTTTCTTTATAAAAGTTTTTAAGCAGTTTGGTAACGATATCAGTTGCTTTGGTAATGCAAGCACTTACTGTTGGCGTAGTCTTTTGAAGTTTCCAGCTATTACCAGGAACATCATCAAGATAATCATAGGCAAATCTCTCCAATTCAGGTAAGGAAAGAGTCTTTACCGTCTTATCTTCTACATGCTCAGGCTTAATTACTTGCTTTGCCGTAAAGTATTTCTCTAGGGCATGGTGGTAAGCCTGTCCCGCTATAGTAGTCGCGGACTGTTTTGACTTTTCGTTGTAAATGTAAAGCATTTCGAACGCCTTCTCGTTCCTTGCAAATTGCGTAACCTTTGAATAAGACCATTTGTTCATCAAAAACTGACTAAACAAATGATCTATCTCGTCGGCAGAATAATTCTTGTAAATACTCATAATTACGGAAGATTTAAGTTTCCTTGGCCTGCCTTGTCAACAATTGGCTTTTCTTCCTTTGCTTCTTCAATCCCAGAAGTGTTTAATCTGTTGCGAAGAGCATCTTTTTTTGAATCGCCTTTCTCTGTACCTTTTAACTCGTAGGGCTGAGTATCACTAACATCTCCTTCAGGTAGTTCAGAGCCAGTAATGTCGTCAAACAACCATTTTCTAGCTTTACGCGTTGCCTTTCCTATCACCGCGTCGGCACCCATGAATTGATTTACCTTTATAGGTAATTTGAGTGTTTTTGCTTTCTTAATACCATTAACAGTCCACTCTAAATTGGCATCAACCGCAGCAGAAGTCTTATCTTGACTAATTCTAGGCAATTCGAAATCAATCGAATAATCAAGACCTGATATCATCTTTAATAAAGCGCCGACACCTTCTTTCGTCGCATACATGTTACCAGAAATAATATTGAATTGATTGCCATATGGCTGCAAACCGTACAAAACAGCTTCAATTAAGCAGTTCTTAACAACTTCCATTGGATATCCGCCACTAGTATCTTTATCAGTCTTAAATCCTAGCTTATTACCCTGTAGGTTCATGATCGGCTTCATGTATTCTGGGGTCAATATTTGTTTGAGAGTTTCAATAGCGCTTGCATATTGGTAAGCTTTTTCGAATCCTTCGACTTGTGTATTAGACAATACTGAGCTTACAGCGGTATTTAATTGTTTGGCGATAACGGCCAGTTGGTTTTGCTGCTCCATTTATTTTTTAATTAATTCGTTTTCTAATTTGTTTGCTAACTCTGATAAACCATATTCATAAGCCAAGTTTGTAAGCGCAGACACAGTAGCATCAGTACAAGCTTGCTCAAGAGTTTTATTTATGTAAGACTCTACCATTTTCTTGATTTCCTCAGTGGCCTTAGCGTAAGTAATAGCTTTGCACTTTAAAAATGACGTCTGATCTTGTATACTTACTATTGACATATTATGCTTTTCTAGTCTCTAACCATTTTTCTATATCCTCTCTTTTGTAAAGGATTTCTCTGCCAGTAATCACTAGATACGTAAGTCCTTCGTTTTTCCTTGCATTTCGTAGAATGTAATCGGAAAGACCATATTCCTTAAATACGTCATTAGAATTTAGCAAGAGCTTTGATGGCCTATTAGCATCGGATAGAAGCTTATCAATTTTTCCTTCAATCCTATTAATGTCCTCTTTTGTTGCACCTTCCATACTATAATTTTTCTAAAAGTGATGCTTCCGACACAGAACTTCCCAAAATGGTAATGTAACCTGCGTCTACTTCTCCGAGAAGTAGAGGCTCAATTGTATTTGGCTTAGTCAACACATAACTTCCGTTGACAAGATCTACCAAAAATGTAACCGAGTTGGATGGCGGATCATCTAAAATTGAAACTTCAACGACATCTCCTAAATAGATCGCATTTTCTTGCTTATCCTTAAATGGTGTGCTCGGAACCTGAACGTCATTTAGCACCCTTATACTTGGTATAAAAAACTTACTCATTTGCTTTTCCTCCTTTTCTGCCAACAACATACACTCCATCCACACCCTTTCTTACGCCTATTTTGTGGGTTGGATTATTTTCTTTATTGTACTCGCTTGCAGCTTGTTTGTAAGATTTGACTTCGCTCTCGTCAATGGTAAAGCCTTTACCTGGTTCGATGAGCGCAATCTTTTCCTTTCTTGTCAAAGGATAATCAACTTGTTCAATTTCCATAAATTATTATTGTTTATTATATTATTATATATAAAGTTTTATATATTTGCAACAGAAATGCTGTACAAATATATAAGTTTATTTATACAATGTTAGTTAAAAACTAACAAAAAACTAACTTTTTTTTATTTTTTCAATCATGAGCGAATTTTCTGCGCAAAATCTAGGTTTAACAATTAAATACCTTCGAAAGAAAAAAGGATTGTCACAGGATAAACTCGCTAAGGAACTTGGCATAACTAAAATATCTGTTTATCAATGGGAAGCTGGGAAATTTCAGCCTAGTTATCATATTTTAGTAGCTCTAAGCAAAGTTCTTCAATTCAATCTCCTTATACCTGATCTCACTTTCCCAGATAAGAAGATGACGGAGGCTGATGTAGATAAAATTTTCAATTTAGAAAATAATGCCAATGAATCTCAACTAGACAGTCGCGGCAATGAGTTCATAGATCTTGGAAATGGTTTTATACAAATGACAATTGATCTAGTGGAGCCTTATGCCGCAGCAAGTTTTATCCAACAATACTTCGACGAGTCAAGTTTTGAACCTACGACTAAGCATTCCATTATTATTGATAGAGAGCACAAGGGAAATTATAAAGCTTTTAGGACCAGGGGCGATTCAATGGATGATGGAAGCATCGAATCTATTCCAGATGGAATTATAGTTACTGGTTGTGAAATAAGTAGGGATGAATGGAAATTCGGATTTAACACTAAAAAAAGGAAGAATTATATTTTTGTGACCAAGGAAGGTATTTATATCAAGCAGATATCCAAACAAGACCTTAATAAAGGTGTTCTTACTTTGCATTCTATAAATCCTAATAAAAAATCTTATCCTGATTTTGAGGTGAATTTGGATGACGTTTTGGACATCTTTTACGTTTACGAAAGATCATTGCGATAATGGTCTGTTAAATATTTTGGTATTTACCCGTTGGCTTTTAATTGTAATTTTGCAGTCTACACTTCTTTACCCGGTTATCTAACCGAAACTAGGAATGTTAGTTTGCTAAAATTAAAGGCCTCAAAAGGGCCTTTAGTGTTTTATAACTATTTAGTAATTTTGATTAGCAAACTAAAATTTTAGATATGACCGAAGAACAGCTCAGAAAAGAAATTGGGCTACGATTAAAAATCACCAGACTTCAATTGGAAATTTCTCAAGATGAAATGGCAAAAGGCATTGATCTTAGCCAGGTGCAACTTTCATTAATTGAAAAAGGTAAGTATAAGGTGTCATCTATTGTTTTGCATAGGCTGGCATTGAAATATAAGATTAACCCCAATTATTTGTTAGGCTTTGATACTGAGCCAAGGTTGACTGGCAATATCATAAAGATGCCAAACATTAACCCATCCACTTAATGTGGTGCTGAATTTGGTGCTGATGTTTTTTGGTGCTGATATTAAGTATGTTTTAAGAAGCATTTAAGGCTTAAAAGTCAAAATTCTTTGAGTCCCAGCGGGATCACAGAAAGCCTCAACGAAAGTTGAGGCTTTTTCGTTTTTAGTCCTTTTTGGAATTTGAACAAGGTGCTTAGCCCAACTGCCAGTATAACCTATTAGATACCATATTGGCAAAACTGAGATCATATGCAACCCTAATGGTTATTTAGATGAGAAATATAATGGATATGATAAAAATTTGATCATTGAGATTTAAGACGTGTCCTTATTTAACCTCTGGCTGCTATAATTACCACCTATTATTCATAGATCAATTGTGGTAGGGTGTTGTAATAGGATATGTTATGATCGATTAGTTAATACGTTAATGTTAGCCCTCCACCGTATCCCATATCACTATCATAGTGCGTGGATAAAGAGAAATATTTAGCCATGATGTATCTAAATCCGGCCATGTACTCCTTGTCTGTATTGACCATAAATTGAAAGCGCAATCTTTTGGAAATAGGAACGTCCTCTCTCATCAATTGAAACCTGACATTTCCTTTGTGGTCGATAGAAGCATCTGCAATAATTAGCATTGGCAAAGTATATTGTACACCCAAGTGAAATACCTGTCTAAAATTTTTTGTGTTGCGTTGTCCAAATAGATTGTTTCCCGGTGCTAAGGATTGTCCAAAAATATTCTTGTCCAAAGGATCAATGGTTCTTTTCCTAAAATCCCAGCCTATGTAAGGCAAAAGCCATTGATTACGCCCAATATATCTTCCAAAATGGCTTTCGCTTTCATATCCCATTTCTTTATCAAACCCTATTCTCCACTCCGTTGTGAAACGATAGCGGGTATTGGCCAGCATGATCTCTCCATCACTACCATTGGTTTCAATTCCAACTCTTGCCATGGGATGAAATTCCCGGTCATCACTGAACAGCTTACGTTGTGCTAATTTAGGATCAGGAATTTCGGGATTAGAGGGGGAGTTTTCATAACTGAACACTCTGCCCATCCCGCTCATCATGTGGTAAAGGATATGACAGTGGAAAAACCAGTCACCTCCCGGCTCCGTAGCGGCAAACTCAATAGTATCCCTTTCCATTGGCATGATGTCAATAACGTTCTTCATTGGCGCATATTCACCCTGTCCATTTACAACTCTGAAATCATGCCCATGGAGGTGCATAGGATGACGCATCATGCTGTTGTTGAATAAGATGATCCTGACATTTTCACCCTTCTTAATCAGGATTTTATCACTCTCCGATACTGTTTTGTTATCCAAAGACCATACGTAGCGGTTCATATTCCCCGTAAGATCAAATTTCAGTTCTTTCCAAGGCCCTTTCGGTAAAGTAGTTTTCTTTGGGTCACGGAGCATATTATAGTTTAATGTAATTATATCGGGGTTATCAGCTGCCATGTCCATTGCTGGCATGCTTTTATCGTTTGACATTTGCATACCCGCCATTTCAGTTTTTTTGCTTTTTGCTTTCGGATTCTCTACACCTGTTACTTCCGGATACATCACTGTATTCATATCCATGACCTGATTCTGCATTTTCATCTCTTTCATTTCGATCATGTTCCCGCTCATGTCCATCATGTCATTCATCATTTTCATTCCAGCAAAATATTTCAGCTTAGGCAATTTCTGAGCAGGTACCTTTTCCCCTTTACCTAGCCATAAAGAGGCCGATTTGGTACGGTCTTCGGGAGTTATCAAAAATTCATAACTCTTATTTTCAGGAATGGTCACCACCACATCATACGTTTCGGATACCGCGATGATCAACCTGTCCACCTCTACGGGTTCTACATCATTTCCATCGGTAGCTACCACGGTTATTTTACCACCTGAATAAGTCAACCAGAAATAATCAGAGGCACCGCCATTGGCAATGCGTAGCCTTACCTTATCGCCCGCTTTAAATTGGGGCTGATGATTCTGGTTCTTGCCATTGATCAGAAAGGTGTCGTAATATACATCGCTTACATCCATAGCATTCATCCGCTTCCATTCATTATTGATTTTGGTTTTAAAATGTCCTGTTCTGATCGCCTCGGCATAACTTTGTGTTGTTCCTTTTTTAATGGCAAACCAATCATTGGCATTCTTTAGGCTTCGGTGTACCTCTTCTGGTTTCATATCCGTCCATTCACTGATGACCACTGGAATGGTTGGGATGTCCCATTCTTTCCTTTTGTTCATAATGAATGCGCCATACATCCCAATCTGCTCCTGCAATTCACTATGGCTATGATACCAATGTGTACCATGCTGAACGATGGGAAATTTATAGATATAGGTAGAATGAGGCTTAATAGGCATTTGCGTAAGGAAAGGTACCCCATCCATTTTGTTTGGTAAGAACAGGCCATGCCAATGCAAGGACGTTTCCTCATTCAGTTTATTATGCACATATATCAATGCCGTATCCCCCTCGGTAAATGTTAAGGTTGGCATTGGTATCTGCCCGTTAACTGCAATTGCCCTTTTTGTTTTCTTTCCATAAGTTACAGTCGTATCAGCAATGTAAAGGTCGTAGCGAACGGTACGGGGTGGTAAATTACTTGAAACAGTATTAATTGAGCCTAAATTTAACTTTGCCTTTTTGATGTTTTCCATGGTGGTACTATTGTCCCCCATATCCATATCACCCATATCTTCCATGTCGTCATTCTTTTTGGAAGTATCTTTCTTGGGCATTTTCATTTGGTCAGGCTTAGGTATAGTTGCCTTAGCTTTCTCTGGCACCAATTTCATTCCGCACTTAGGGCAATTTCCGGGCTTGCCCGATTGAATTTCAGGGTGCATGGGACAGGTATAAATAGTCTGCGTCTGTTTAGGACTTCCGTTGTTAGGCATTTTCATTCCCTTCATATCCTGAGCAGAAGCTATTGAATAAAGGATTAATAAAAAGGCCGTTAATATATTTTTCATTTCTTTGGTGATTAAGGGTTAGTTATATTTTTTTAAACTATCCTTTGATTTTTGAACCCAGTTAATAATTTGTGATTTCTCCACCTCGCTCAAGATGGCATTCCTATGGATCAGTGTGTAAGAAGACAGGGGCATCGTACCATCTTTTAAACTATTTTCTATGGATCGCAATTTACTCTGCTGTCTTCTTGGGGTATAAGTACCAAATTCGTTAAAATTCAGTTCTTCTTTACCAGAAACGATATGGTAATTCATAAACCAATGTATTGGCTGTATATTAGTATACCAGGGATACTCCGTATTGTTGCTATGGCAATCATAACAGGCTTTTTTTAAAATCCCCTGAACATCTTCTGGCATGGCAACAATTTTGGAAATATCATTTGGCATACCCTGCCCGCTTTGGTTGCGGGCAGGGTGTATAAACTGAATAACCACAACTATAACCAATATGCCAAGAAGTACCTTTTTTGTACCTTTCATAGCCTATTAATTTAATTCCTCTTTAACGGTACCGCAAGTTGGCATGGCTTTCCCCAGGTAGGGATTTTTGATATCTTTTGTTTCGCTCAGCCAGATTGCTCCCTTTTTGTTGTTGTACATTGGGCAATGATCAATGTATAATGGTTGTCCAGCCCCAAGCAATTTTACAAGGTCATACATATCCTTGCTCAACATATCGAAGTGTTCACGCTGATGGGTAATATTTCCTGCATTAGCGCCAATGTGTTCAGCATGTTCTTTTGCATCATCTCGTATATCAGCATAGGTTTTGCTTTGAGCACTTGTTAATGAGGATTTATCAAAATTGGCAAATGCTTTAACCATTTCATTACCCGCCGCTGCTGCATCCTTGTCATGATCACTAGTAAAAGCATTTTTGAGCTTAAGGTAAGATTCAAGAAGCGAAGCCATTGGTGCTACTTTGGCGATGGCATTTGAAGGGGTAGTTTTGTTTTTAGAGGAATCTGATGTAGGGGGAGTCTTGGTATTGCTATTGTTGCATGCTGTCATAAGCAATAGAGAAAATGCCAGACTATATAATAATGTTTTCATTGTATGATTGATTTTAAATGTTTAAGAAATAGTTAATGTAGAAACTCAAACTAGAATACAGATTAGGCTTTTTACAAGGGATGCCAAATCATAAAGTCAATTGTACAGCCACAGCAACATCTTATGGGCTAGCTATACAATTAACAATCAGAACTATTTTAGGGTTTCTTTTATAGAACCACAGGTAAGCATTTGGTTTCCGAAATAAGGGTTTTTTATCGCAGAGTTATCAGAAAGCCAATAGCTTTTTTTCATAGGACAATAGTCGTAATAAACGGGTACTTTAGTCAGTTTTATCACTTTGGCCAGTTTAAAAAGATTGGATGAGAAATTTGCAAAGTGCTCACGTTGGTGGGCAATATCTTTGCTCTCGGAGATATGTTTTGCATCAAAAGCAAGCTTGTCCTGAAAGTCCATAAAAGCATTCATATCTGCTGTTGGCATGGCTTTCATATCGACACTGCTTAGTGCTTTTGAGAATTCGGCTGCTTTGGACGCTGCCATGGTTGCATCAGAGTTCACTAACGCATTTTTAATGTCGTAATAAGAGGTTAATAAAGCTTGTGTCTGGTTACTTTGAGCAAAACTAGGTTTGATCAATACTGTTGCAATTAAAGCAACTATTAAAAATATCTTTTTCATGATGTAATAACTTAATGTGCATACTTATTTTCTGACATAGCAGTAGCTATGTGAACATATTTGTGCATTAACAGCGGTAAATAGGACTGTTAAGCAACTCACATTAAATCTTATATCTGAAGACTTTGAATAACTATGCGAATGTCCTTGTTCGGGGGGCTTTCTCTTTGGTTTACATAGAAGCTTTGATCAAGTTCAAGAACTGTTTTTGGAATTAATAAAGCATAAGAATAACCAGGAAGCCATAGTATAGGTAAAACAACAAGTACTTTACTGCTTTCAGGAACTAACTTGCTTTGAGTAGCTAAATCGTTTACTAAGGTTTTACAACAAAGATCTTGTTTTGAAAAATTCTCACTCGGTACAGGAGCACTTTTGTGTTCATACCCCTCGGCACGATGATGGTCATGATCCTTATGTATATGACTAGCAGATTTTACATGAACATGGGTTTCATCATGATGATCCGTCTCCATTCCTAATGCACATCCAAACCCAACAACGGTGTTGAGCAGAAATATCACTAACAGAAAGACCGCTTTACTTTTCATGACTATGTAAATCTATGATGAAAATGCAAAAATAAATTTATATAATTCCTTGATTTTTTTACATCATTCTTATTTGAGATATTAGAATACATTGCTTGTCTTTAAGTATGGCATTTGCAGCTAAAATCTATTAAAAAAAGTGCGTTATTCGGTGAGTAGAATTTGAAAATCGTTACAGATATGCTTTAAATGCTGTTTTTTGGACAAAGTTCGAATCCCAGCGAGATCACAGAAAAGCCTCGACTTTCGTTGAGGCTTTTTCGTTTTTAGTCCTTTTTGGAATTTGATAGAAGCGTTTGGTTTGAAGTTTTATCGCTAAAGACACTAAACAAATAACCATATAAACTAAGCATTGGCTAACAACGAAATAATACAAACTCACAAATGCATCTAGCACTCAAAGGCAATACAAGATTTATGCTGTAAGTAGGACAAAAGCTAATTACATAGAGCGATCATCTATATTTTTATTATTTTAGATGAACTGTTAACAGCTTCTCCACATGCAAACTCACTCAGAAAAAACGAATTCCTCGTCTGTTGAACGATCTGAAAAAAAACAGCAAGATGCAACTGCTCAGCAATTTGCAGATAATCGCTCGGAAGCCGTTATGCAAAGAAAATTGCAGGATGCTGCCAATAACAGCCCACAGGCAAGAAATATAGCGCAGCTTCAGGCAATGGTTGACGATCATGCTTCAACTCAGGATTTCCTGATGCAAAAGAAAGAAAATAACACCGGTATGCCAGACAATCTCAAATCTGGCATCGAAAACCTTTCGGGCTATTCAATGGATGAAGTCAGGGTACATTACAACTCGTCCAGCCCAGCTCAACTGCAGGCTCATGCCTATGCGCAGGGGACTAATATTCACCTTGGCCCAGGGCAAGAAAAACATTTACCCCATGAGGCATGGCATGTGGTGCAACAGAAACAAGGACGAGTAAAACCAACCCTGCAAACGAAAGGTGGTATGAATGTGAATGATGATACTGGTTTGGAGAAGGAAGCCGATGTAATGGGAAGCAAAGCCCTCCAAATGAAATCATCCCATAGCCAATACCAACAAGCAAGCGCTATATCTGATGTGTTCGTATTTCAATTGATTTCTACTGAGGAAAAGCAGTGGTTTGAGGTGGAGTGGGAAGGAATAGAAAAGGAGTTGGACCATTTGTATGAACTCGATCATAAGATAACCCTCGAAATATCGGATAAGCTGGAGGATGTCCGGAGCCTGTTGGGCAAGGCACCCGATAAGATAAATCGGGATCTGTTACGGTACCGTATTGCGGTGGTTCGTAACTGGATGTCAACCTTCACCCCTAAATTTGATCGGGAAGGATTGGCGCTCTTTAAATTGCTTGGACCTAGTAATGGTGCTGATTTTCAACAAAATGCTGTACTGATAAGAGGAGCCGCCCAAGCCGATATTTACATTAATGGCATGGATTATCCAGGGAATTTAGGTACGTTGCTCAAGCCCGCATCTGATTTTCCGGGAGCCGTGTATCATCGCGGGGGTACCATTTCCATCACCCATATTGTAGGCACGGGTCGCCTGAAAGAGGCCGAATCGTACCTTAAGGAGCTAGGATTGGAAAATATCAGGACTATTGACTGTGGCAGTGACCCAAATGAAATTGTTAAGCACAAACTGGAGAGAGCGTATGAGTATATTAATGGTAAGAATGTGAGTTTATCCATTATGCCTTTATCCACTTTGGCCGTGGCCAATCGAAGAAAAGATGTTGAAATGGTTTGGAGCAATCGCATAGGAGGGGACCCTGATTACCAATTTGAAGTGGTCCGTGTAAAAAAAGATCAGATTCATTTTGTAGCTGACATCAAATGGGCCAATGGCATATTGGTTAAAGAGTTGTTAGATGTGTTGGACGGTTGGGGAGTCACGTTCAGTTCAGTCAATCTGTTTGGTATTGCTGGTTCGCTTGTTCCAGTGTTGGGACCCGACACCATGGTAGTACCACGGGGCGAGATCCATAGCCTGGATCAACATCACGCCGAACCAGTTTCCATTCCGTGGAATGACGTGTTCATCCCTGGATCTATGCTCACCATGGATCATGGCAACGTGTCCAGCATTTTGGAAGAAAATGCTGTTGGGGTAAAGAAACTGTTGGACGAAAAACAAATACATGTAGTAGAGATGGAAGCCTACCACTTGGTGCGGAAACTGGAAGAGATGGAGTATACGGGCAAATTGAAAATTGTTTTTAAAATACATGACGTGGTGACTTCGGAAACCCAAAATATTTCCATTTCACCACCACAGAATCATGGCACTTTATTGGCCAAACAGGAGCGCGACAAGCTTATATTGGAAGCCTTTGAAATTTTGCCCCGTTAAATTTACCGATAAGAAATAATTGCAGAACGAGGTAAAAGAGATATTGCTGAGAAATCTGTAAGACTTAATTGTGGCTCTAGTACGGTGCAGTTACTGCTGTTCAACCACCTTAAATCTTCAAAAAAAGAGTTCGAGTTCTGTACCTGCGAGATCACAGAAATGAATAACAAAACGTATAAAACCCTGCAATCGCACGATTAGCAGGGTTTTTTGTTTTTAGGGCTCTACCAAACACGAATTCCGATATGCCAGAGATAATCTCTAAGCCCAAAAGCATCATCGGACCGCTCAGCGACATTAAACCATGACCGGCCTTATCTGTGTTGGCAGCTGTGCTCGCAAAAAATATGATGTTTTACCCAAGAGCCAAAAGTGCCATGGATCTCTATCCTCGGACAGAACAAAGCCTATCTTTTGACCACTTTTCTACGTTCCACCGTTTTACTTCCAATGAAATTGATCACATATGTCCCTGCTGGGTAACTCCCTAGGGAAACCACTTTAGTATTTTCCCTATCGCCGATTCCAATTTTCTGCAATACCCTGCCGTTTACGTCTATTACCTGTAACTGAGTGAAAGTTGCTGCGTTGAAAGATAATGTAACGAGGTCGTCCGTTGGGTTGGGGTAAAGCTGTATGTCCGAGGCCGTAAAGCTGAAGTTTAGCATCTTGGTTCCCAATTCCTTAGTTTTCCCATTGTCGTCTATCTGTACCAGCTTATAATAATTTGCGCCATTGGCAGGCTGTTTATCGGTGAAAGAATAGAATTGAGGTTGGAGATTTGAGATGTGAGCAGCCTTTATGT
Organism: Pedobacter sp. ASV17; assembly: GCF_016429065.1. Classification (GTDB taxonomy): domain Bacteria; phylum Bacteroidota; class Bacteroidia; order Sphingobacteriales; family Sphingobacteriaceae; genus Pedobacter. The sequence continues at coordinate 30,072 of NZ_JAELTX010000051.1, forward strand.
CGCCAATTTTAACAAATGTTAGATCCTCTGATCTTTCAGTTTTTTGCTTTGAGCTTTCCGCTCTCCAAACCTCAAACCCTTTATTCCTATCCTCACTAGTCGTAATCCAATTCAACAGTGCATAATTTCTATCCGCCTTTGCGGTAAAAGAAATTAAAGAAACAGGCAGTATCGCTTCTTGAGTGATGTTGAGCGTGTAGGTTTTGGTGGTAGAGCCGTCTTGGGCAGTTACTAGAACTGTAATGGTATTTAGGCCGGCACTTAAAGGAATATTCCCCGATGCGTTTCCACTGGTTACCGGGTTGCCGTTAACGGTAATGGTAGCGTCACTTTGTGCAACCGTAGCAATTACCTTTAGGCTGTTTGCCGCTACGGTAGAGGTGTAGGTGGTGGTACCTGCTGCAAAAGTTGGCGATAAAATGCCTTCGGTAATGCTCAGCGAAGCTAAATCAGCATTGGCAGAACCAGTATTTATTATCGTAACGCTATAGGTTTTGGTGGTTGTGCCATCTTGTGCGGTAACCCTAACCTCAATAGTATTTGTGCCCACGTTTAACGGTAAAGAAGAACTTTCGCTGCCAGTAGTTACCGAGGCGTAAGCTCCGCCATTCACCCTTACCTGTACCGTTGCATTGGCTTGGTTTACGGTTGGCGTTACGGTGATGCTGGTTATTGCGCTGCCCACAGTTGCTGTATAAGTTTCTGTTGCCGCTGCAAAAACAGGCGATAAAGTACCCGAACTTAAGGTTAAGCTGCTCAATGTAGCATCGCTAGATGCCAACGTGGTCACATTTATAGGATTGACTTGTGTAGTTTCGGTTAAATATTGCTCGTAACCGCCAGGGTTACTGTTATATTCCACCACCATCACGCGGTAGGTGGTGCCAGGCTTTAAGTTGGTAACTGTTACAGTATTGTTTGTTCCATTATAAATGCAGTACCAGCCGCTTGTGCCAATTTGTGTGCCGTTACCAAATGTAGCACTGGCAGTGTAAGCAGTATTTACCACAGGGGCGGGCGTCCCGCTGTTGCCCTCCAACATAAACACGGCACGACGGCTGCCATTGCCCCCACTCCACAACAGGCTAGCTGAATGAGTTAATGTACTGTAAAAAAAAAGCGAAGTTGCCAGTGTTGTTGGTGGCGCAATACCGTTCCTGAAAATAGAAATGGTACGCTCGTCGGTATTATCGGCATAATTGGCTACCACAATATCCTGCCTGCCATCGCCATCCAAATCGGCCACAGCCACGCCCCAAGGGGTATCGCCAGTGGCTAAATCTGCCTTTGGGGCAAAACTTATACTGCCCAATGTTGCCACATTGCGCAATATAGAAGCCGAATTGCCACCGTAATTACTGGTAATTAAATCAGGCTTGCCATCGCCGTTTACATCGCCAACGGTTAAGGCGGTTGGGCTGGCACCCGTGGCAAAATCTGCCTTGGCAGCAAAGCCCGAAGCGTCTATGAAAGCCCCAGCGGCCATCAGGTTTTTAAAAACCGATACGGTATTATCGCCTTGGTTTAGGGCGGCCAAATCGGGTTTGCCATCGCCATCAAAATCAGCGGCTACAATGCTGCATATTTGTGGAGAACTGGTAGTTCCCGAAGTAATATCAACCCTTGATGCGAACATAAAAGTACCCACTACAGATTGGTTCTGGATTACACTTATCATATTGCTACCATTGTGCGCTACGGCAATATCGGGCTTGCCATCACCATTTAAATCCTCGGCAAAAATGCCGTAAGGGGCAGTAAGTACAGGGATGCCCTGTGCGCCTATGGCGTAAAAAGGGCCGTTTAGGTTAGTGAGGTTACGGAAAGTAAGCAAGGTATTTGAATATAATGAGCTTATTACCAAATCGTTTAGACCATCGCCATCAATATCGGCTATGGCAATTCCCCTAGGTGAAAAGAATGGGCCGGGCATAATAATATCTACCTTTGCCGCAAAGCTGATGCTGCCCGTTGTTGAGGTGTTGATGAATACCGAATAACTGTTACTACCGGCGTTTACTACGGCTACATCAGGCTTGCCATCGCCATTTAAATCGCCTATGGCGATGTTTACCGGACTGACGCCAGTGGCAAAATCAGACTTATCAGTAAAACTACCTGCATTTATACTGCCCGTTGCCGAAGTATTGCGGAAAACGGATATAGTGTTGGCGGCAAAATTGGCTACTATCAGGTCGGCTTTGCCATCACCATCGAAGTCGGCAATTACGGGAGAGATAGGCCGCATACCAGTGCTAAATTTTTGTTGTGGCACAAAATTGACCAGCCCGTTGGGGTAGGTAACTGCAAAAGGCGTGTTTGCCGTACGTCCTATACCCGTACTTAAATCTGTAAAGCTGATGTTTTTAAAGTTGCCACTTGCCGGGGCGGTAACGGTAAGGCTGGTTGGCGTTGCCGCCGTAACATTGCCTTTTACGGCACCAAAAAATACGGTGTTGTTACTTGGTTCAGAACTAAAATTGGTGCCTGTTAGGGTTACCACTGTTCCCGCAGGGCCTTGTATTGGCGATACGGAAGTAAGAGTTGGCACTGGGGTGTTTTTATATACCATTACCAAGCCAGCGGCGACATTATTGGTTACGGCCACATCAGGCTTGCCATCGCCATCAAAATCGGCAAGGGCAAGGCCACCATTGCTTGGGGCAAGGTAAAACCTGTGTTCGGTTAAGTCTGGCGTTGAAGAGCTGTTTCTTGGAAATGATGCTGAAGTTAGCGAATTATGGATAATGGACAGGTTTTTTGAACCAATGATGACAATATCGGGTTTGCCATCGCCATCCATATCGTTAATAGCAAGGCTTTCGGGTAGGTTATCTGTACTTAAATAAGCATAATCAAACTCAATAGTATTAGAAGTTGAGATATTTCTGTGAACAATGGTAATATTCCCTATTATCACAAGGTCGTTTGCGCCATCGCCATTCATATCCGCTACTGCAATTTGTTTGGGGTTGGGTGAGGTGGCTGTATAGGACTGCGTGGTGAAAGAGAAAGTAGTGGTGCTTGTATTTTGTATAAGATACAGCCGGGCACTTGCATTATTTATTACGGCCAAATCGGGCTTGCCATCGCCATTTAAATCGGCTGCCACAATGCTGTTGATGATAAGGCCAAAATTAATGGTAGTTATCGGTGTGCTGTTAAAATTTATAGAGGTGCCATTTGTTGTGTTGGGGTAAATAGCAACGTTGTTTCCGTTAGTGGGAGTAACGGCAATATCGGGCTTGCCATCCATATTAAAATCGGCTACTATCAAATTGGTAATGCTGGTAGCTATCGAAATATCAAACTTAACAAAGTTGGGTGTACCTACCGATGAGATGTTTACAAAAATGCAAATCTTCGCTGCCACTGCATCGCCAACTACTACATCCAGTCTGCCGTCGCCGTTCATATCAGCCACGGCCAAATAGGTTGGGGTAACGCCAGAATTAGTTGCAAAAGAAACCTGCGTGGCGAAAGTGCTATTAGTGGCACCATTGGGCGTAGTATTTCTAAGTATGGCTATCCCAAGGCTATTGGTTACAATTAAATCAGGTTTGCCATCGCCGTCTATATCGCCCACTCCGGTTTTACGAGCATTGGCGCCTGTTCCAAAAGAATTGGGGGGCTGTAAACCTATTGTGCCGTCGGTACGGGTTACCACAAAAGGGCTGCTTGCAAAAGCCTGAGAGCCGTTTGCCCTAATGATGTTAATGGGCTGGTGCGTACTGCCCTTTGGTACGGTTAAGGTTAAGCTGGTGGTTGTTGCGGCAGTTACTTGGGCCTTTGTTGCGCCAAAGTAAACGGTGTTACCAGTAGGTGTTGTGCTAAAGCCGCTGCCATTAATGGTTACACTGCTGCCCACCTCGCCGCTTTTTGGCGTAAATGTTATAAAAGAGTTGGTTACAGTTACAGCAACTGGGTTATCTGTTGAAGAATTGAGAAAATATTTCTCCTGCCCGGGTATATCGTTATACTCCAGTACCATAGTACGGTAGGTTTGGTTGGTATTTAACCCTACTACATTAACAGACGAACCTGTTCCATTATACACGCAATACCAACCAGAAACATTACTGCCTTGTGAATAGAAAACATCGGCATTATAGGTAGTGTTGTTTACCAGGCTTGGAAACGTGGAGGTATTTAAGTTACGCATAAAAACCACCCTTTTGCTGCCGTTACCGTTGGTCCAGCTAACGGTTGTGGCGTTACTGGTGGTATTACTAAACACCACATTGGTGGCCTGTACTGTTGGCGCAAATGCGCTGTTGCGTAAAACGGATATTGTCCTTTCATCGATATCATCGCTATAATTAGCTACCGCGATGTCGGGTTTGCCGTCGTTGTCCACATCGGCAATGGCCACACCCCATGGGTTGTTTCCGGTGGCGAAATCTTTTTTGGTTTCAAAACTGATGGTGGTGCCTGTGCTGGTGTTCAGTAAAATGGATATATTGTCGTTACCGAAATTGGTGGTCACCAAATCCGGTTTGCCATCGCCGTTTAAATCGCCTACAGCCAATGCGCTGGGCGATGTGCCTACAGGAAGGGTAACAGGCGCCAAAAAGCTGGCCATACCGTTATTACGTAAAATGGCAACATGGTTAGAAGTTTTGTTCAATACCGCCAAATCGGGATGGCCGTCGGCATCAAAATCGGCAGTTGCTATAGCCTGTGGTGCAATACCACCCGCACTAAAATTTATCCTACTTGCAAAGCTGATAAGTGGCCCGAAAGAGTTGTTTAAATATACCGATACGTTGTTGTTGTCGTAGTTTGCTACTGCTATATCGGTTTTACCATCTCCGTTAAAATCGGCTGCAACTATACTAAAAGGTGTTGTGCCTGTGGCAACGGGGAATAGTTTGTTTAGGATAATGGTTCCCCCTGGGGTACCCATGTTTTTATATATCGACAGCTGAGAGGTGCTGGTACTCACGGCAGCCAGATCGTTGAAGCCGTCGCCGTCAAAATCGGCAATCACAAGACTGCGCGTCCCAATGTCAGATAGGGTTCCAGTCTCTTTCACCAAGCTTGATGAGTTTATGGTTCCTGTGGTTGCCACGTTTCTGAAAATAGTGAGTTCGTTAGAACCTGCATTTGCTACCACAATATCGGGCTTGCCATCTTTGTTCAAATCGCCCACGGCAAAAAATACAGGGAGGAGCCCGCAAGGAAAATCTACTTTATCGGCAAAGCTGGTAGCACCAAAACTTACCCCAGGTGTTGAGGTGTTAAAATAAACGGATATGCTCATGGCGTTAAAATTGGCCACTACAATATCGTTTTTGCCATCGCCGTCTATATCGGCAATTACCGGTGCAATGGGGCTTTTGTCAGAGCCAAATTTTTGCTGGGGCTGAAAATTAACCGGATTAACTTGCGCCGATGCCCTAAAGGTTGTAAAAACAACCAGTAAAAGCAGGGCTTGCGTGGCAATGGCTTTGTGGGTTAAGAATTTTGTCGAACGTAGAATTGTAATCATATAGTGGGTGTGTTATTGAAAATTTAAAAACGTAAAATATATTGTTGGTTTCCCTAGGTGGGGCAAAGTCATATTTCGTAGTATAAAATGGTTAGTTGGTGTTTTTTTAAAAACCACAGGTTGTAGCTGTGGTGCTAGACAGTAAAATAAATGGATATGAGATGTTTGTGCTTAATTGTTGCATACAAGTGGGTAAGGGGGTAGTTGTTTTCATGGTATTTGGGCGTAACTGGGTTTTTAGCATTTAAAAATAGTTTGTTGGCAAAAAGCCGTTTGGCAAAATTTCACAGGTGATAGGAATGGGTCTTACGGTTGGTAGGATGCTGGGCCACCAATAACCCCATGCCAATTTGTTGTGATGTAAACCAAAGGAATAATTTTGCCATTGCGCAGTGTTTTGTTACACCGCAAACTTAGGGGAGAAATGGTGTTTTAACGGCAAAATGGTGGTCATCAAAAAGGTCATCAATTTGGTTTTTGATTGATTTTGATGGTTTGGGATGTGGAAATTTAGACCTGGATGGGTTTGGCTTTTACGCTTGTCGTAAAGATTACAATGGTAGGTGGTTTTCTATTGCTTTATAGGCAAGTACTTTGCCCGATGGGCTGAGCGAAGAAGAGCTTTGGGAGGTTTTTGTGCACCGCGAAACAAACAGCTAGGTGGCTAGTCGTTTGAAAATCTGTTCTACACCATCCCAATCACATCTTTAAAATCGGTATCGTTTTGTAGGCCTATTTTTTTGCGTAGGCGGTAGCGGCTGTTTTTCATCGATTCGTAAGAGATACCCCTGTCTCTTATACACATCTGACGCTGCCGACGACTGAGCCGGTGTGTAGATATCGGTGGGGGGCGGGGCAGTAAAAAAGGGGGGGGGGGGGGGGGGGGGGGGGGGGGGGGGGGGGGGGGGGGGGGGGGGGGGGGGGGGGGGGGGGGGGGGGGGGGGGGGGGGGGGGGGGGGGGGGGGGGGGGGGGGGGGGGGGGG
>NZ_JAELTX010000497.1 GCF_016429065.1 Pedobacter sp. ASV17
GGCGTATGCAGCGTGGGAGCTGGAGCAAAAGGAGTTTGCGCGAGCGCGATCAGTCTTTGAGCGCGGCCTCGACGTGCACCCCAACTCGGTGCCGCTATGGATTCGATACATTGAGGCCGAGATGAAGGAGCGCAACATCAACCATGCTCGAAATATTTTGGATCGAGCTGTCACGCGGCTGCCGCGAGTCGACAAGCTGTGGTACAAGTATGTCTACATGGAGGAGATGCTGGGCAATATCCCAGGCACACGTCAGGTATTCGACCGATGGATGCAATGGCGACCGGACGAGGCGGCCTGGAGCTCGTACATTAAGATGGAGAAGCGTTATGGCGAGTTTGAGCGCGCGCGCGAAATCTTTGCCAACTTTACCATGGTTCATCCCGAGCCTCGCAACTGGATCAAGTGGGCCAAGTTTGAGCAGGAAAACAGCACG
>NZ_JAELTX010000498.1 GCF_016429065.1 Pedobacter sp. ASV17
CATGTATCCTCAATTTGCAGACGGAACTTCTCATCATGACGGCGCCAAGTGTATCTAGTGGATACGAAGGGTCGCAGTATCGAAGGTACTTTCGCTCGAAAAAGTCCTCCATTACGTCAATCATGGCATCCTTTCGACTTGTTGGGATGTCTGCGCTTGTAAGTAGATCCCAACTAGCATCTGCACGCGATGATGGTTGTAGGTTTCCGAGGAAATGTAGAATTTCGCATCGCACAGAACAAGTTGAGATGGTGGTAATTCCTTTTCTCTCTGTCGGGAATTCCGTCATTCCCGGATACAAGTCATCGTCCTCGACATTCAAAGGCGCCTTGGCGTCGCCAATGGAAATGTCTCTTGACGGCCTGTGACCCAGAATGTCCGCAGCACGGAAGTCCATGTGTGCCGTATGCCACCACAGGCGACGTCGCATTTCCGT
>NZ_JAELTX010000499.1 GCF_016429065.1 Pedobacter sp. ASV17
GTGTATAGATCACTATGGGGACCCCACGGCCATTACTTCCTAAGCGCCGGTTATGACAAGGTCGCACGCGTCTGGATGCAAGACCACGCTTCGCCACAGAGAATGCTGGTTGGCCATGACACTGCCCTTTCAGCCATCGCCTGGCATCCTAATGGAATGTACGTCTTCTCTGCGTCGGACGAGACAGATAAGACTATTCGAATGTGGTCTGTTATCACTGCTGGCTGTGTTCGTGTCTTCTCTGGACACACGGAGCATATCACCGCGATAGAGTGCGCACCCAACGGCCAGATTATGGCTAGTGCAGACGTCGCTGGTAATATCTTTTTCTGGGACCTTGCCAAAGGCACTCGTATCAAGCGCTCGCGCGGCCACGCCAAGGGTGGTATCTGGTCACTGAGCTTTAGTGTCGAGTCTAACATTCTCGCCTCTGGTG
>NZ_JAELTX010000500.1 GCF_016429065.1 Pedobacter sp. ASV17
TTTTTGCATCTTCAATAAAGCCAAAGAGAAAAGACTGACAATGAAGTTTACAATCGCAACCAGTGTGTTCCTAGCGGCCTTGTGATTGGCGGCTGACCGCTCCGACGATGATGTTAGAGTAAGAAAAGACGACTTGATCGTATTTACACCTAGAGCATATATTCTAACTTTCCACAGGGTATTATTTATACGAGAGAGAACGGCGAGGGCATCGCTTACAAGATCCGAACGTCCAACTGCATTCGGCTGAGGAAGCCGCTGTAAGTAATTAGTCAATCCCACAAAGGCGTCCTTCACAGTTAGCTAATGGACATGACAAGAGTTAATAACATCACCTCTGTTGACGTGACTTTGTTCCAGGAGTGTTCTCTCTATTAGTAAGTGTGCCTGTTGGATCTTTTATTTCAATCTATCCGCCCGTTGCATCCCTTTGGAT
>NZ_JAELTX010000501.1 GCF_016429065.1 Pedobacter sp. ASV17
TATAAAACACCACATTTGAGGAAAGGCTGAGCTATAGAAACCACCGCAGAACGTAAACCAATTACCATGGCACAAGGCTCGACTGCATTCGTCACAGTGCGACAGGCTTCCTCGGCACAAGATATTGCCGCCATTGTTAAATGCTTTCATACGTACACAGAATGGCTCGGCGAAGATCTCACCCACCAAAACTACGACGACGAACTGGCTGGTCTTCCAGGAAAATACGCGCCTCCTACAGGAGGGCTTCTATTAGCCATTGATTCAGAGAGCGACGAGATCCTTGGTTGTATTGCCTTACGACCGCTGCAGTTACCAGCAAGCCACCCAAAAGCAATCGAGGGACGCAAATGTGCAGAAATAAAGAGGCTTTTTGTATACCCACAGGCAAGGGGGAGACAAGTCGCAAGGACTCTGGTCAAAGAAGTGATTGAG
>NZ_JAELTX010000502.1 GCF_016429065.1 Pedobacter sp. ASV17
AGATCTTGTAATTCGTCTAGTGGGCTCGGAGATGTGTATAAGAGACAGGTGTATCCTTCTTTCAAAGTGTTTCTCATCATTGTCAATATGTGGTTGGCCCACCCTTCCATGTACCAGCATGTATCCATGGTCCGTAATAGAGGGCAATAATATGCCAGTATTAGAAGCGCCAGGGGCTCCATTGCTGACAATTGCGCAACAAAGCTATTGTCCAATCTGTATATCCAGCCAAACACAAACTGGTCCTCCTGCGGGCCGTCAAACCGACCATCCGAGTCATTTCCGTAAATTGCCCTGTAGATAGAAGCCAGACCGCCCATACTCCGCAAGCAACTCTCAGTTGCGCCTGAGGCCTGAACCATTTCCCGCAGCTTTTGTAGTGGTTGCTCCCAGTTGATGCGAGAAAACTCTTCTCGGGCAGACAATGGGCCAGTG
>NZ_JAELTX010000503.1 GCF_016429065.1 Pedobacter sp. ASV17
GCTGCACTGCGTGGAGAAAGTGCGGGCGAAGATGAAAAGATCAGCGAGGGCGGCAGCCACAGGTACTCGTAAACGGCCCAGCCTACCTTGTCAGCACGATTGTTTAATAAGACCTTTTCTTTCGTTTTCCTCTTCCACTGTCTCTGAATAAACGACAAAGTAAAATGTCAACAATAGGGCGAAGCAAATCCGGCTACAGGCGTAGGATAAAATACTGGTCATGTCACAAATGCAATGGGATTGGAGCTCAGCACGCTGTACCATGCTTGCTACTAAATAATAAGACATGCTGCAAGACCAGGGCCAGCCAATCTATCAATGGCAACCCATTTCCCTGTACAATTTGCCTGCCGAGTTGCACGGTACCTGCAGCATACATATGCAGTGCATCCATACCTACCTAGTACTACCTCTTACCTTGCCCAGTCCCTGTGT
>NZ_JAELTX010000504.1 GCF_016429065.1 Pedobacter sp. ASV17
GTACAGGAGTGGCGACAGGCTCGGCGACCATGGTCCACGAAGCGATATCTTGCCGATACAGCCTTGGGGGAGAAAGATAAAGGAAGATACTACCCGTGACTTGAAGGGACTTTTGACAAGCGCCCTAGGTCGAGGATGGCGTTATATTGACCCCGGAGAGTCGGCTAACACGGCACATACTCCGCGTCCGCAGGAAGGAGGGACTAAGGTCGGTCGTTGCCCGTCTTGGCGATGGTTGGAACTTATGTATGTTGATGAGGCCAATCGTGCCTTATCTTGGCGCAGAGACCTGCCAAATTCGGCGCCTCCGGGTTGGACAAGTTTTATCCAGACGCCATCGTCAAACGCGTTGCAGGTGTGGCCAGCTTTGAGCCGGAAATAAATAACGCCTGAGCCATTGCCACTGGGATTGGTGGCTGCGACCGACCCAGGAG
>NZ_JAELTX010000505.1 GCF_016429065.1 Pedobacter sp. ASV17
CCTGTAAGATTGGCGCCAGAGCATCCTGCGTGTGTCACGATGATTTTTTGGCCAAATAGTCGTATATAACTTAACAAGTCGCTTTTCAGTATTGCCAGCGTTAAGGGAGCTGCTCACCACGAAGGTCATAATTCTGCTTATCACAGCCATCTTTTGCCTCGATGGCTGGACAGGAATCTTACTGATCAATAACGATCCGTATTCAGCGCATTGAGATACTCGTCGTCAAACACACACGTGCAAGGCTCGCTAGGGTCTGACTTATCCATGGTGACATTGGGACTACCCAAGGAATACGCGCATACTTTGTACTGGCTCATTCCCTCACCGACGTAGACTTCTTCTGGAACAGCAAGCCCAGTGGTCGGCTCTTTCACTTGCGAAGCTATCTCCATTCTTCTTCACCTCGCGTCGGTCTGTGAAAGTGACAACGT
>NZ_JAELTX010000506.1 GCF_016429065.1 Pedobacter sp. ASV17
GAGCAAAGAAGGACAGCGTCGCTGGAATCTCGTTGGGCGGCTTTAACCCCCCCGGCCTTTGTGGTTGTACAAAGAGACGCAAGCCATCCTTCGTCAGACTCGCCGCGATTTTTGTTTGTACTTTTTTTTTAATCACTCTCAAAGCTGAGGTGTTAGACAAGTGTGGCTGGCTCTTGCGTGGGGTGGTGGGGTGATTCAGATTCGGTCTGCAGTAGCGGCTGTGGTCGTTTAAAATACCGCCTGTCCTGGTCTGAAACATATTTCATCATTTTCGCTACTTTGATTGAGGCTTGGCTTGGCATAGCTTGTTCGGCATTCTCAGTTTCTCGGGACATTTTCCAGACATTTTCCTCTTTTTTTTGCATCTGCATAATATTTTGCATACAGCGTTGCAGTTTCTTGTCGCAAAGAAAGCAAAAGACGGGCTCATTTAT
>NZ_JAELTX010000052.1 GCF_016429065.1 Pedobacter sp. ASV17
AAAGTGAACCATCTAAGTTATCTTAGTTCATCTAAGCATGGTCCAAATCTAAAATGTTCTTAGGTGTCTAAGGTGGTAAAAAACATAAAAAGAACCATCTAAGGCACCTTAGGTCATCTGAGCATGGCCCAAATCTAAAATGTTCTTAGGTGTCTAAGGTGGTTAAAGAATCAAAAACCATTAAGAAATTAAGATAATTAAGGACAAGGCAAATAAAAACTTAATGTTCCTTCTGCCTTAATGTTTAAAAGCTAGAATGTTATTAAACGTCTAAGGTGGTTAAAAATAAAAAGTGAACCATCTAAGTTATCTTAGTTCATCTAAGCACGATCTCAAATCAAAAACCATTAAGTGATTAAGAACTAGGTAAATAAAAACTTAATGTTCCTTCATGCCTTAATGTTTAAAAGCTAGAATGTTATTAAACGTCTAAGGTTGTTAAAAATAAAAAGTGAACCATCTAAGTTATCTTAGTTCATCTAAGCATGGTCCAAATCTAAAATGTTCTTAGGTGTCTAAGGTGGTAAAAAACATAAAAAGAACCATCTAAGGCACCTTAGGTCATCTGAGCATGGTCCAAATCTGAAATGTTCTTAGGTGTCTAAGGTGGTTGAAAAATCTTAAATATCTAAAGTGGTTAAATAACTAAAACGAAATATCACTAAACTTTCCAATCTTCTTCCCAAAGTACCTCCAAACAATACTTCCCTTCAAAACACCTTTATGCTGAAGCAATGGAAGCTGTTGCTTGCCACGCTTTTCTGCGGTCCTGAAAAAACGTTTAAAAAAATGAAAGTGCGCTTTGTTAATCGAGAAGGCAAAAGCAAATTGGCCCTTTAATGCAAACTGGAACCAGGCCGCCAAATCTAGCCACAAGCGAATAAAAACCTTATACATCGCTTCGCCAAATGGAAGGTTCTTCTGCATAATGACCAGGTTATTTCTAAAATTAAGGTAGCTCTTGAAAGGACTGCTAGCATCTAAAGTACCTCCGCCAACATGGTAAACTTCCGCTGCCGTACAACAAACTACCTCATAGCCCTTGTTTTTCAAACGCCAACACAAATCAATTTCTTCCATATGAGCAAACAAGTCACCATCTAAGCCACCAACTTCTTTCCAAGCTTTACTTTTAATAAAAAATGCAGCGCCAGATGCCCAAAATATAGGCAGATTGTTATCGTATTGACTATGATCCTCTTCCAAACGGTCGAAAATACGGCCACGGCAAAAAGTAAAACCATAACTATCAATAAAACCGCCAGCAGCTCCTGCGTATTCAAACGATTGTTTGTTTTGTTGCCATTTAATTTTAGGTTGTGCTGCTGCTATTTTTTCATCACTTTGCATTAAATCAATCACAGGCTTGATCCAATTTTTAGGGACTTCCACGTCCGAATTGAGCAATACAAAATAATCAGCATTAACTTTGGTAAGCGCTCTGTTGTAGCCTTCTGCAAAGCCATAATTTTCATCATTTACAATTACCCTAACATCTGGATAGCTTGAAGCAAGAAAGGAAATAGAATCGTCGGTAGAGGCATTGTCGGCCACGATGATTTGCAGATTGTTGTATTTGCTTTGAGTAACACTTGGTAAAAACCTTTCCAAGAAAGATTTTCCATTCCAGTTTAATATCACAACAGCTACGCTAGGTTCCATTTATAATTGTTTAATATCTTAAAGTATCATTTTTGTTTAGTCATTACCTTTCCATCGATTATGGCTCCATAGCCAATATTCAGGAGCTTTTTGGATAGATTTGGTCAAGCTCTTAAAGAACAATTCAGTGATCTCGTGTTCTTCAGCTGCTTTAGGATCAAGGCAAAGCGGTACGCAATCAATTTCGTAGTACCCTCTTTTCACTCTGGTAACGTCGAAGTAAAAGACAGGGCGATTGGTTTGTTTGGCTATTTTTTCTAGTCCCAAAAGTACCGAAGTGGGTTGATGCATGAATTGAATGATATGCTGCACATCTATCACCATAGGGCTTTGGTCGCTGGCGAAGCAAAATAGTGTAGGTTTATCTTTGGTGGCTATTACTTCTCGTAGCGTTTGTCGCATGGGGATAAAAACATTACCAAACTTGGTCCTGAGCTTATTAAACCATGCTTCAAAAATCTTATTGTTAATTGGTTTGTAAATCACATGAGGTGAAACAGAGAGTTTTAATCCAGCCGCTAATGTGCCCAATTCCCAATTTCCATAATGTCCAGAGCAGGCCAGTGCACTTTCTCCTTTTTGGAAATAAGCCTCTACCTGCTCAAAGTTTTTCATTTTCACCCTTTTTAAAACTTCAGCCTTACTAATGGAGCTCATTTTTACAATCTCTACCATTAAATCGGTGAGGTAACGGTAAAATCGTTTTTCTATGGCAATAATTTCTGTTAGGCTTTTTTCAGGAAAGGAGTTGATCAGGTTTTTACGCACAACTTTCCTACGATATTTCACGATGTAGTACACTAAATAATATAAAACGTTGGATATGCCAAACAACAACCATAGCGGTAGAAATGAAAAGAGGTGCAAAAAAAATATCCCTATGCTCAAAAAACCTTTTTTAATCATTAATTTGGCCACTTGAATTGCAAACTTAAAGTATCAGATGCAAAATCTAGCTATATTTCCACTATTTTATCTTCCACCAGTAAGTTGTTTTACACTCTTAAAAGAAAATAATCTCGAGTTTGTTTTAGAGAAATTTGAACATTTTCCTAAACAGACTTATAGAAATAGGGCTTCCATCGCTTCGCCAAACGGTACACTGGATTTGGCAGTACCTGTGATGAAAGGAGCTAAAATTCGTACCCCTTATAAAGATGTTAAGATTAGTGACGAGACAAGATGGCAACGCCTGCATTGGTTAAGTCTTCAAACATGTTATAGAAGCTCGGCTTATTTTGAATTCTATGAAGATGGCTTGGCACCGTTTTATGAGAAGAAATACGATTTCCTGTTCGATTATAATGTGGAGCTTTTTTCTTGGTTGCTTAAACAGCTAAAAATGCCTGTTGATTTGAAATTTACGGAAAGTTATGAATTTGAAGTTCCTGTGGACTACCGTAATGCCATGAGTAAAAAGGAAGTGCCGCAGATGCAAACAAAGCCATATTTTCAGGTGTTTAGCGACAGGAACAAATTTATTCCGAACTTGAGTGTTGTTGATTTGCTGTTCAACCAAGGCCCACAGGCTAAAAACTACTTTTAAAGCTAAATGCATATGGGGAAACCTACACGTTTTAAGCAGAAAAAAAAGCATTATGTGTTACCTGAACCAGGTACAACGCCAGGCTTTGTTTATATCGATGCCAATTCTTTAAAGCCAAAAATCAATCTTTATAGTTTCAATATAGATGATTTTAAGGTAGTTGAACTTGCTAACCTCAAAAACATCTCAGAGAAAACAGCAGACAAAGGAACCTTTTATTGGGTAGATATTAGAGGTTTGAATTCTGCGGAGATGTTTAATGTTTTTAGTGATCAACTGAAAATCCATAAGTTGGTTTTAGAAGACATCACCAGAACTTACCACCGTCCCAAATTTGAAGAGTATGAAGGTTATAACTTCGCCATTAGTAGGATGTTAAGTATTGCTGATGACGGAGGATTGGAGAATGAACAGGTTTCTTTTATCCAAACCAAAAATGTGCTTTATACTTTTCAGGAGAATTACGAAGATTGTTTAGATGCGGTTAGGAAACGCTTAAAAGATGGTAAGGGAAATATACGCATTAGTGGAACGGGTTATTTGATGTATGCACTCATGGATATGATTGTAGATTCGTATTTCTCTATTTTGAGCAAGTGGAGTGAAGACATGGATGCCATAGAAGATAAATTACTGGCCCGTCCAGATCGTTCGGTGATGTACGAAACACAGATGCTCAAACGTAATCTCATCTCTTTACGAAGGGTAATTTGGCCTGAACGTGATAAAATGAATGATATTTTACGTACAGAAAGTGATTTGATTACTGACCAAACTAAAATGTTCATTAAGGATGCTTACGACCATTGTGTGCAGTTGATGGATATGCTGGAAAGTATGAAAGAGATTGCTTCTACCAACATCGATATGTACCTGTCTATCATTAGCAATAGGATGAACGAGATCATGAAGGTGCTCACCATTATTTCATCGATTTTTATTCCTTTAACCTTTATTGCTGGTATTTATGGAATGAACTTCGCTAAGCAGGACCCAGTCACTGGTAAAATTATGCCAGGTAATATGCCAGAACTCTATCAAGAACATGGCTATGAGTATACTTTGTTTGTAATGGCACTTATTGCAGTGGTTCAAATTATTTTCTTTTGGCGTAAGGGGTGGTTTAAATAGTTTTAGTAGCTAGGAATTAGTAGCTAGGAATTAGTGTTTAGTTGATAGTGGTTAGGGTTCTGTTATTGTGCACTGTCCTTTCCTACGTCGTCATCTCGAGGTTAGGAGAGATCTAGCTTATTGGTTTTTCGTCCAGAGTGCTGCCTTTACCGACTATTCGGTTGTTATTTCATTAGTTGCTTCCCCGCAAATTAAACTGATTTTTCCGTAGGTTAATCACTGTTTTATTGCTCATTGGTTATTGAGAATTGGTTCATTAGTTCATTTGTTCTGTTCTTTCCCGTATCGTCATCTCGAGGTTAGGAGAGATCTAACTTATTGGTTTTTCATTTAGAGTGCTACTCGTACAGAATATTTTAGTGGCTAAGTTGTTCATTAGTTGTTTCCCGCTGAATAAGCCGATTTTTCCTCAAATTGGTTCATTGGCCATCGTTTTGCCGACTGCCAACTGAAAATTGCCAACTTATTCCGCTTGTTTTTTTCCTGTCAATGGTGTAGTTTCACTTTATCAAACTAAACTAAATGAACCAAACCAATAAAAGCAAGAATATTGCTTTAATTATCCTAGTAGCCTCTCTGGGCTATTTTGTAGATATCTACGATCTGATTTTATTTTCGGTAGTACGTGTAAAAAGCTTAAAAGATTTAGGCGTAGCCGATGGGGATATGCTAAGTGTAGGTGCAACCATCATCAACAGCCAAATGCTTGGAATGCTAGTAGGTGGGATTATTTGGGGCGTACTTGGCGATAAGCGGGGCCGTTTAAGTGTGCTTTTTGGTTCTATCATTACGTACTCGTTAGCCAATATTGCCAATGGTTTTGTAACTACAGTGGATGCTTATACGGTTGTTCGCTTTATTGCGGGAGTTGGTTTAGCTGGAGAGCTAGGTGCGGGAATTACCTTGGTGGCCGAAACCATGAGCAAGAAAAATAGAGGCTATGGCACCATGATTGTTGCCTGCGTGGGCTTAATGGGAGCGGTAATGGCAGCATTGATTAGTGATCATTACACTTGGCAAACCAGTTATTTTATTGGTGGCGGCATGGGCTTGCTATTGCTTACGCTTCGTATTGGTTTGGTCGAATCGGGGATGTTCAAGGAAACTACCGAGAAAGGTGAGGTGCAACGAGGGAACTTTTTCATGCTCTTTAACAATTGGGCTAGGTTTAAGAAATACCTGTGCTGTATTTTAATTGGACTGCCGCTATGGTACGTAGTAGGGGTGCTAGTTACTTTTTCTCCAGAGTTTGGCAAAGCTTTAAATGCTACAGGTGTTTTAAATGCAGGCAAGGGGATCATGTATTGTTATATTGGTATTTCTGTGGGCGATGTGGTGGCGGGTTTCCTATCACAGTTGCTCAAATCTAGAAAACAGGTGATGTTCATCTTCTTAATTTTAACGACCATTGCCGTAGCGGTATATTTGTATTCTTTTGGAATTACTCCTGAACGTTTTATATTGCTAAGTCTTTTATTAGGCTTTGCTTCGGGTTATTGGGCCACTTTTGTAACCATTGCTGCCGAGCAGTTTGGTACCAATTTACGAGCTACCGTAACCACCACAGTACCTAACTTCATTAGAGGCTCACTAATAGCGATTACGATAAGTTTTCAGTTTTTTAAAGATAAACTAGGTATTTTACAGGGAGCAATGGTGGTAGGGGCTGTATGTATTGTCATCTCGATGATTGCGTTAAGCCAATTAAAGGAAACTTTTAGCAAGGATTTGGATTATGTAGAGCATTGATTGAGGTGATGATACGGCAATGGGATGATTTGTCAATTCGATAATTTGATAATAAGCTGATTTGATAATTACTCTTGTTATCCAGAAATGGGCTGTGGTCATATAACTTTGAACTTTTAACTCATAACTTTCAACTCGTAACCCAAAGCTCAAGGGCAAAAATGTCAATCTAATGTACTATATCACATTTGGTTTCAGATAGCGTTACAATAAGCCTAAATTTGAGTATACAACAGAGATCATTATGTTTAAGGATAAGGTGGCGGAAGCTTATAAGCAAATACAGGATAGCATTTGCAGAGGTTTAGAGATTGCTGATGGTGAGGCACATTTTGAAGAAGAGTTATGGCAACGTGAAGGTGGTGGCGGCGGACGTACCCGAGTGATGCAGCACGGTAAAGTGATTGAAAAAGGCGGGGTTAACTTTTCTGCAGTATATGGCAAATTGCCAGAGGTAGTGCAGAAATCTTTTAAAGTAGACAACGATGAGTTTTTCGCGACAGGCGTTTCCATCGTGATCCATCCAGAAAATCCATTCGTGCCTATCATACATATGAACATTCGCTATTTTGAGATGGATGAACAAACCCGCTGGTTTGGTGGTGGTATTGATTTAACGCCTCATTATGTAATTCCTACGGATGTAAGGTTTTTTCATTATCATTTGAAACAGGCTTGCGACCAGTTTAAGGCAGACTTTTACCCACGTTTCAAAAAACTAGCAGATGATTATTTCTTTATCAAGCACCGAGATGAAACCCGCGGGGTAGGTGGAATTTTCTATGATAGGTTAAAACCCGAAAATACTGAATTAAGCTATGATCAAATACTTGATTTTTCATTAGCAGTTGGTAATTCCTTTGTGCCTATTTATAGCGAATTAATAGATCGTAACAAAGACAAAGAATACGATGAGTTTAATAAAGAATGGCAATATTTACGTCGGAGCAGATATGCTGAATTTAACTTGGTTTACGATTCAGGTACCAAATTTGGTTTAGAAACCAATGGTCGTATCGAAAGTATTTTGATGAGTTTGCCACCAACAGCAAAGTGGAAGTATAATGCACAACCTTTGCCTAATACCGAAGAAGAAAATACCATCAATTTCTTGAAAAAGGGAATTGATTGGGTTTAATCCATTTCGTCATTGCGAGGCACGAAGCAATGACGGTTTGTTTTTCCTTTTGAGATGAGGGCAATGGGTAATTTGCACTAGCCCGTCACTCCCGTCATTTCGAGCGAAGAGAAACGTAGCCGAGAAATCTTTGGATTAAGTAACTTTACTTGGTGTTGTCGTCAGCCATTAATGAGTGTTTTGACAATTAACAGTTTACATTGAGCTAGATTTTACGTTGTAGCTGTTGCGCGGTCTCACATGTGTTCGAAATGACGGAAAGCCTGTGTATGCTTCGCAATAAAAGTTTATTTCTCCCTTTTTATGACGGCAAGGAGAGTGCGAACAAATCGGTTAAGCTCATCGGTTTTTCTCAGCTGCGTGGCATTAGTAATTAAGTTTAATGGCCTAGGAGGCAGAGGTGATTTGCACTAGCCCACCATTCACGTCATTTCGACGAAGGAGAAATCTAGCTCATAGTTTTAAAGATGCTACTCCGCGTTGTATCGGCACAGGTAGTTTTTCGGAATGACAAGGAAGAGAACGACAAAAACGCTGGAAATAGGTGAGTTTTCAATCTGTTAGATTTCTCCTTCGTCGAAATGACGATGCATTGCAATATTAAAA
Source organism: Pedobacter sp. ASV17 (assembly GCF_016429065.1). Classification (GTDB taxonomy): domain Bacteria; phylum Bacteroidota; class Bacteroidia; order Sphingobacteriales; family Sphingobacteriaceae; genus Pedobacter. The sequence continues at coordinate 7,833 of NZ_JAELTX010000052.1, forward strand.
GTAATTCGAAAAAGTAAAAAGCCCGCTAGATTTTTCTAGTGGGCTTTTTAACTAAACAAACTTCTAGCTTGTCATTATTTTCCTCCTGGAGGGCAGTTTTCTTTAAGGAATTTCGTAAAAGTTAAAGCTAAATGTTCGCTAGTACCTTCGCCTTCGCTAATGCTATGTGTACGGTTAGGGTAGCTCATCATTTGGAAGTTTTTACGGTATTTAACCAATTCGTTGATCAACATTTCCGCATTCTGATAATGTACGTTATCATCGCCAGTACCATGTATCAATAATAAATTGCCTTTCAGGTTTTTGGCATGTGTTACAGGTGAACCAGCTACATAAGCATCGGTAGTTGGAAATGGTGTACCCATGTATCTTTCTTGGTAAATATTATCGTAAGTTAATTGGTTGGCTACTGGCGCTATCGAAATACCTGTTTTGTAAATCTCTGGATATTGGAACAACAAGTTTAAGGTAGAAGAACCACCACCGCTCCATCCCCAAACAGCTACTCTGTCTTTATCCATAAATGCGTTGGCTGCCAATAGTTTTTTTGCTGCCATGGCTTGGTCGCGGATGTTGATTTGGCCAATGTTTTTGTAAATGGCTTTTCTCCAAGCTTTACCTTTGGGAACTGGTGCACCGCGGTTGTCCATAGAAATGTAGATGTAGCCATCTTTAGCCATATCACCCACATAAAGTCTATTGTTTCCAGCGCTGTAAACGTCTAAGGCTGTAGCCGAAGCAGGTTCGCCGTATACATAAAATACCACGGGGTATTTCTTGGTTCTATCAAAGTTTTCTGGTTTTTTCATCCAGCCGTCAAGCTCTACACCATCTTCGGTAGTAATTTTAAAAAACTCTACTTTGTTTTTCGCGGTGGTTTGGCTACCCACTTGGCTGGTAATACTACCTTGCATGCTCAAGGGGTTGTTCGTTTTAAAGTTCATCCATTCCGTTACAGGTCGTACCGTTGAGCTTTGATAGCTGTGAAACGCAAAAGCACCAGTAGGAGAAATAGTATAGTTATGGGTGCCTGGTAAAACCGAAGGCGTCACCATTTCTAATTTTCCTTTACCATCTAATTTGGTTTTGTAAAGGTATTTTTGAGTAGCATTAGTTGGTGAAGCACTGAAGTAAACTACACCGTTTGCTTCGTCAATTAAATTCACCGCTATTACATCATAATTGCCATTGGTAATTAGCGTAGCTTTTTTGTTCTCAATGTTAATTCGATAAAGGTGTGCCCAACCATCTTTCTCGGTCTTTAAAACAAACTCTTTGTTGTTGTTGATCCAATCAAAATCATCCACGGCATCAATCCAAGCTTTGTCCGATTCTTTGTAAACCTCGGTTAATTTGTTGGTAGCAGCATTTGCCAAGAAAATGGTGCTCACATTTTGCTCACGGTTAAGTTGTTGCAAAATGATATTGTTTGAATTAGGTACCCAATCCATTCTAGGGATATAATTCTGTATTTCGCTGCCAGGTACGCTCAACCATGTAGTTTGTGCAGTGGCGATGTCAACCACGCCCACTTTACAAGCCGAAGGATCTTGGCCAACTTTTGGATATTCTACAGGAACATTGTAAGAGTAGATGGAGTCTGTGTTGTTGATCATCAGGAAATTACGGATTTTTCGAGCATCAATTTGCCAGTAGGCGATAGATTTTCCGTCAGGGCTCCAACGGAAACCGTCTCTGCAATCAAATTCTTCTTCGTAGGCCCAGTCAAAAGTACCATTGATTAATCTGGTGGTACCATCGGTGGTTAAAGCTTTGTCGTTGCCAGTGGCCAAGTCTTCTACATAAATATTGTGACCACTAACATAAGCCACTTTGCTACCATCAGGCGAGAATTTGGCGAACATTAATGAGGAAGCAGGTTTATCTTTACCAATTTGAACCAGTTTATTGTTGGTCATATCGGCTACCCAGTAATCGCCACGTGTATCATAGCGCCAAACCTTTTTGCTATTGGTATAAATTAAGGCTTTAGTACCGTCACTACTCAATTGAAAACTTCTGATTCTGATGGCTGGTTTGCCATTGGTTTGAGAAAGCAAATCGCTGCTGATAATGACCTTTCGTTCGCTTTTAGGTAGGGTAATGCTTACAATTTCTCCGCCAACGTTCTGGTAATAGCTATTACCATCTTTGGCCCAATTAACGCTTTGGGCATTGGCATTGGCAGAAAAGCCAAGCGCAATTGCTATTGCCCAAATTACTTTTTTGGTGTTCATATTTGATTATAGGTTTATAAATTGCTGATATACGGTTTGAAGATAAGCTTTTCCAGTGTTCAACAATTTGTTGGTTTGCTGGGCATCTTCGGGTTTGCTATTATAAAGTACGCTTTTGCCTACGTTATCAAAGGTTACCGCGTGGCCATTTTCGATAAAGCCAAAACCGTTATCCCAACTAAAATAGGCAAAATTTCGATGGTAAGGATTTAAAAGGTTTTTGCTCCATTTAAACTCTTTGGTGTTAATGTTGAGTTGTGCAAGCAAAGTGGCCGAAAGGTCCTGCTGGCTACCTGTTTTGTCAAAGTTCTTACCTCTAAATTCTTCCTTAATCACATCTCCGTAAAAAATGAGTGGAATATGGTAGCGTTGGGGCTCGTAAATTTCGTGATTGCTTTTAGGTAGTGGATGACCGTGGTCGGCAACAAATATAAATAGCGTGTTTTTATACCAAGGTTGCTTTTTAGCTTCGCTTAAGTAACTGCCAATACACGAATCGGTATAAAATGCGGTGCTTTTAAATCTTTGAATATTATCAGCGCTGCCAAATTTATATTTAACAGGTAATTCAAAAGGTTCGTGGTTGGTTAACGATAATAGGGTAGAGAAGAAAGGCTGTTTAGTGGTATTGGCATCAGTTAACTGTTTGTTGAATACCAACCCATCATAAGCCCCCCATTTCGAGTTCATATCTTTTTTATCAAAACTGTTTTTGTCTACCAATTTTTTGTACTGATGCCCCAAAATAAAAGCCTTGTAATTATCGAACTCCGATTCGCCACCGTAATAAAATGAGGTTTGATAACCTTGTTGGTGAAGCTTTTGACTAATGGCAGGAATTTTCTGCATTTTTTCAGGCCATTTCACAATACTGCCCACACCTAGCGTAGGAAAGCCTGTCAACGAGCCAATCAGTCCTTTATCGGTACGGTTACCTGTAGCATAAATCTGACTAAAGAAAACACCTTTTTTAGCTAATGAATCTATATTTGGTGTAATGCCGTCCTCATTGCCCAATGACTTTGTTAAATCGGCCGTAAAGCTTTCTAGGATGAAAATAACGACATTAGGACGGTCGGTTTTCAAAATAGAGATAGTGGTGTCTTTTTCAACTTTAAACAAGTCGTTAATCTCCAATGCGGCTTGTTTTTGGTCGCCATAGATGTATGGGTTTTTCTTTACCTTGCCGCTTGCCAAAATACTCGACATCAAGTTCCATTCGGTATTTAAGGAAGCATGGTTGAGGATTTGGTAGTTGGAGAAAAATGCCATGCTTTGTGAGTTTGGCGCTGTTCCGGTGCCACCTCTAATCAATAGGAAATTAATACCTAAAGTTAATACGGCAATAATGAATTTGGCCCAAATAGGCGTTTTAACAAAAGTGATTTCTCGTCTAAGCAAGGTAAAATTGAGGTATAGCCCTGCCGCCAGTAGAATGAGCAATACACACAAGGTTAAAAAGATAGGCGAGGAAGCGCTAGAGGCTAAGGATTCATTTGGTGTGCGAATGGCAAATTCAATAGCTCTCGAGTTAACTTTGCTGCCCCATTCGCGGTAAATATTAAAGTTAATTACCGAAATAAAACTGAATAGGGAAATGAGTACAATATTGTATTTTCTGACCCAATTAAAATTGATTTTTTTCCTGTTCGAAAAATACCAGAAAGTGTAAACCAATAAGGGAATGATGGCGATATAGGCAGCCATTGACAAATCTAGCCTTAAGGCGTGATAATAGGTGGCAAGCTTCTCGGAAAAAGGGATATTTCTTAATTTAACATGGAAGATAAACATAAAAATAAACCTGTCTATTGCGAAATAGAGCAGCCAGAACAGAAAGTATCTGGCAAAAAAAATCAGACTTTTAAACATGGGCAGCTAAATTACTAAAAAACCCATAATTAAAAGTCTGATTTATATCAACGTCAAAACTACAGACTATTGTCTATTGTCCGCCGCCTTGCATGGCCATGATTTCTTGCATGGTTTTAAGTTCGTAACCACTAGGTACGTCTAAAGAGAAAGGTCCAACTTTGTCTTCAAGGATGTTTTTGATGGTTAAAGTTACTTTTAGGCCATTTTGAAAAGTGGTGTATTTTACCAAAGCACCTTTAATTCCTTTAAATTGCTCACCAGCAAAACCTGTTGGAAGTTCTACTTCGTTGCTTGCCCATAATTCATAAGCACCACCTTTATCGTCTTTATAAGTGTATTTTTCAGCGTTATAGTTGCCAACTTTTTGTTTTTCGCCAGTTGCCTTAAAATCACTTAATTTTGGAGCAGCAGCTTCTGCCTTTTCAACCTCTTCCTTGCTCATTTTTACCGCGTATTGAATTTGTGCCATTGGAACATCAATTAGCATTAAGCCTTTTTTGTCCACAAAATCTTGTACTACCCCAATAGTAGCAGGGCCTTGTTGCATGTCTATACGAAGTATATTTCCATTAAATTTTACTTTTTGCTCTTTTGGCAATTGAGCCGCCATGGCTGCTTGCTCAGCTGGCAAAGAATACTCTACGCCATAAATTACCGTACCCTGAGAAATTTTCTTTTGAGCGTTAGCAATGATTGCAGAGCCCACTAACATAGCCGCTAAAAGGCCTGTTTTAACCGATTTGAACATCATATTATTTTTTTATAGTTTAGTTACCATTTAATTTTTTCCTTCGCCAAAAAAGCTGAAATTCCTTTCTTGAAATCATCGCTTTCTCTGGTTCTGGCATTCGTTTTTACCGCCTCATTCAAACAACTATCGAGCCAAGTATTGCTGGTATAGTTAATTAATTGCTTGGTAAGCGCTAAGGAATTCCCCGATGCGCTGTTGCACAAATTTAGGGCAAAATTATTTACCATTAGAGGGATTTCTTCTGCATTTGTTACATAGGTGATCAAATTGTAGCGGAGGGCTTCTTCAGCCGTAAATAAATCGCCGCTAAGCAATAATTTTTTAGCGATGGTTTCGCCTACTTTTTGCACTAAATAACAACTCACAATAGCAGGAACAAACCCTAGTTTAACTTCGGTGTAGCCAAATTTTGCTTCTGGAACTGCAAAAATAACGTCACAAATAGTCGCCAATCCGCAACCGCCCGCAATGGCATGTCCCTCTACCTGAGCAATTACCACTTTCGACAAAGTTCTGATGGTTTCGAAAAGGTCTTTTAAAGCGCTGGAGTCTTGTATGTTCTCTTCGTAAGAGAAATGTTGAAGTTGCTGCATGTAGGCCAAATCGGCACCCGCACTAAATACATCGCCATTGGCTTTAAGTACCACTACTTTCGCATTTTCATCTTCTTGTGCTTTTTTAAATGCGCTTTTTAAGGATTCAACCAATGCTGGATTTAAAGCATTTCTTTTTTCAGGCCTATTGATGGTAATTTCAGCGATCCTGTTGTTGACTTGGTATAAAACCAGTGAATTTTCCATAAGATTTATTTTTGGTTCAGCATTATTGCTGGTTGTTTTTTAAGGATATGTACGGGCAAATTTAGCAGATTAGCTTGAAGCTCAAATTTTGAAATCAGATAATCTTTGTTGCTGGCGTCAATAATAAGTGCTTTAAAGCTAATTTCTTTGCTTAACAGTTCAATTTTTTGTTTTGGACTATTGTGCGCCCAAATAAAATCAAAGCTTGGCTGGTTCACTATTTTTTGACCATTTAAGGTCTCATCCAACAATAAAAAGCGTTTTCCCATACTCATCAACTGCTGGTTTTGTTTAATGAGATTGGGAGCTTTAAATTCATCTTCCCATTTTACAAATTTAATGGAATCGATATGCTTTTGGTCTAGTGCAGGCTTAACAAAGAATTCATAATTTCTATCGTCCTGGCTCAAATCGGTAATCAGTACACAGCTATTGCCCGATATAAAAGCTGCTGCATAGTTTTTTCTTAGACTAAAAAAGAGGGCTTCTGATTGCTTTGTAGAATTGATTTTTTGAAAACTCAAGGAGCTTTGAAGGATGAGCCAGCTTAAAAAGCCAACAAAAAGGTAGTTCTTTTTGTAATTGGAAAAGCCAATGCTCAATGTTGCAATTAGCAAAATCATTAAGGTTAACTGCCATTGGTTAAGCCAAATTTCGGTAATGCCTGCATAAGGTAATTCGGAAATCCATTTTAAGCCGTTGTTGGTAAAGTTAATGAGCCATTCAAAGGCTGGAGCCACAAAATAAATGCGCAATACCAATAGGGCAATGCCGCTATACATGAGCAAGGTGATAGGGATGAGAATGAATAAGTTGCTAATGATGAAATAAATGGGAAATTGATGAAAATAGTAAATGCTTAGTGGGAGTGTGGCCAACTGTGCGGCTAAACTCATGGCAGTGGTAGACCACAACTTATCTACCCACGTTGACTTGAAGTAAAGCCATTTGTAGATTTTCGGCTGAAAGTAAACTAAGCCAAAAACCGCGAGGAAAGATAGCTGAAAACCAACATCCCAAATCAAAAATGGATTGAATACGAGTAGGATAAATGCCGTAAAGGCCAATACATTATAGCTGTTATTGCCTCGGTTGAGTTGCTTGGCAAATATGAAAATGGTAATCATAATGGCCGAACGCAATACAGAAGGCGAAAATCCAGTGAGTAAAGCGTAATACCAAATTAAGCTACAAATGATCAAGGTTTTTAAAATTTTGCCTAGCTTTTTTCTATTTAAAAAGGACAAACACCAATTAAGCATGATGTAAATGAGACCAACATGCATGCCCGAAACCGAAAGGGCGTGTATGGTGCCTGTTTTACTGTAGGCAGCAAGAGTTTCTTTACTCAAATCGGCACGATAACCTAAAATTAAGGTCGAAGCCACTGCAAAAGCTTCGTCATTATGAATGAGTTTTCTGTAAACGTCCACCAGTTTTTGCCTTAGGGTTAGGGCGTATTTGACTAGGCTATTTCCTTGGTTTTGATTGGTTTTTACCAGTTCTTCTTGTTTAATAAAACTTTGATGGTAGATGTTTTTTGCGGCCAGCCACTGCTTGAAATTAAATTCGCCTGGGTTGTAGGGTGGTTCCACGGGAAGGTAGTTTGCGGAGATAATGAGTTCATCTCCGTAGTTTAGTTTAATGGGCTTTAAACTATCCAGTTTCAAGGCTATTAATAATTTGCCACTGCAATGTTCGCTTTTCTTGTTTAAAAACCCTTTGCTTATCGATAGCTCAAATCTTAAAATTTCATGGTTCTGATGGGGTTCGCTACTGATCCATCCTTTTAAATGAGGGTAGTTTTTATGTCCAAAATAATCGGATCGCAGAAAATCAGTATGCGCTAGCGTGAGGTAAAAACCTAAGCAGAAAAACAATAAATAGTAAAGGCTGGCAATGTTTTTTTTGAATTTCCAGCCCTTAAGCTTTTTATAATAAATGTGGATCGTTGCTGCTAAGAAAATGAGCGAACAAAGAACATAAAGGAGTATTCTAAATAGTTGTTGATGTTGGAAATGGTAGCCTAGTATTATTCCCAGGCTTAAGGGAAATAATAGTTTTACAAATACTATTTCCGATTTAAATATCAACGCATTTTAAAATTGATAACGTAATTGTATTCTCATTTCCGATTTCATTTTACCTTTTATCTCATCCAGTCCCGAACCAACAGTCTCTACATTGTCGTAATTGTACAGCGCATATCTGCCCCAAAGGTCAATACGCTTAGCCAGTCGGTACTTTAAATTGGCGTAACCTCTCAAACCTTTTCCGTTATATAAACCAAAAGTAAAGTTGTAAAGCACATCATCTTCGTAAGCATAAATCCTGCTGTCGTAGGAAGCGGTGTTAAAATAAGCCACCCGAATGTTCCCCGATAACCTCGAAGAAAGAGGAGAGTAGCTCACATCCTGATAAGCCAAATAGCCAAATTCCGCTTTAGCATCTCCTTTTCTAAACTGTACCACTTCTACACGGTTTTGGAAACCGAAAGACTTGCCTACTGCCCATTTTACCTCTGCACGATAGTTTTCTTTCTTTACCTCATCAAGATAGTTGAAAGGCACTGTTAAGTTGGTGTTCTGTTGCTTTATTTCAGATTTATATCTTAAAATGGCCCTAAATGTTTTGGTAGGTGAATAAGTCACCTGTCCTAAAAGCTCGTAACCATCTGAAGGAGCGTCAACCCTGAAGCGTAACCAAGGGAACTTAAAATAATCGCCGTAAACCTGAATGCTCCATACCTTTGAAGGGTTGATGTTCAGACCTGCATAAAATCCCTTTTCGTTAAAGGCTTCGCTAGCTTCGGCTGTTGCCTGATTAAAAAAGTTATGGTAGTTTTTTTGATAGTTTCTGTGTAAAACAACTGCGGAAACGGTGGACGACAAACTCACCAAAGCACCATTTACATAAGCCAATCCAGCATCTAAAGACTTGCCGAACTCACCAAAGAAATAGAAGTTTTTGAAGGTATAGCTATAGTGGGCACCCACATTGGTCAGTTCTGTTCCTGTAAAGTTATGGATGCGATATAGGCCAGTTCCTGGTACAAAAGTTCTATTGAAAGAAGTGTGGTAAGCCACTGCGCCAATATTTAAAGCACTGGTTCTGTATTGTAGGACGCCGCCATAAACGGTTTGTTCTAGGTTGTTTTTATTGTTGATTTCTGATTGCGTTCTGTGCAAACCCGTTTCGTTAACGGTAGACACCACGTTTACACCATCAATGGTCGTCATCGAAGCATCCAACTTTCGGTGCGATACAAATGGCGAAAAATCAATGTTTTTGGCAATATTAACGGTCATTGCAGCGCCCCGCAAAAAAGCAAACTCATTGGCCGAAGTATAAGGTCGTAAGCCTACATCACGTTTAACTACACCCGTTACGTCTGGAGATTTACCAAAGGCAAAGCCTGACCATAAGGTAAGCGCTTGGCCAAATTGCATCGTATAGTCACCAATCACAATCTTTTTAAATCGGCCTGTATTCAAAATGGCAATGTGACCAGATAGGAAATCGAAAGGTCTTTGCTTAGGGCCGTTAAAAAAATGTTCCCCTGCATCTTTCTCAAACACCAGTGAAGCCGAAACACGGTTAGAATAGGTGTAACGATACCTGAACAAATATCGATCTGGGGTACCTAAATACCTACTTCCAGGTAAATCAGTAAACCCTCTTGATTTCTCAATGACCCTGCCATATCTCAAAATCAAATCATTATTGCCATACTTTAACAAGTTTGCTGCTGTAATTTTGTCTACTATGGAAGATTGTTCTAAAGTAGCAAAAGGCAGTAAACGTTGAATGGTTTGTATGTCAAACTCTGGAATACTTTGTAGCTCCAATAGATCAATCAGTTTGCCATTTTTTCTGATATGCTCAAATAAATTACTGATCTGCAGTGGAGATAAGAAAACTAAGGTCTTCAGTTCTTCTGCGGTAGTGTTATTTAAGTTAATAGGATTTTTGCGATAATACGTTAAACGATCCTGTAATTCAGAAAGGTCATAATCCTCAGGCAGGTTTTCGGCAATACTCTCAATTAAATCTTTAATCAATTGGTCTTCTTGTGTTTGTGCCTTAGCAGCAAAACCAATCAATAACAAGGCAAATAGTGCTAACAGTCTAAAACGCATACGACAAACCAATTTGAGGGGTGTAACCAATTTGTGGGTGACTTTGCACTGCAACATCTAAAACCAATTTTTCATAATTTAAGCCAATGCCAACGTATTGTTTAAATGGTTTGGCACTAATACCTCCACGTAAGCTCAGTATTTCATAAAATCGATAATCTACCCCAAAGCTTACATCAAATTTCTGATCAAAATCTTTGGAAACAGTAGTAGCCAAAATCACTTTGTCAGATGGGGTGTAAGTGGCACCCAAGTGAATAACTGTAGGAATATGGGTGGCGATATTACTTGATTTGTAGTTTTGAGAGGAAGGATTGTTAACATATAAGCCCAAGCCTATTTGTTTGCTCAGTGCATAGTTTACACCTGCATCAACAGAAAAGGTAGTGGCATCGCCGTAATTAGTAATTTTAAGTTGATGTAGGTTGACCTTCACACCAATAGAAAGGTCTTCACCAAATTTCTTTGCCAAACCTAGGCCAGCTTTGATCTCATTGTATTCGCTAATGCCATATCGGTTAACACTCAATCCTGCAAAATTGCCATTAAAGGGCAGCACAAAAGCAAAGTTCTGTTCGCTCAGTTCGTCTCCAAATAAGTAACGGGCATAGTTTGCCGCCGCTTTAGGAGATTTTAATCCCGTAATGCCCGCAGGATTGGCGTTTAAGCTCCAAATGTCGTAGACGGCAGCGCTGGCGTTACCCATGGCCGTTAAACGAGCGCCCTGGTTATATTGAGACCAAGATTTGTTAACGCCCAGAAAAACAATAATAATGACTAGTAAAAATTTGCGCATAGGCTGTTTGGTATTGCCAATTTATGGTAAAATATAATATATACAAAACAATTTGTAAGGTTACTTCTTAATTTCTATCTGCGTATCCTGAAATACCAACTCCCTAAAATCTGCCATATCTTTATTAGAAAGGGCAATGCATCCGTTTGTCCAGTCCCTTTTCTTCTTAAAACCTTTGGAAGTGCCATGCACCATAATGTTGCTGCCTGCTTGCAGTCCCTTGGCTTTAGCTCTGGCAGAATCTATTTTATTGGGATAGGAGATATGAAAAGAATGAAAAGTGGTACTGTTCCATTTTTGCCAATCAAGCGTATAAGTGCCTTCGGGCGTTTTGCCATCGCCCTCATATTCTTTCTGTCCAACGGGATTTGGACCCAGCGCAATCGCATAAGTTTTAACGATGTTAGAATCTTTAAGAAGATACATTTTTCGCTCACTTTTAACCACCAATACCTTGTTCACCATATTTCTCTTAATGAACCATGCTTCCGCATCTGCAATAGCACTTTCATAGGTGGTTGGCTTGTTACTGAGCGCAGGACCCCATGTGCTATGTAGCCTAAGCATAGCCGATTTTAAAATCCAGATATAGTCTTTGGTTTTGCCTGCAGTATCAGCAATGTTTCTATAAGTCAGGTATTTGTCTAAGTCACTTTGCATGACTGAGTACTTTAACACCGTATCCCTAAAAAGCACTTTGTCTTTTTGAGCGTTTGATTGACAAGCGTTAAAGAAGAAGATGGAAAGAATAGTAAATGACCAAAGTTTAGATCTCTTCATTCAGCTTAAGTAAGAAGCTTTTCAAGCGCTCCAAAGAATCAATAATCTTTTGGTTTTCTTTTACTTCGCCACTGTTACTTTTCATGTGCTCTTTAGCTCCTTTAAGGGTGAAGCCTTTGTCGTCTACCAAGTGAAAAATGATCTTTAAATTGTCGATGTCTTCTGGGGTAAATAGCCTGTTTCCCTTTTTGTTTTTCTTAGGTTTAAGAACATCAAACTCCTTTTCGTAAAACCTAATCTGCGAAGCATTTACATCGAACATTTCTGTCACTTCGCCCATCGTATAATACATTTTGTTGATTTCTCTTTCCTTGTACGGCATGTTTACTGCTGATTACTAAATGATTGTAGGTTTTACTTAAAGTGTTCAAATGTAAACGGATTTTAGCAGAAAACCACAATAAAATTATAATTTTGTGCGCAAGTGGTTTGAGGTGTAAGGTGTAGGGTTTAAGATTGAACATCTTATCCCTTAAACCCTACACCTTGTACCTTTAAAACCTATAAAAAAAATGACAGCAAAAGAAATAAGACAGACCTTTTTAGAGTTTTTTAAAAGCAAAGGACATCATATTGTACCATCGGCGCCTATTGTGGTGAAGAACGATCCAACCTTGATGTTCACCAATGCAGGAATGAACCAATTTAAAGATTTGTTTTTGGGCGAAGCCGCAGTGAAATACCCTCGTGTGGTTGATACCCAGCGCTGTTTACGTGTTTCTGGTAAGCATAATGATTTGGAGGAGGTAGGAATTGATACCTATCACCATACCATGTTTGAAATGTTGGGCAACTGGAGCTTTGGCGACTATTTTAAAAAAGAAGCCATTGAATGGAGCTGGGAGCTATTAACAGAAGTATATAAAATCCCTAAAGACCAACTTTATGTTTCGGTTTTTGAGGGTGATGAAAAAGAAGGTTTGCCAAAAGATACCGAAGCTTACGAAATTTGGAAGCAGTTTGTGCCCGAAGAGCGTATTGTGTTAGGGAATAAGAAAGATAATTTCTGGGAAATGGGCGATACTGGTCCATGTGGTCCGTGTTCTGAGATCCACGTAGATTGTCGCAGTGCCGAAGAACGTAAAGACGGTAAAGGTAAATCCTTGGTAAATGCCGATCACCCACAGGTGATTGAAATTTGGAACAACGTATTTATGCAGTTCAATCGCTTGAAAGACGGCTCGTTAAAGCCACTTCCAAACAAACACGTGGATACAGGAATGGGTTTTGAACGTTTAGTGCGTGTATTGCAGGGCAAAAGCTCAAATTACGATACCGATGTTTTCCAAACGCTTATCCAATACATCTCTGATAAATCTGGATTTGAATATGTAAGCAGTGCTGAACCAGGTGAAAAAGGCTGGAACGAAGCCGTGGCAATGCGTGTAATGGCCGACCATATCCGTGCGATTTCTTTTGTGATTGCCGATGGCCAGTTGCCTTCAAATAATAAAGCTGGTTATGTGATCCGTCGTATTTTACGTAGGGCGGTGCGTTATGCCTATACTTTCTTAAACCTTAAGGAGCCTTTCTTAAATCAATTGGTTCCTGTACTGGCAGATCAGTTTAAAGGTGTTTTCGATGAGTTGTATCACCAAAAAGACTTCGTGCAGAAAGTTGTTTTAGAAGAAGAGGTTTCTTTCCTTAAAACTTTAGAGCAAGGCATCAACTATTTTAATAAAGACGTTATTGGTGCATTACTATACAAAGGAATTAAGAAAGATGAAAACGGGGTATACCATAATGAAGATGGTACGAAATATCAATTAGATGGTAATACTGCTTTTATGATGCAGGACACTTTTGGTTTTCCAATCGATTTGACCGAATTAATGGCATCAGAGAGTGGTTTTTCAGTTGATAAAAATGGTTATGAAGAAGCTTTAGAAGCTCAAAAAAGCCGTTCTCGTGCAGCTACTACCATTGATACGGGCGATTGGGTAATCGTAAATGAGGATAGAGAGACTGAATTTGTAGGTTACGACCTTACAGAATTAGAAACAGAGATCATTAAATACCGTAAAGTAAAAGCCAAAGGCAAAGAGCAATATCAAATTGTATTGGCTCAAACGCCTTTTTATGCCGAAAGCGGTGGTCAGATAGGTGATACAGGAAGATTGGAAGACCACAGTCGCCAATTTTGGGTAGAGATTACCGATACCAAAAAAGAAAACGGCGTGATTGTTCATTTTACGGATACTTTGCCTGCTGATTTGGAGGGTAAATTCTGGGCGGTAATTGATGAAGAGAAACGTAAGGAAACAGAAAATAATCACTCGGCAACGCACTTATTACATGCCGCTTTAAAGCAAGTTTTAGGTCATCACGTTAATCAAAAAGGTAGTTTGGTGAACTCAGATTACCTGCGTTTCGACTTTTCGCACTTTGCTAAAGTAACCGACGAAGAGCTGAACCAAATTGAAGATATCGTTAATGCAAAAATCCGTGAGAATATTCCTTTGAAAGAACAGAGAAATGTCCCTTACCAAGAAGCGATTGAAAGTGGTGTAACCGCTTTATTTGGTGAAAAATATGGCGATTTTGTTCGTGTAATTACTTTTGACGACCATTACTCAAAAGAACTTTGCGGTGGTACGCATGTAAAAGCTACTGGACAAATCGGTTTCTTTAAACTTACTGCTGAATCTGCGGTTGCAGCTGGGGTACGTAGGATAGAGGCTATTACTGGACAACGTTCGGCAGCAGTAATCCGTGAGCATTTTGAATTGGTGAAACACTTAGGAGCTTTGTTGAACAACCCTAAAGATTTTGTTTCGGCCTTAGGTAAGATTATCGAAGACAACGGATCACTTAAAAAAGAGATTGAGAAAACCATTTCTGAACGTGCCGTAGCTTTAAGGACAGATTTAGAAAGTCAAATCCACAATATTGATGGTGTTAACTTTATCGCCACTGTGGTAGATTTGCCAAATGCTGATGCTGTTAAAACCTTGGCCTATGCCGTAAAAGGTGCCGTGCAAAATTTGTTCTTGGTATTGGGCGTCGTAATTGATGGAAAACCACAGCTTACCGTTGCTATTGATGACGAATTGGTGAAGGCCAAGGGTTACAATGCGGGGCAAATTGTGAGAGAGTTGGCTAAAGAAATCCAAGGTGGTGGCGGCGGACAACCTTTTTACGCTACTGCGGGCGGTAAGGATGCTGCTGGAATGAGCAAAGCCATTGAAAAAGCAAAAAACTTTTTATAACACATATACCTTTAAAACATGAAGAAAACTTTGTTAGCGCTTTTTTTAGCGACTGTAACCACTATGTCTTTTGCCCAAGACAGCAAAACCAATAAACAGAATGCTAAATTAGACATTCAAAAAAGAGCCGACTCGTTAGGGCAGGGTGGAAATAATGAAATCAAGTTAAATTTACTGAATACCGTGCTCGGACTTGCGCAGTTAGATTACGAAAGACTAATTGCCGATAATCAGGGCTTAGGTTTGTCTGTTGCGGTTAGCGTAACCGATAAAAGAGTTTATGATGAGAACTATAATTATATCCTCAGTCCTTATTATAGGGTTTATTTCGGTAAACAAAAGGCAAATGGCTTTTTTGTTGAAGCCAATACTTCAATAATTTCATTTGATCAAGAAAGATATATGTATAACCCTGAAAACTACACGGTGACCAGATTGGAGGATAAAACTCACACCAATTTTGGTTTAGGCGTTGCGGTAGGTTTCAAGTTTTTAACGCGTAACGGTATTCTAGGAGAATTGCTGTTAGGTGGTGGTAGGGTGATGGGGAAAAATACCTTTATTGGTGGATATCCTAGGTTAGGAGTTTCCTTAGGCAAAAGATTTTAAAATAAAAAAGTCCCGCACCTGCAGGATTTTATATTACAACTATAGATGAAAAAAACGCTCTTAATTGCTGTTTTTGCCTTATTGGCAATGAGCACTCATGCTCAAATAATTGATAAAAAGGAAAAAAAAGAAACAGATTCCTCTCAGATCGATAGTAAAGTTTCTGGCAAAAACGAGATCACTACTAATCTTTTTATGTTGGGTTTTTTTAGTGTTGCCGAATTGGGCTACGAACGTCTATTTGATAATTCCAGTATTGGCGCTACAGCTGCAGTCAATGTGGATGATATCGGATTTAATTTTTCATTCATTTCATATTACAGGGTTTATTTTGGAAGAAAAAAAGCGTCTGGTTTTTTTATAGAAGGAAATGCAGTTTTTTATAATGCAGAGACGAGCAGTTGGGGAACATATAATGAAAAGGGCGCTTATATAGAATTAGGTAGGGTAATTGAAAATCAATTTGGATTTGGTGTAGCTGCTGGGGGTAAATTTCTAAATAAAAATGGTTTTGTTGGTGAGCTTTTTGGTGGTGTGGTGAAACTTTTTAACGGGAGTGACAAGTATTATCCAAGAATAGGAATTACTTTGGGAAAGCGCTTTTAATCGAAAAAAATTAACGATCGTCATGAAAATTATTTTAACAACTCTATTAATAACTATTTCTTTAAGCCTTTTGGCACAAGAGAAAAAAAACAGAGATAGCACCAAAACACCGCAAGTAGCAAGAAATGAAATAAAATTAAATTTACTTAGCTCCATTTTAAGTCTGCCAGAAATCAATTATGAACGCATATTGAAGAATAACACAAGTTTTGGACTTGCTGTTTTTGCTGGATTTGAAAATGTTTTTAAATACAATTACAGTATCATACCTTACTATCGTGTTTATTTTGGTAAATCTGAAAACGTAGGTGTTGGCCTTTTTATAGAAGCAAATGCAGGGGTTGTTAATTTAGAAAGTGATTATTATAGTATGATTTATACACCTCAAGGTTCATTAGTTTATTTTAAGAAAGGTAATGTAACTAACTACGGTATGGGTTTTGCCACAGGGGCAAAGTTTTTAACTAAAAAGAATTTTGTAGGTGAAATTTATTTAGGAGCGGGACGCTTTTTTGGAGATTATGGTGGCGAAAATGCTTATCCTCGAATAGGAATTACTATTGGCAAAAGATTTTAAAATGCAAAAAGTCCCGCACCTGCGGGACTTTTTTATTTTTCGTCATTTCGAACGTAGAGAGAAATCTAGCGACTTAATGATAAATTATAAAACATAATACAGATTGCTAAATCTCTCTCCCGAACTCTCGGGATCGAAGTGACTGCAATGCTTTAATGTCTTCCTCTATCTTTACCTTTATGGCCTTTTTCTTTGTACCATCCTTTATGTTTACCGTTATCATGTCTGTATCTTTCTACATAACGGGTTTGATAAACATTATGTCTTAAATAAGGGCGAGATTCGTTAATCACTACTTTTCGTCCCCTGTGTAAATCATAACCTCTGTAAGCTCTTGGTAACGAAGTTCTGTGCACCCACCTGCTACCTTCATAATACACGTAGCGTCTGCTGGGCACGTGATAGTAGGTGCGAATGTCGGGCATGTAGTAATACTCCACGTAATCGTAGCCGCGAGGTCCCCAATTAGGTTGTGCACCTATATTGATATTTAAACTAACTTGAGCGTTGGCTGTTTGCAATGTTGTTGCTACTATAGCAACGGTTAACATTAAGATTAAACGTTTCATATCATTTAGTTTTTGTGTGTTATCAAACCCTATACGAATACCGTGCCACAGCAGTCGCTTACTTTTTGTGTTACATATTTGATACATTTATTTGGTTTGTCGGGTACAGATACACAGCGATTTAAATTTTCATGTTTTTTTAGTTTTTAATCGGTGCTTCTGCGGTTTTAAATGGTTATTCATATATAATAATCCCTATATTTGGGACATCTAAAAAGCTTTACCGAATAGTAAAATCTATTAATGAGTACAACAACTATCGTAAAAGAAGTCGAGGATTTCGAGCTGGTTTCGGGTTTAGAGATCCATGTTCAGTTAAATACACAATCCAAAATATTCTGTTCTGATAGCGCTGCATTTGGTGCAGAAGCTAACGAGCATATTTCGGCCGTTTCGTTGGGCTTACCAGGTGCCTTGCCTAAGCTCAACAAAGAAGTAATTGAAAAAGCCATGCGTATTGGTTTGGCCCTTAATTGCGAAATCAATCAGTATAATTTCTTCGATAGGAAAAATTATTTCTACGCCGATTTGCCCAAAGGATATCAGATTACGCAAGACAATAGCCCTATTTGTAAAAATGGTTATCTAAATGTGCAACTGGCTGATGGCACCGAAAAACGTATCGGCATTAACCGTATCCATTTGGAAGAGGATGCAGGTAAAAGCATGCACGATCAAGATGAGTACTATTCACTGGTGGATTTAAACCGTGCGGGGGTTCCGTTAATTGAGATCGTAACCGAGCCAGATATCCGCAGTGTAGAAGAAGCATCAGCTTTGCTCAATGAAATTAGACAGTTGGTACGCTTTTTAAATGTAAGCGATGGCAACATGGAAGAAGGTTCTTTGCGTTGCGATGCCAATATTTCTATACGTGAAAAAGGCAGTACCGCTTTTGGTACTCGTTGCGAAGTTAAAAACCTTAACTCTATCCGTAATGTGCGCAGGGCCATTGATTTTGAATTTGGAAGACAAGTAGAGGTAGTAGGTACAGGAGGGAAGATCATTCAAAGTACATTGAATTTTGATGCCGATAAAGGCACCACTTCCCCTATGCGTAGCAAAGAAGAAGCCAATGACTATCGTTATTTTCCAGATCCAGATTTGCCACCAGTAGTCATTTCAGATGAATGGCTGGCTAATGTAAAAGCAGCGATGCCAGTATTGCCAAAAGAGATTGCAAAGCAATTGGTTGCCGAACTGGGGATTAACCTTTCTGAAGCTGTAGTATTGGCTGATGATAGAGGATTATACCAGTATCACAACGAAGCCAAAAAGGCGATCAAGCAATCAAAGAGCTTGGTGAATTGGCTGCTGGGAAGTATTAGGGCAATCCTTAACGAAAAGCAGATTGATATCTCAGCCTATGCGGTAAAACCTGCGCAGTTGGCTCAAACCATTAATTTGGTGGACGAAAAGAAAATCTCACAGCAAAATGCCATTCAACAGTTATTGCCTGCTTTAGAAAATAACGCAGAAGCTAATGCAGAAGAGTTGGCGCAACAACTTAACTTACTGATTGTTGAAGATGCGGATGCCATTTCGGGGCTTATTGACGAAGTGTTAGCTAAATATGCGGCGCAGGTAGAGGCATACAAAAAAGGTAAGAAAGGCGTTTTAGGTTTGTTTGTAGGCGATGTGATGAAACTGGCCAAAGGCAAAGCCGACGCGAAGAAAGTAAACGAATTGATTTTGAAAAGATTAGAGGTTTAAGCTATAGGGTTGAAGGTGTCTATACTTAAGCACTGTTCAGTCTAAATACTTAATACTAAAATCTCAATACTAAATTAAATGAAAAGAATAATATTAATTTTAGCGGTAGTAGTTGCAACGTTCACGGCTTGCAAGGATAAAACGAAATTTACCATTAGCGGCAAGTTAACTAACGCCGATGTAAAGAATAAGGTTTACTTATATGGCATGGCCAACAACAGCATGGTTTTGTTGGATTCGACCAATATGTCGCAAGATGGTGAGTTTAAGTTTACCAATACCAAACAAGAGCCTGATTTTTTTAGGGTGAACTACCTTACCAACGAATATATTGTGATTGCTAAAAATGGCGATCAGGTTAAATTGACTGCTGATGTAACCGACAAAAGCCAGCACTATACCATTGATGGTGCCGAGGATGCGGCAAAACTAGCCGAGTTCAACGATGTGAAAATCAAGTTTCAACAAAAGATTTTCGAGGTGAGCAAGCAATTTGAAGAAAAAGTAGCTGCTGATCCAAGCAAAAGAGATCATCTTTTACAAGAGTTGTCGCCAGTGTACAACAACGCATTAAACGAACTGAATCAAGCCATAATCAAATTTGCCATGGATAATAACAAATCCTTAGTGAGCTTTTATGCTATCAGTTTGGTTAATCCAGTAGGAAATGAAAAAGCGATGGTTGATTATGCTGAAAAGGTAGATGCTAGTTTAAGAGGGCATTCGGCAGTGAAAAACTTCATCGAAAAAGTATCTAGGTTAAAAGCAGTGCAAATTGGCCAAGTAGCTCCAGATTTTTCTATCCAAAGTATTGATGGTAAAGAGATTAAATTGGCTGATTACCGTGGTAAGTATGTGTTGTTAGACTTTTGGGCTTCATGGTGTGGACCATGCAGAGCTGAAAACCCTAACGTGGTAAAGGCCTACCAAACCTATAGAAACAGAAATTTTACAGTATTAGGTATCTCTTTAGATAAAGATAAAAATGCTTGGGCACAGGCGATTAAACAAGACAATTTAACGTGGGATCAAGCAGGAGAATTGAAGGATTTTGAAGGACCAACGGTAAGGCTTTATCAAGTTGAGGCTATCCCTAGCTCGTTTTTACTTGATCCTCAAGGTAAAATCATCGCTCGCGACCTAAGAGGTGAAGAATTGGAGGTTTTTTTAAACAAAACCTTACCTAAACTCTAATTTTATGTTAATATATAGAGTAGTCTTAACAATTTGTTAACTTCACCTTAACTAAATATTGCAATTGTCTACTTACTTTCGTAACAAATAAAACTGCAATGAGTACAGCTAAACAGAAGATATTAATTGTTGACGACGAACCAGATATCTTGGAACTAATTGAGTATAACCTCAAAAAGGAAGGTTACCAAGTGTTTTTGGCCAGTAATGGACAGGACGGAATCAACGTTGCTAAGAAGGTTCAGCCTGACTTGATCATCTTGGATATCATGATGCCTAAGATGGACGGTATTGAAGCCTGTCGATTAATGAGGGCTATTCCAGAGTTTAAAAATACCTTTATGGTGTTTTTAACTGCAAGGAGCGAAGAATACTCGGAAATTGCGGGATTCAACGTAGGAGCCGATGATTACATTGCCAAGCCTATTAAACCTAGAGCATTGGTAAGTCGTATTAACGCGATCTTACGCCGTAATGCAAGTAACGACGAGGTTTCTGAAAACAAATTAGAAATTGGCGACTTGGTGATTGACCGTGAATCTTACTTGGTTTATCAAAATGGTGAGAAAGTGGTTTTAGCTAAGAAAGAATTTGAGCTGCTTTATTTGCTAGCTTCAAAACCTGGAAAAGTTTACACCCGCGAAGCCATATTGAAGAACATCTGGGAAGATTCGGTGGTGGTTACCAACAGAACCATTGACGTGCATATCAGAAAGTTGAGAGAAAAACTAGGCGAAAACTACGTATCGACCGTAAAAGGAGTAGGATACAAGTTTGAGTTGTCTTAAGATATAAAGTCCCGCACATGCGGGACTTTTTTATTTTATTCTCTTCGTCATTTTTCCGACCCTTCGGGAGAGAACCGAAGTCCAACGAAGTTAAATCTTTCGATTTGCTTATTCCTTAAATCTCACGCGTCATTTCGAACGCAGAGAGAAATCTTTGAACATGCTTATAAGGGTAGAGTTTGGAGATTTACTTCGTAGCTGCTAAGTGGTCTTCGCTACCGAATAATCGGTACAAGTTACGTTCTGAATGACAAAAAAATGGTATTACAACGCCAAAGCCTGTTGCGCTCCTTTATTCTTTTCTTCTGTATCGTATAAGTTAGCCATTGCCGCTATCCTTCGCTTAATGCGTTGGGCTAATATTCTTGGTCCTAATACCTTTACACATTCGCCAAAACCTAGAATTTCGCGTTCCAATTCATAATTCAATACTACATCAATTCTGATTACGGTTGTTTTTTCTTTTTCTGCAATAAGCTCTTGGCTGTGATGAAGTGGTTTGGTAATTACGTAAGGAGCGTTACGATTGTCAAACTCTAAAATTACTTTATGAGGCCTGTCATTACCGTTCTTTGTAACCCCTATTAAGTCGCTATAATAACGTTCAAAGTCAATGCCCTCGTGTACCACAAAAGGTTCGTTTGGCAACTCTTGGAACTCGATAATACGATCTAAAGCCAAATTAAATAATGCACCACCTTTTTTAGCTTTTACAATTAAGAACCATCGGTTTCTGTATTCCTTTAAGAGGTAGGGGTAATATATAGAGTTTTGAGATTGCTGTGCTTTGAAAGATTTATACTCAATTAACAGTGCCGATTTGTTTAAAATGGCCTGATAGAGCTTGGGAATGTATTCCATTCCTTTCAACTGATTGTTGCTCTCCAGTTGGATATAGTTTCCGCCTTCGTGGGTGGATTTGTACAGGTTATTCTCCAAGCGAGCAATCATGTCACTCATTTCGTCAAAGTAATTAAAAGCGTTAAACTGCTTTAGAACGCCTACAATCTCCTTCATCTTATCTACATCGGCATTGTTAATTGGGACTTTGGTAATGCTGTAGTTGGCGTCTTCATATACGTAAAACCGTTTGTCTTTAACAATGATAGGTGCATTGTATCCCAGTTTGTCGCTACGCATCAATTGTATATCGGCCTGTATAGTACGTTTGCTTACACCCGAAGTAATTCCCTCAAGTTCATATAACGTTTCGGATACTTTTTCGATAAGGTCTTCCAAAGTCCATTTCTTGTAACGGTTTTTTAAACAATCGTCGATGGTTTTGTACCTGATTAATGCCAGCTTGTTAATCGCCATTTGGTCAATTTTTTTGAAGGGTTGAGAAAACTTGTTGATAAAGCTAATAGAAAATATTTAAAGTAAAATGTTTTCTGCGCAATGTATTTGCGTAATTGATTTTTTAAGAAATATTTTTGAGTGCTATTTAGAAATTATTTGTCTGAATATCAGGTTCTTGCTTTTTAAATTGTAGTTATTTTTTTAGTGCGTAAATATGCTGCGTAGTAGTACTGGCATCTTTGTAATGTCGCCAGTCGATAAAAGTTCTTTGATTAATATTTATCATGATATAAAGATATTCCGACCACAAGTTGGAATGGCAACACTAAATGAGATTTATCCTATGTTGCGGGTTTCTGTATAGTCCCAAAGTATCCAAGTTTAACGAAGGATATGCTGATAAAGGTAATGATAGATTGTCTAATACACGTCTACGTGGGTTCGAATCCCGCTTCCGCAAAAGCGGAATAGCTAAGTGGTTAAGCAACGTAAATATGCAGGTTCGAATCCTGCTTCCAAACCATAATTGGAATCGCATAAGGGTAATGCAATGGAGTTTGGATCCATCTAAAAAGAAGAGATACTTCAAATTTCTCAAAACAACTAGCGTTGTAAAACCACATTTGGCTCAAGGTAAATAAAACCAAAAAGCAATTTGTGTTTTGCTCAGCAAGTGCTAAACAAATAAGTCATGATTTTTAAGTCAAGCCTTTTGGTGAATGGTTCGCTATACCTATGTATGTAAATCATCCCATCATCTAAAACCAATCAATTGGCCTCGCTTTTAAACAAACTTATGGATTTGGTTCTTCCGCAAAAAGATAAATAAATGTGCAATTACAACGCTTTTTAAAAGCTAATAATTAATAGAAAATAAATTTTTAACATCAAAAAAACATGAAAAGAGTAACCATTAACACCAATAATGTTGGATTGGTGTTTAAAAGAGGAAAATTAGAAAAAGTATTAACAGCTGGAGTACACTGGATTGGTTTCGGTGAAACTGCAATGATTTATGATATGGGAAAGGAATATCATTATACTTCAGCAGAATTAGATATTTTATTGCAGAATACAGACTTTGTGAATTTGATTCACTTGGTAACTGTAGCCGACAATGAATTGGTATTGACCTATCAAAATAAAAATTTCAAAGGTATCATGAATGCCGGAAGGCATGTGATTTGGAAAGGTTTGTCTGAATACAATTTTGTTAGGGTAGATACCGGTAAGATTGATATTGACGAAACGATTGATAAGAATTTGTTAGAAAAGATGCCTTTGTTGAATTACATCAGGGCTTATAGAGTCGAGTCTTTCGAGAAAGGTTTGTTGTTTATCGACGGTAAATTCAATAAAGCATTAGAAGCAGGAAATTATACCTATTGGAAAAATAGCACCAATATTCAGGTTTATAAAGCTGATATGAGGCAATTGTGCATGGAGATTAGCGGTCAGGAAATTTTAACCAAAGACAAAGCTCAATTGAGGGTGAATTTTAATATCCAATACAAAATTGAGGATATCGAAAAAGCTTTGTTAGACAATAAAGAATTTGATAAACAATTGTACATCATCATGCAATTAGCCTTAAGGGAATTTATTGGCGTGATGACTTTAGACGAGTTAATGGAAAGCAAAGAAAAAGTTGCTGAAACAGTGATGGGCTTGGCTGCTGCTAAGGTGGCCGATTTAGGTGTGAGATTGATCAATAGCGGTGTAAAGGACATTATTTTACCAGGTGACGTGAAAGAAATCATGAACCAAGTATTGGTGGCAGAGAAAAGAGCACAAGCCAACATTGTTACAAGAAGGGAAGAAACGGCCTCAACCAGAAGCTTGTTGAACACTGCAAAATTAATGGAAGAGAATACGATGTTATACAAGTTGAAAGAAATGGAGTATGTAGAAAAGATTGCAGAGAAGATTAACAACATCAGCTTGTCTGGTAGTGGACAAATTGTAGATCAATTGAAACAAATTTTTGTGAAATAAATTAAATTTAGACGCCCTCGGCAAGTGAACGATGCTTGTCGAGGTTTGATGAAAAAGGAAATGAAAACAATTATTACAGGAAACGACCTTTTGAAAATTGGTTATTCCGAAGACAAAATATTAGGCTTGGCATTAAATATTATTGCCGAGCATTTTACAGACCTTGCAAAAGCGGAGCTTCTAGCTTTGTTCAAAAAAGTAAAAGAATATCCAGAAAGCTTTTTGGATGACGCGGTGTTGGAAAATTTGGCAAAAGCCATGATTGAAGAAGCGCAATCAAAAACTAGCGATACCATTTCATTGGTAGAAAATGCCAAATCGTATACGGTATTTGGGGAAAGCTATATCGAAGAAGGTGCGAGAAACCAAATGAATATAGCCATGCAATTGCCTGTAACCGAAGCGGGCGCCTTAATGCCTGATGCTCATCAAGGTTATGGTTTGCCTATTGGTGGCGTGTTGGCTACCAAAAATGCCATTATTCCTTACGGTGTAGGGGTGGACATTGGTTGTAGAATGGCTTTGAGTATTTTTGATATTCCAGAAAAGCACTATTTCGGTAAAGATGCCATGTACAAAAGAGAATTGATTGCCTTTACCAAATTTGGTGCTGGACACGGCTTTAAAGGCGATGAAAGAGCTGACCACGAAGTGTTGGAAAATGAAGCCTTCAATTCAACGCCTTTCTTAAAACATTTGCATGGTAAGGCTTGGTCGCAATTAGGTACTTCTGGAGGTGGCAACCACTTTGTAGAATGGGGAATCATTGAATTTGCCGAGAGAGATGAAGTGTTGAATATTGACAAAGGACGTTATGTAGCCTTGTTAACGCATTCGGGTTCTAGAGGCTTAGGAGCCACTATTGCTGGTCACTACACTAAATTGGCCAAAGACCTTTGTAAGCTGCCTAAGGAAGCAGCAAACTTGGCTTATTTGGATTTAAACTCCGCAGAAGGACAAGAATACTGGATTGCCATGAACCTTGCGGGAGATTATGCTTCTGCCTGTCATGAAATTATCCATAAAAGATTGACCAAAGCGATTGGAGCGAAAGTGCTTGCCAAAGTGGAGAACCATCATAATTTCGCTTGGAAAGAAACATTAAATGGTGAAGAGGTGATTGTCCACAGAAAGGGAGCAACGCCAGCAGGTGAAGGTGTGATGGGGATTATTCCAGGCAGTATGACGGCTCCAGGGTTCTTAGTGAGAGGAAAAGGAGAAGCTTCATCTATTAATTCGGCCTCACATGGTGCAGGGCGATTGATGAGCCGTACCAAGGCCATGCAAAGCATTACGCGTTCAGAAATGAAAGCGATTTTAAAAGATCACGGGGTAACCCTAATTGGCGCTGGATTAGATGAAGCTCCAATGGCTTATAAAGACATCCACCAAGTAATGGCTGCACAAACTGATTTGGTAGACATTGTGGCGAAATTTGAGCCTAAAATGGTGAGAATGGCCGATGATGGTAGTCGAGAAGACTAAAATTCTTGATTGGGATTGCTCCATAAAAGTAATCCCAATCTCATTTTGATAACATTTTTAATATACCAATTGGTATATTTTATACGTTTGTTCTTTTAAATGATAAACAGCATGAGTAAAGCCGAGAAAACGAAGCGATTGATTATTGAAAAAACAGCGGATGTTTTTAATAGCAAGGGCTATGCGGCAACCTCTCTATCAGACATTACCAAGGTTACTGGACTTACCAAAGGGAGTATTTATGGCAACTTTGATGACAAAGAAGAAGTGGTCATTGCAGCTTTTAAATTTAATGCCAAACGTTTGAGAGATAGTATGGATGCAGCCATTTCAAAAGAGGAGACTGCCTATGAGCAATTGATGGCAATGCTCAACTTCTATAAAACTACCTGGAAGAAAGCGGCGTCACAAGGTGGCTGTCCTATGTTAAATGCGGCAACAGAAGCAGATGACCATTTGTTATTTCTGCGAGATGCTGTTAAGGAAAACTTTGTTGCTTGGCAAAAGAAAGTATCAGCCATTATAGAAAAAGGCAAAGCGGAAGGTAGTTTTAAAGCTAACTTGCAAACGGAGACCTATGCCTATACCTTTATCATGCTTATAGAAGGTGGGATATTGCTATCTCGTACACTTAATCAAATCACACACTTAAATACGGCACTAGATCGCATTAAATTGATCATAGACCAAGAAATTATCCATTAAATTTTTTTAACCTAAAATATACCGATTGGTATATTAAAATTTTAAATATCATGAGAATAGAAAATAACAAGGTTTTTATTTCGGGTGCAACGTCAGGAATAGGATTGGCCATTGCCCGCAGACTTCATGCTTTAGGCAATCAGCTTTTGGTGAACGGCAGGGATGAAAAGAAGTTGAAGGAAACCGTTAATGAACTGAAAGGTAGCATTGCCATACAGGCCGATTTAAGCTTGGAAGAAGAACGCTTAAGGGTGGCAAAACTCATCCAGGAGGAGCATCCAGATTTGAATTGGGTCATTAATAATGCAGGTTTGGCCTACAGTCATTCTCTACAAAACGGAGGAAACGCTTTTGAATTGGCAAAAAATGAAATCAACCTTAACTATTTAAGTATTATACACTTTACAGAACTGTTATTGCCACAACTTTTAGGGAATCAAAACAGTGCTATTGTTAACGTAACAAGTATTGCGGCGTTTAGGGGACACGCTAGTATTCCAACCTATTCGGCCAGTAAAGCAGCTTTGCAAAACTATACCAACGTACTTCGAGATAGTTTGGCAGAACAGGAAAATGTTCGTGTTTTCGAATTGATTCCACCTTTGGTGAATACACCATTTTCTAAAGAGATAGGTGGGCAGGAACATGGCATTCCGCCAGAAGAGGTTGCTGATGAGCTTTTAATTGCGCTTAGCTTAGATCAGTATCAGGTGCCTGTAGGCATGACCAAACAGTTTTTTCAATCGTAACTCAGAATAGTTCATGGATGCATTAGAAGCAATGAGGTCGTACATAGGAAAAGAATTTGACCGTTCGCCCTCGCCATTTATGAGATGGTTACGGCCTGTAGTGGTCTCGGTAGAAAAAGGCAGCTTGGAGTTTAAATATGTAATCAGGAAGGAGTGGTTAAACCCGATGGATAGATTGCATGGCGGAGTTACCGCTGCAATTGTTGATGATGTGTTGGGTGCAACGATGTTCAGTTTGGACGAGCCTTTTCATTATACCACCATTAATAATACCATAGATTACTTTTCTGTAGCCCAAGAAAACGATGAAATTACCGCAAAAACTAAAATAATTAAAAAAGGACGACAATTTATCCATGCCGAATGCGAAATTTGGGGGCGGAATGGAACGCGGCTTATTGCTCGTGGGACCTCCAATTTATTTAAAACACAGATAAAAAAATGAGACGAGTTGTAGTTACAGGGTTAGGGACCATTAATCCCCTAGGAGATAATGTTGCTGATTTTTGGAAGAATATCGTTGCAGGAAAAAGTGGCTGTGAGCGTGTAACGCGTTTTGATGCCTCTCGTTTCCGTTCTCAAGTAGCCTGCGAAATAAAAGGTTTTGATCCAGCAGCACACTTGGACAGAAACGAAATTAAGCGTACTGATTTGTTTACGCAGTATGCTTTATACGCTGCAGACCAAGCCATGAAAGATTGTGGCATTGATTTGAGTACCATTGATCCTTTTGATTTTGGAGTGATTTGGGGTAGCGGACAAGGCGGGATGCAAACTTTCGAAACAGAAGTAGAGAATTATGTGAAAGGAGAATATAACCCTCGTTTCAATCCATTCTTTATCCCTAAACTTTTGGTCAATATGGCATCGGGCTTAATTTCGATGAAATTTGGCTTGCAGGGAATTAACTATACCCCAGTTTCAGCTTGTGCTACGGGTAATAATGCCATTATGGATGCCTTTAACTATATCAGATTTGGTAAAGCAAAAATGTTTGTAACAGGCGGCTCTGAGGCAGGGATTACGCCAGCTTCGTTTGGTGGTTTTGCGGCTTTAAAAGCGATGTCTACCAGAAATGATGATCCACAGACTGCAAGTAGACCTTTTGATAAGGATAGAGATGGTTTTGTAATGGGTGAGGGTGCAGGAGCTTTGATTTTAGAAGAATATGAACACGCAAAAGCAAGAGGCGCAAAAATCTATGCGGAAGTAGTGGGAGCAGCAATGACAGCTGATGCT
>NZ_JAELTX010000507.1 GCF_016429065.1 Pedobacter sp. ASV17
CCTCCACACAATGATACGGACGTGTATGCTCACGATATTGGTCTGATTGCCATCAAGGACGAGAACGACAACCTCGAAGGCTTCAACGTTCTTGCTGGTGGTGGTATGGGTACAACTCATAACAACAAGAAGACGTACCCTCAGACTGGCAGAATGATGGGTTTTTGCAAGGCTGAAGAGGTCCACATTGCCTGCGAGAAGATCATGTTGGTGCAGCGCGACAACGGTGACCGCAAAAACCGTAAGCATGCCCGTCTCAAATACACCATTGACGATATGGGCGTCGACGTGTTCCGTGGCAAGGTCGAAGAGCTCTGGGGCAAGAAGTTTGACGAACAGAAGCCGTTTGAATTCAAGAGCAACATTGATACTTTTGGCTGGCAAAAGGATGAGAATGGTCCTGTCTCTTATACACATCTGACGCTGCCGACGA
>NZ_JAELTX010000508.1 GCF_016429065.1 Pedobacter sp. ASV17
CGATTATGATGCGCGAATGGCGGCGCTGCAGCGCACATGGGGGTTTACGTGTACGTGTAAGCTGTGCAAGGTCGAGGCAGCAGAGCCGGCAGAGGTGCGCAAGAAGCGCCGCGAGCTGGAGAAGGAGTCGCATGAGTTTGCGCAGCATACCAATCCGTCGTCTGCAAAGATTATTGCTGTCACGAGAGCAAAGAGGTTGAGACAGGCTATTGCGGATACGTATGATGCGAAGAAGTTTGCGGGATTGCCGCAGAGGGCGTTGGAGGTTATTGACCATTGGTTGACGATTGCTACGGCGAGGCGTTGAGGTTGCAGGGGAGTTTATAGATGGGATTTAGCATATATATAGAATGGGCGTTGAAAAAGTAAAACGTGTTAAACGTATTGAAGATGTAGAAGCTATGGGAAAAAAAAAAGCAAAACTACAATATGT
>NZ_JAELTX010000509.1 GCF_016429065.1 Pedobacter sp. ASV17
ATGTAGCAAATGTCGAAAGAAACCATCGTTACATTTTATTAGCGAAAAAATTGTTGAAACAATCTTTGAAAACGCTCTCTAAAACTCCAAGTCTAAAAATCGACCAAGAACAAGAATATTCACGTGTAATATCAAATATGTTGACGGACGTGTACGTCATGGAATCAGCGTTTTTACGTACGAGAAAAGCAGTAAGTAAAAATGGTGAGGAAAAAGAACGTACGAAGCAACAAATAACGGTTGTTATTTGTGAAGAAGGATATCGTAAAGTAGAAGAAGCGGCGATTTCTGTACTTTCAGCGGCTGTCACAGAAGAAAAAGATAGACATGTGATTTTAGCTGAAATCCGTCAATTATTAGTACCTTTATACACGAACGTATTTATGAAGAAGAGAGAAATTGCGAAAGCTATTATAAATCGTGGGAAATATAT
>NZ_JAELTX010000510.1 GCF_016429065.1 Pedobacter sp. ASV17
AATCCCGTTACCGTCATTTCGAACATAGTGAGAAATCTAACGAGCTTGGCTAGCCTAAAAACATCTACCAGCAAACAGCGACCCGCTAGATTTCTCCTCCTTCGGTCGTCGAAATGACGGGAATGGAAGGGGCTGCAAAAATCACTAACTACCCCAGCTATTGACCTTAGCAAATAATGGCTGATTGTAAAGCAGTGAAAAAAATCAATGAAACCAACTGATATCATGGCAATCCCGTTACCGTCATTTCGAACATAGTGAGAAATCTAACGAGCTTGGCTAGCCTAAAAACATCTACCAGCAAACAGCGACCCGCTAGATTTCTCCTCCTTCGGTCGTCGAAATGACGGGAATGGAGGGGCTGAAAAAATCACTAACTACCCCAGCTATTGACCTTAGCAAATAATGGCTGATTGTAAAGCAGTGAAAAAA
>NZ_JAELTX010000511.1 GCF_016429065.1 Pedobacter sp. ASV17
GGCAGCGTCAGATGTGTATAAGAGACAGCTGCAGAACAGAAGCAGATGACTCTTATGAGCCATGTCAACTATCTTGCTCAGAATTTGCATACGCTATCGAAACAAGCTCACTCCAAGCCACCGCCTCCGGTTGAAAATTCGCAGGTTGAGAAAGGTACTGAGGGGGACGCCGGTGAGGGCGCATCCGGACAACCTGGCAATGTTACTGGCGAAAAGAGCCATATTCATGTCATCCCACGTCCTCCAGAGTGGAATACCACACAAAGTGACTCTGATTCAGAAGAAACCTCGGAATCTGACAGCGCTGACGAAGGTGGTGCGTCACTGGGTCAATACCAACAAAGAGGAGAAGAATCTGAGCTCCAAGAAGTTGTAGAACGAGGCACCATGATGTCTTTCCCTTCTGTTGAACTCCATGGAATCGAGATACTC
>NZ_JAELTX010000512.1 GCF_016429065.1 Pedobacter sp. ASV17
GGCTTACGTTAGAGCTGAGCTCATCTCCACGGATGCAGAACGAAAATGGATCGGGCCAATATTTACCAAACAGTCCCGTACCCTTACGGCCGGCATCAATGCGGACAGATTTCTTTGGTCGGCTCGGGATGCGAGCTACGTGGCTCGAGCCGTTGATCTTCGGTTTCTTGAGTGACGGCTTCTTCTGCCGAGCTGAGCCAGCTGGCTTTCGCGATCGCGGTGCGGGATGGTCCTCGTCGCTGTCGGTATCATCACCGCCGCTCTCCTGATCAGATTCAAGATCGTCATCGTCGCCATCGTTTTCACCAGTTTCTCTGCGCTTCCGCTTGGCGGACGCGGAAAGCGCTGATGCATCGGGTTCGTACTTCTCTGGAACCTTCACGACGCGTCCAGAACGGCGACGCGACGAGCTGTCCTGGTCGGCTATGTCGG
>NZ_JAELTX010000513.1 GCF_016429065.1 Pedobacter sp. ASV17
TTCAAGAGCTGAATGCGGATATTCAGCGTCTTGAGGCTGTTGTCACGTCGGTGCAAAAGGATAACTCTGACATGAGAGAGATGTTGGAAAAGGAACGTGTTGAGAAGGGCGAGCTGGTGCAGTTGGCTGAGGAGATGATGTCGATGCAAAGCTTTGTTGGCGGCAGTGCCGCTACGCAGAGAGCTGCTGCTGCTGCTGCGGCTCGATCTGAATCTGAAATGACCAAGACGCCCAAGACTTCGGCCGAGAGTCGACGGGCTAGTATGGGTCGGGCATCTGGTATTCGGGCTCCTGGCTCGGCGTTGAGGGGACAGTCGCGGACGAGTGTTGGTGGTGCTGCTGGTGGTGTGTCGAGGTTCGGAGTGCCGACGCCGCGACGGAGTGGGATTATGAGCTCGATTGAGAAGATGGGTAGCCATCGGGGACGAGGAC
>NZ_JAELTX010000514.1 GCF_016429065.1 Pedobacter sp. ASV17
CTTCATCCTTGGAAACTGTAGCCGCCGAATTAGACTAAATTGACGCTTCAAATGGCCTGTGAAAATAGACATACCATTGACCTTGTAGGTCGCCGTCTTGATGTTGTGTTGGGAAGCTAGTGCCTCTGCTTTTGCAATGGCCGCGTCATTTCTGATCCAGGAGCGTTAGCAAATGCAACCTCTTACATAACAGCCGGTCACGAAAGACTACTCACGAGTGGTACCACAGGGCGACATTGGCACCAGCCTCAGCCATGGCCTCGGAGACAGCGCCGCCAATGCCGTCAGCAGCGCCGTTAACGACAACTACTTTGCCATTCATGCGGTGCTGCTCGAGCTCGTTGGAAGGCGTGTCGGGGAAAGGACGGGGGAAGCCCTCCCGCTCTTGCGCGGAGTCGTTGATGGACATGGACATTTTGAATACTGAATGAG
>NZ_JAELTX010000515.1 GCF_016429065.1 Pedobacter sp. ASV17
TCGCTGACCAAAAGGGTCGGGGTGGTCATCTATGCCAAAGTCAAAGCCATCATCGGTGGGGACGATTGGGCCAAGCTCATCGCGCTGAGAAGACTGGACTTTTGGAGCTGACTTTTCTGCGGCCTTTTTGGCTGCCCTAGCTTTGGCAATTAGTTCTCTCAAGGCTAGCGAAGACTTTCGATTCGTCAATGCGGGTGCATCCTGTTTTGATGTGCTCGGCTTCTTGCTTGGTGTGTTAAGCGGAGGGATGGCACCATTCCACGACGCCACGTCTGCCGACTGGTCGCCATCTGGTGCATTTCTGTTCATGGCAGGGAGTGAGGGTTTCTTGAAAAGACCGTTTGCCGACGCCTTGGTCTTGAGAGATTTTCCAGCAGCATTTTTAGAAGTCTGTCGTAGAGGTGTTTTCGCTGCGGGTCGTTTGTCTGGGCT
>NZ_JAELTX010000516.1 GCF_016429065.1 Pedobacter sp. ASV17
GGCTGGCATACGCCCACGTCTTTGAACGAAATCATTACAATCTTTTTCACCATTAATCAATCTAACATATTAGCGCCGGCCGCCTCACTATACCTACCCATACCAGTAATAATATATCATCTCACTTACGACTCCTCACCATAGACAGTAATCCAGGCCCTCCATCTCCAGTTAACGTCTCGTCTCGTCACACAACCAGTTCCAACTCCTCATCCGCCCTTCTTCCCACAGTTACATAACGAGAAAGCTGGAGACGCTGATGCGTGATATCCGAGCTTCAACATGGCCAGTCACGAGGATCAAGAGATGACATCGCCCTGGGACGAAATCTACAGCCCCGCTGGAACATCCTGCCAACCACCGCCTGGATTCGAAAATGTCAACCTCGCAAACCTCGTCAGTGGAAGCTCGGATCCGTGGGTGCCCTTCAAC
>NZ_JAELTX010000053.1 GCF_016429065.1 Pedobacter sp. ASV17
CCTTTAAAATGCCCGAATGTTGGGCAATGTAAAGTGCAGATTCGTAAGCGTCCAGTTTTTTAGATTCTGCCGCAAACGCTTTGACCATCATGGCAAAATCGTTCAATTGGTTCGGTACACGTCCGCCTAAATACTGATGCGGGGTACAAACAACTTCCCACATGGTAATGCCATGTTCGTTTGCTGCTACAGAAATTTTATCTAAGGTAGTATCGCCTAAACCACGACGAGGGTAGTTGATTACACGTTTCAGTGCTTCCTCATCTGCTGGGTTAAACGTTAAACGGAAATAAGCAATTAAATCCTTAATCTCCTTGCGTTGGTAAAATGAAAGTCCGCCGTAAATTTTATAGGGAACATTGAGTTTGCGCAAGGCTTCCTCCATTGCCCTACTTTGCGCATTGGTACGGTAAAGAATGGCAAAATCAGTATACGCTAAACCATTTCCAGAACGTTCTTGTACAATGGCTTCGGCTACTAATTTACCTTCTTCATTATCGGTAAAAGCTCTTGATATTTTAATTTTATCGCCTTTTTCATTGTCAGAAAAAACGTTTTTCTCTAACTGGTTTTTGTTGTTGGCAATAATGCTATTGGCTACCTCTACAATATTCTGTGTTGAACGGTAGTTTTGCTCCAGTTTGTAAACTTTCAAATCAGGGTAATCGCGTTCAACATTTAAGATATTCTGAATATTAGCTCCGCGGAAAGCGTAAATACTTTGCGCATCATCGCCAACTACACATAAGTTTTCATGTGCTGCAGCAAGTTTTTTTACAATAGTATACTGTGAATGGTTCGTATCCTGATACTCATCCACCATGATATATTTAAACTTGTGTTGGTATTTGTTCAGTACTTCTGGATGTTTTCTAAGCAATACATTGGTTTTGAATAGTAAATCGTCAAAATCCATTGCACCTGCCTTGTAACAACGTTTAGCATAGGTTTCGTAAATAAGCCCCATTAACGGACGCTTATTACCCACGTCTTCTGCTTGTAATTGAGCATTGTTTTGGTACTCCGATACAGAGATCAAATTGTTTTTTGCGGAAGAAATACGACCATAAATAATGTTTGGCGCATATAATTTATCGTCCAACTGCATTTCTTTAAGGATGGTGCGGATTAAGCTTTTGCAATCGTCGGTATCGTAAATGGTAAAATTGCTTGGATAACCGATTTTCTCTGCTTCTACACGTAAAATTTTAGCAAACACCGAGTGAAATGTTCCCATCCAAATGCTCTTAGCCTCAGCACCAACTACCTTTTCGATACGCTCACGCATTTCCTTACTGGCTTTGTTGGTAAAAGTCAATACTAAAATATTGAACGGATCAATACCTTTTTGTATCAAGTGGGCCACACGATAGGTAATTACCCTCGTTTTTCCCGAACCTGCACCAGCTACAATCATTACTGGTCCTTCGGTATTCTCTACTGCTGCTCTTTGCTGTGGGTTTAATCCTGCTAAATAATCCAAATCCTATATCCTTTTTTAAAGCCCAAAAATAGCAAAAACAGTGCGCTTATAAAAGTTAAAAGTGGCGTGTTGAAAGTTTAAAGTGCCTATAAGTGGTGATACCTTCGAATTTATGCTTTGAACATTTAACTTTATGACAAAATAGCATGCTTGTAATTAGGAATGGAATTTGATAAGTAGTAGTTATGGATGATAATAATTTAAATAAAAACATAGATTTTAATGATATCCCAGAAGGGAGCAATGCCGACGTTTACGCGAACTTTAAAGAAAAGCTGGAAAGTGTACAGACTTTTCCCGGGGCTTATACTTTTAAGTTTATTATTACTGGCGACCATGCTGTAATTGAGGAGCTAAGAGCTATATTACCTCATGAAGAGTTTGTGGAAAAGCCTTCTAAAACGGGTAAATATTTAGCGATTACTGTAAATAAGCAAGTGCAAAACGCCGATGAGGTAGTGGATATTTATAAGCAGGCTAGTGCTATTAAAGGGATTATGCTTCTTTAGTGTTTTGATGGTGGAAACTTTATTGAACCACCTTAGACACCTAAGAACATCTTAGTTTAGTTGAAGCATTAAGGAGCATTAAGTTTTAACTCGAGTATTCCTTAATTGTCTTAATTTCTTAATGGTTTGTTTTTAACGACCTTGGTATTTAAGTTAATTTTAGAAACACTACCCGTCACTTCGACGATAGGAGGCCGCGGAGCAGCTACGAAGTAAAATCTAGAAACTATATATTAACCAAGTAAGACATTTAAGAACATCTTAGTTTTGTTGAAACATTAAGGCATTAAGGAACATTAAGTTTTAACTCGTGTATTCCTTAATTGTCTTAATTTCTTAATGGTTTATTTTTAACGACCTTGGTATCTAAGTTCATTTTAGAAACACTACCCGTCACTTCGACGATAGGAGGCCGCGGAGCAGCTAATATATTAACCACCTAAGACATTTTAGATCATTTTAGAATGTGTTAGGTGGTTTTTTATTTTGATTTACCTGGCTTATCAAAATATGTATAATATGAGCCCGTGAGGTTGAAGTAACATGGCTGTAATTTTTAGTTTAAATGTCTAAGATGCTCTTAGGTGTCTTAGGTGGTTTTTTATTTTAGTTTACTTGGCTTATCAGAATATGAATAATATCAGACCCAAATGTTGAAATGATACGTTCGTAATTTTTAGCTTAAATGTCTAAAATGCTCTTAGGTGTCTTAGGTGGTTTTAATCCTTGTTCCTTATTCTTTAACCCCTTCCTACATCCACTCTTGATCACCACTCTCTACCTGATAAAGCCAGTAGTTGACCAGTGTTTTTATTTCTGTGAAATTCCCATAGCTAAAGGAAATGCTGCCCGCTGCGGTGTGTAGGGTCACATGTCCAATATCTAGCTTTTTATGCCAAGGGTATTGTGAAGTGCTTATAGATTGTATTTTACGTGGTTCGATGATTTCTTGAGAGATATCCCAAATACCACTTTGCTTAATAATATCAGTCTCTGATACGGTAATGCGATGTTTGGTATAACTGATGTAAATCATAATGAATACAATGACAAAATAAGCCACTACCAACGGATAATACACTCTTGCTTCTGGAAAAAAATAATAAAAGACGCCGTAGATCAACATGGGCAAAATCAATTGGAATACAACAGGCAGGTTAAGGTAACGCCAATTTGGTTTAAACGTGCTGCCCCCGTCTGGGATTCTGTTTAAAATCATCCTTAAAAGTTCATCTTTTTCTGTGGCATTACAACCTGGAATTTCCGTATTGTTGTTCTTCATCTCCTTTTCCGATTGTTTGCGGCCTGCGTGAGCTTGCTTTAACGACATTTTGAACAAGCCGATTTTCTTTTGCAGATAGTTTTGGCTATACTCGGTAATTTGTACTTTATTGGGATGAAGCAGCGTGTTTTTCCTAGCTAACAGTCCTGCAGAAATTAACAGGGAGTGGCTATGCTTGCTCAACTGGAAATCGAAGTATTTTACAAAAGTCCTGATGACGTTGGTAGCCAGCAGTAGTACTGTAATGGCGGCCAAAAGAATGCCAGTAGAAAATAAGGTGAAACCACTTTTTACAAACTGTTCTACTTGCCCATAATCATTGTCGAAAGCCTTAAGCACTTCTTTAATGTTATAGAAAACAGCATAGCCAAAACCAATCAATAGGGCAACGCTTTGCCCGTAATTGCTGGTCAGGCCAATCTTTAGTAGGGTAGCGGCCTTAATTTTAATCAAAGGAACGTCCGTACTTGCTGTTGGTGGAGTTTCTATGGCGCCTTCTTCCATTGCAGGTGTGCGCTGTCCATGCAATAAATGTTGTCTCAATGCCTGTGCAATTTCACCATTAATAGCTCTAATGTCAACCTCTTTACTGTCCGCTCCAGCGGTGTCAATTTGCAAACTGTAAACCCCAATTATTTTCTGCAAAAAACCTTGATTAATGTTTACCTGCTGTATTTTTTCTATGGGAATGGTTAAATGTTTACGACTAAAAATGCCTTTATCAATCACAAATTCCTGTTTAAGGGGATTAAGGTAAAACGTGAACTTGAGGTAATTGAAATAGCCGTACACAAATGCAAGGATTACTACTGCAATGAAACCAAACGCAGTGTTTAAAAGCGCTGTCTTATTGGCTTTAACAATGAAAAGCGCTAAAGGAATAAACATCACCCTTACTAGGCGCTGTGCTATATAAGCTCCATTAATAATAATGCCTGCAGCAGATTGTCGTTGAGGTTGGCTAAAATCTAAAGACATTATTCGTTTCCTTCTTTAGTGTTAATGACCAATCGCTGTACTAGAGCCTCTTTAATAGCTTTGGCTTGTTCTATTTCAATTCCTGCAATATGCATTTCGCCGCTTGAACCACTAGCCGTATAAATTTGTAGAGTGCCCAAACCAAATATCCTCGAAAACATCCCTTCATTTAAGGCAACATGTTGTATGCGATTTAAAGGAATGATAGTCGTTTTTTCGGCAATGATGCCGCTTTTGTACAGTACATCTTTTTCCCTTAAAGCAAAACCTCTTCTTTTAAAGCTGGCATAGGAAATTAAGCATAAGAATACGGCAAAAGCTACAAAGAGTGTTGTCCATAACATCCAATTAGCACGTACACTTTCATTAAAAAAAGTAAGTAGGCCAAGAGCAATTGCCATCAAAAACAAAAATATAAATAGGTTAATGATGATTACCCTCCAATATTTTGGATCTGGATTGGTCAATGGTGTTTCCTCATATTTGGGAAGTTTATCCAGAGCTATCGTTTCGTTAGTGAAATGTTGCATAAGGTAAATTTTGTGAAATCTAAAGATAGTTTTTTAAATAAAAACTTTTAAAAGGATAGTGATAATGTAAGTTAATCTTTTCTATATTAGTTGACTTAATTTTAAATGACGCGATTGCTTAAATCATTGGCTCACAACTATTCTTCCTCGTTGTCTTTGGAAAGTTAATAGATGGAGTTTGGGTAAAATATTTAAATATGATCTTAAGAGCTCTTTTGGTTTTCCTATTAATTTTTCTTTCCAATGAAGTGTTTTCTCAAAAGCAGAAAGAAAGAATCGATTATTATGAAGGTCAATTAAAATTGATTAATTCATTAAGAAGTACCAAGCCAGATAGTGCCTACAAAGTAGCTAATAAAGAAACCAAATCTGCACGTCAGGAAAATTTGGTCTTATATGAAGGGAAATTTTTACTGGCACAAGGAGTAATTCAATATCAAAGAGAAAAGAATAAAGAAGCAGAACTATTGTATAATAGTGCTTTAGTCATATTTAAGAAGATCGGAGATTTATCAGGAGAAGCTAAAGTTTATTCAAACTTGGGCCTATTGGCTAGAGAGGCAAATGCCATAGAAAAAGCCCTTGAACTTCAAAATAAAGCCCTACAAATTAGATTATCTATTAATGATCCTCTGTTGGCAACTTCCTTTAACAATATAGCTGCAATTTATTACAGTAAGGGAGATTACCCGAAATCATTGGAGTTGTATCTTAGAGGACTGCCAGTTGCGGAAAAGAATGGCGACAAGCCTATGATATCTAATATTATTAATAACATAGCTTTAATTTATTGGAAACAAAATCGTTATCAAGAAGCTTTCGAATATTTTGAAAAATGTTTGTATCTAGAGAAGGAAAGAAATGATTACGGTAATATTGCTGGCTCGTATAACAATATGGCAGGAATAAAAATAAACCTAGATAGTTATGATGAGGCGATAAAATACTGTAAAGAGGCTATTTCGTATGCCGAGAAGGTTAATGCAACCAAACAATTGGCACGTTCTTATAATCTTCTGGGACAATTAGAGTATCGAAAGAAAAACTATCAAAGTTCAATTAACTATGAACTAATAGGTCTTGAGAAACGACGTAAGCTGGGAGACCATAGTGGGATGTCGAGATCACTTATCGCACTGGGAGAAAGTTATATAGAATTAAAGGAATATATAGAAGCAGAGAAAGTTCTACTGGAAGGTTTGAAAATAAGTGCGGGTAGCTCCTTGCTCAAAGAAAAAGAAAGTTGTTATAAATTATTAGGTAATTTATACAATAGGTCTGGAAACTGGGAAAAAGCAAATAATTACTATGTACTTCGAGACGCTCTTAAGGATTCGTTATTTAATGAATCTAATTCTAAAATTATTTTTGATTTGCAAACCAAGTACGAAACCTCCAAAAAGGAAGCGCAAATATTTTTGTTGAACAAAGAAAATGATATCAAGGCTCTACAGTTAAATAATAATGCACTCGAAATTTCTAAAAATAAATCCCTGCTTACTACGCAGCAACAGCAAATCACGATTAATGGCTTGGAACTGTCTAACAAAAACCAAGCACTGGCCAATCAAAAACTAGATGCGCAAAAGAAGGCACAAGACATTAAAACTTTACAAAAACAATCACGTATACAAAATCTAGAACTGGCAAATAAAAAGCTGGAACTAGAACAGCGCAATTTAGCCATGGGCTCCATCGTTGTTGTATTTTTGGCTTTGGGCGGTATTTCTTTCTCTTTTTATAAACGTAATCAGCTCAAACAGCAAAACTTGTTGCAAACAGAAATTTATAGACAACAGGAAATTGCTACTAAATCTATTTTTGAGGGCGAGCAGAATGAGCGCATCCGTATAGCCCGCGATTTGCATGATGGGATAGGGCAGATGCTTTCCGTGGTGAAAATGAACGTTTCTACGTTAAATCCCTCGGATAAAACAGTGGAAGGGACGCTTAGCTTGGTAGATAAAACGATCACCGAATTAAGAACCATTTCGCATAACCTTATTCCAGAAGCCTTAAATTTTGGCTTGTTTGCCGCCTTAGAGGACATTTGCAAGAAAATTAACGACGCAGGGAAAACACGAGTAGATTTAAATGTGGCACAGGAAATGGATGAAGTGCCGTTAACCCAGCAGAATAAACTCTCTATTTATCGCATTGTACAAGAAGTGCTCAACAACATGATCAAACATGCCAATGCTTCCCATATTTCCATCGACATTAAAAAATCAAATGAAAATATGCTGATTGCCATTAAAGATGATGGAGATGGCTTTGATACTTCGAAAATAGACGATTCGAAAGGAATGGGCTGGAAGAATATATCGGCACGAGTACACTTGATGGATGGTGACATGAATATCAAGTCGGAAAAATTAATCGGTACACAAATAGAAATTAGCATTCCTGCTTAACATGGGCACAGAAAATATCAATATACTTATTGCCGACGATCATCAAATGGTGATTGATGGTTTGAAAATGATGTTGGATAATCAAAACTATAACGTCATTTCAGAAGCGAATAATGGGCAGGAAGCCATTGACCTGATTAACGTTAATCCTCTTAAATACGATTTGGTACTTACGGATATCAGCATGCCCTTATTGTCGGGCACAGAACTGTGCAAAATGATCAAAGCACAGTTTCCACATATCCAAGTACTTATTTTATCGATGTACAACAATGCTCAAGCGGTAAAGGAGGCGGTGTTGGCCGAAGCCGATGGCTATATCCTAAAAAACTCGGGGCGTAGTGAACTGTTACAGGCACTCCATCGCATCACTAATGGTGGAACCTACTTCTCGCAGGACATTGTGCCTATCATTTACGGACAATACCAAAAGCAGAAAGTACAAGATGAAAAATTGAATGTACTCTCTCCGAGAGAAAAGGAAATATTATCACTTATTGTAAAAGAGCTTACGAGCGAAGAAATTGCTGAAAAGCTATTTATCAGTAAGAAAACGGTCGATAACCATCGCCAACACCTATTTGTGAAATGCAATTGCAAAAGCACCGTTGGTTTGGTAAAGTATGCCATTGCCAATGGTTTAGAGTAAGCTATAGGTATATGTACCTATTAAAATGAGTTTTTGTCTCTATTGTATGCCTAATGGCTGATTTTCAACTTTGTAATGATCATTTAAACCAGATCATTATCAGATATGAAAACCAAACTTACTCATTTCTCTTTCATCCTATTCATAGCTATTGCAACATTTAGTGCTTGCAAAAAAGATAAGGAAGCCGAAGCCACCGTGGCTTTAGCTGGAAACTGGAAAATCAGCAAATACGATGGTCAGGCTTTGCAATCGCCAGCCTATGGTACTTTTTCAGCAACTTCTACTTCTTCAACAGGAGGCACCTCTAACTTCGTAGTTTCTTTTAATGGTACTACAACCAGTAAAGAAAGCAACACATTTACGGTTTCCGATAACAATACAAAGGTAGTTTTTACCAAAACAGACGGGAATTATACCGTACTCAGTGGTGGTGGTACTTGGACAGTTAACTCGGTTAGCAGCAGTAACCTAAAAATGACCAGTCAATACGGCCTAGTGCTGGAGATGACCAAATAAAATTCCTTATTGCTTTATTCTAATCGTTTTCAAAATGAAAAAACTGCTACTTTCTATTTTAATTTTTGGTGCTCACCTTATTTCTTTTGCGCAATCTGGTGCTGGTTGGGATTGGGTATCAACATCTGGCGTGTCTGTTGCACCCGCGAGCGAACCTACAGATTTGGCGATAGATGCCAACGGGAATACTTATGCCGTAGGACAATATAATACGGCCATTACCCTAGGTGCTTTCAGCTTGCCAGCACCCACAGGCAGGGATATTTTTATCGTGAAATACAACGCTGCTGGAACAGTTCAGTGGCTCAAAAGACATACGCCTCCTACAGGTTATAACGAGTTAAGCAAAATAATTACGGTAGATGCGAACGGTGATTTCTATATAGGAGGTACCGATGATACACCGACCTTATCTGGACGATCTTTTTTCGCAAAATACGATGCCAATGGCAATATGCTGTGGAATAAGTTTTTGACTTTATATGAAATCTGTGGTATTAACCTTAGTGCAGATGGAAACTTGATCCTAATGGAAAATGGCCAAGGAGTAACTAATATCTTAAAAGTGAACAAAACAGATGGTACCGTGATTTGGAAAGTAGAAAGCATCAATGCGGGTTCCAATGGTGGTGCACGTTTTAAAGACTTAATGGATGCTGCAGGTAATATCTATTTTACTTGTTTTACAGCCAGTGCTGTAACCGTAAAAATTGCAGGGCAAGATATAGTGACCACAGGCTTGTCGAGCTTTATTGTATCGTTAGACAACAATGGGCAAAAAAGATGGATACAAACCATTCCAAACATACAGGTACAACTGGGTTATACGGTTGATGAGCAAGGGAAAAGCTACATTGTTTTTGGCGGCGGCGGCGGCGGTAGCTTTCAAGGCATACCTACGGTTACTGCCACCAACAGATATTTTGAGCTGGATAATAATGGAACAGTAGTGAAATATAGTTATGCCTCACCTTATCTGGCATCAGGATCTATGTTTAGGGTGAAAAACGGATTTGTGTATAGCGTACTTACGGACCAAGCAGGCTATGCAGGGTCAAGGGCAATAGGAGATTACCTATTTAATATACCTGCCACTAACACTTTTGCATTAGGTTTTGTGATGAAATACAATGCAGCCAATGGACAAAATGTATGGGTAAACTCTTTCGAGATCAATGGTTCGGCGTGGAACTCTGGAGCATTAAATATTTTAGAAATAGGACAAAACCATAAAATAGCAATAGGTGGCAGCTACGGAAACTCCATTAAATTTGCTAACAATACCTACACCGCTACAGCAAGCGGCACTTATCCAGGTGATTTATTTGTAGCGCAGTTTGATGAAACGTTAACACCTGTTCCACAAATTACCAAATGGACAGGTAATGCCGCCAATGGTTTATGGAATGACGTTGCCAATTGGGATAATGGAATTCCTGATGGGACTAAGAAAACAATGATTGCAGGTGGCTTGCCAAATTATCCAACGACTATCCCCAATGGTGCAACACCAGCAAAAATTGAAATTGCCAGTGGAGCTAAAATACAATTGCCACTTAATTTTTCGGCACCATTTGGTATCGTCAACAATGGAACTATTGAGATAAATGAGGCAGGGAGTTTTACGGGTTCATTTGGTACAGGAGGGATTGTGCCAAGTGGCAGTGGTAAAATTGTAATTAAAAATGCAGGTTTAACATTCTATTTCCCTGGTGGACTTAACCAATCTCTGGAACTGGATTTTACGGGCACTGCAGCTACCTATGGCGGCACCATTAATGGTGATTTGATTTTGACCAAAGGTTTATTGAATATTTCATTCGAACTGTATCCATTAATGGTGAATAATAATGTTATTGGAGGTTCGGCAGCTAGCTATGTGGCAGGTAAGCTTATAAGAAAGGTGAATGCTAATGGCACTTACAACTTTCCGATAGGCACTACGGATCGATATGCACCAATAAATCTTCAACTAAATAATATTTCTGGACCTCAAACCATTTCTGCCAGTTTCAGTAAAACCATTAACGGTGCTGCACCTAATACTACCGCAGGTGGTAAAACTGTAACTGCGCTGTTAAATGCAGGGATATGGACAGTCACCCCAAATGTAGCATTGACTTCTGGGAGCTATGGAATTACACTTGGAGGTACTGGATACACCAATGGCGTGGCAGATGTCCGCAATTATGTGGTGCTGAAACGTAATAACTCTTCTTCGGCATGGGGCTTTTACGGAGACAATGGTACGGCTACTTCAGTAGTTGGATTGGTAACGGCTACTGCTGGAAATATCACAGGTTTCTCTGATTTTGCGATTGGTATAGCCAGTGGAGACGTGCCAGTTACCTTACCCGTTAAGCTGATAGATTTTACCGCTAAAGC
Source organism: Pedobacter sp. ASV17 (assembly GCF_016429065.1). Lineage (GTDB taxonomy): Bacteria > Bacteroidota > Bacteroidia > Sphingobacteriales > Sphingobacteriaceae > Pedobacter. The sequence goes on from NZ_JAELTX010000053.1 coordinate 10,750, forward strand.
CTCGGCTAGTGAGGTGATATTAAATTGGAAAACAGCTAGCGAATTGAATAGCGAAAAGTTCTTAATAGAAAGAAGTACTGACGGCAAATCATTTGAAAACATTGGTGTGGTAGCAAGCAAAGGGACCACCAACGCATTATCTGCTTATAGCTATAAAGATGAGCAACCAATAAATGGATACAACTACTATCGCTTAAAGCAATTGGATTTTAATGGAGATTTTGAATATAGCGAAATCCGAACAGTGAAGTTTGACTTAATACTAGCTGCCGAAAAACTAATTATTTACCCTAATCCAGTCACTAAATCTTTTCGAATTGCCAATGCCAATGATGCCGCAAAATTTGCTGAAGTATATGACTTTTCGGGTAAACAATTGGCAAGAATAAATAGCCAAGAAAATGAATTTTATTTACCTACATCATTGAATAATGGTTCGTATGTGGTTAAAGTGGTGCATCAAAATGGGACTATTAGCCAGCATAAAATCATTGTAAAAAGATAATGATGAGACCTTTCATACTCATATCACTATTATTTTTCAGTTTGATCGGTAAAGCCCAAACGGCTGAAGAATTCTACAAAGCAGGTACTGCTTTTTATGAGCAGAAAAATTACGAGGAAGCGGTTAAAAATTATCGTAAAGCTGCCAACATGAACCATGTTTCCGCTCAATATAATTTGGCCATTTGTTATTTGGACGGCAGTGGAGTAGAGCCCTCTGAAACCGAAGCCGCAAAATACTTTTTAAAAGCAGCACAATTGGGGCATGCCCAAGCACAAAATAACATTGCCAGTTTCTATATCGCTGGAACGGGTGTAAAACAATCCGACGAAGAAGCTTTTAAGTGGTATCAAAAAGCTGCAGCGCAAGGCTCGGCCATGGCACAAAATAGCTTGGGCTTAATGTACGATGAAGGACGGTCGGTGCCACAATCTTTAGATGAAGCCGTAAAATGGTACAGAAAAGCTGCGGAGCAAGGCTTCGCTAAGGCAGAGAATAACTTAGCCATCATGTATTTCAACGGTACAGGCGTAGATAAATCTGTGCCAGAGGGAATAAAATGGTTTGAGGCTGCGGCAAATCACAAATACACCCCCGCAATGACAGCATTGGGTACTTACTATCTCAAATTGGGAGAGGATAAAGAGAACCAACAACTCGCCTTTGATTGGTATTTGAAAGCAGCAGAACGAGCCGACTGGGATGCCACTTATGTAGTCGCTTACTTTTATGAAATGGGCATTGGTACCAAACAGAGTGACCAAATAGCTCGTAAAATTTACTTGCTAGCTGCCGATAAGGGACATGCAGAGGCCAAAAAAGAAGCCGAAAGATTGACCAATAAATTGCGGAACCAAGAAATGAACATCAAAGAGCAAGCACCCAAACGCCAGAAACAAAGTGTGAGTGTAATGTGTAGTAGCTGCTTTGGATCTGGGAAAACACATACTACCGTTTATGGTGGTTATAAAACAAAAGGCTCTAGTTCGGTTTCTTTCGGTAGTTACAGTAGCTGCTCGTCTTGTGGCGGTACAGGCAAAACATCCATCAGAATTTAATTTAAACCATAAAATTTAATCAAATGAAGAAGTATATTTTAAGCTTGTTTGTTATTGTTGCAGCCATTCAAACCACGGTTGCTTTACAAGAAAACCCAGCATTGTTTGTCATGGATTTATTGAAGTCAAGAACCAGAATGAAGGCGGAAAATGGTGAATATGGAGAATGGAAGAAGTGGGAAAAACTGGATAACACCATGGGAATCTATCAAGCACTCAACGGCGATGGAAAAGATGTAATCAAGTTCGTGAACATGAAGAAAAAAGTGTTGTTTAAAACCTATAAATACTCAAAGGTTGATAGCGAGACTAAAGACGAAGTTCAATCTATGATTTTTGAAGGTACAGATAACTATAATGAACCTATCAAAGTGGTAGTTTCTTATTATCCATCTAGTGCATCTTTACGTACCGCGAAATGGTTGAAAGTAACCGAAATTTCTAAAAATTACGAAAGGGAATACGAAGCGAAGTATTTGTAAGGCTTTATTTTTAAACCTCGTAGGTTTCGCAAACCTTCGAGGTTTTGGTGGTATAATAGACTTACGAAGTCTCGAAGACTTCGTAAGTCTTGCTAGCGATTTACTTCGTAGCTGGTTCGCGGTCTTCGCTAGTGAAGTGTCAGTACAGGTAGTGCTCTGAATGACAAATGCGCTCTTTATATTTTTTAAACCTCGTAGGTTTCGCGAACCTGCGAGGTTTTTGGTGGTATGATAGACTTACGAAGTCTCAAACACTTCGTAAGTCTTTTGATCTACTCTGCCGTTTTGAAATTAATCAAATAAGCTTTTAATGGAATGCCAGCCTCATTTCTAAATCTTTCAGTAACCACGCTTTGATAATGTCTGTTGGGTTCAAGCTTTACTTCGTAACTGAAAGATTTTTTATCTTCAGAAAAGCCAAGCACCTTTTGTACCGTTAACACATTTTTTTCACCCGTTGGTCCGTAATCGAAACCTCTAGAATTAACATTCATCGGTTGTGAGAAATAAAGGGTTATGGTTTTGGTATTCACATTTACATTTTGGCTGTTATTTTCAAACTCTTTAATACCAATTACCTGAGGTCTGGATTTTTCAAATACTTCTTTGTAAACCGCTAAGGGTTGTGCGAAATATTTCGACTTTTCTACAAAAGCAACGAAGTCTTCTTCTTTGTTGTAGTCTAGTTCGATCATTTCTTTAATCGCAGCTTTTTTATCCTTCGAAAGATTGTAGAATTTCTCACAAATAGCATAACCTACATAATAACCCAGATCACGCATCTTAAACTCATTGTTAGGACTGTTATATAACCAGTTGGCAAAAGAACTTGAAAACATTTCCTTTTCAAATGCTGCTTTTATTTTGGCATCATTCGCCTTGCCAAAGGCTATTTGAGGATTGGGAGAGACCACTTTTAAGGATTTTTCAGCCAACAGCTCTGCAACACCTTCTATTACCGCTTGAGTTAAAAGCGTATTGCCAATAGTGGTACTTTGCTGGGTATGCACATATTCATGGGTATTGGTGAAAACCAAGCCATCAATAGGTCTGGTTTTAAAGAAACTAGGCAAGTGCGGAAAGTTTTTTTGAAGTTCTTCGGTGTTTGTTTTTTCATCCGTCATCGAAATCTCGGCGCCAATCAACACTTTGTCTTCATGTATAGTGCCTCCTGTACGCAAAGCCCCTATGCAAAAATAAATGGAGGCTGGCTTTAATTCGGGATAGAGCTTTTTTAGCAATATCACTGCTTTTTCGATTTCTTTGGCATAACCGTCAGCCTTTAAAGTGTTACTTCTAACCGATGACCAAAATTTTGGATAGTTCTTAATGGCATATACAAAGCCCTGTGCGTTGTAATTTCTCACCTGCATGAGCGCCTTTAAACCTGGGGTCGCTTTTTGAATATAGAGTTGGTTGATTAAGTCAATTTGCTTGGCACTATCGGTCGTCAGATTGATTTGATCGTAAGCTTGCCAAAAGTTTTTAATGTCGGTAGTAACGATACGTTGTTGTGCAAAGGCAACATTGAATAGTAATGTGCATATCAAAAATAAAGCTTTCTTCATGAGTGTAAATCTATGAAGAAGGGTTTTAATATCCTAAGCTGAATTGATAGAGTAAGATGCTTGGTTAAAAAAAACACCTTGTCATGTAGAGGTTACGAGACATCTCCTTTTGTGTTTCAAATAGATTCTTCGCTGCGCTCTGAATGACAAGACGTTTTCAAAGAGATTTACTTTGTAACTGCTCTGTGGTCTTCGCTACCGACGTGTTAGTACAGGTTACGCGCTGAATGACAAAAACTATTATATAAAAAAAGCCATTATCACTAATGGCTTTTTTTATATTTCTATTCGTCTATTTTTTTGCCTTTCATGGCCTGTCCAATAGCGGTATCCATTACCCGTTCCGCAAATGGGCGGGTAAATTCGTTCAGCTCATCTGTTTTCTTAAGAATTAAATCTTTCTCGCCACTATTTAAGGCATCCTTTACCTGTTGGATATAGGTCTGGGTATCTGCAATCTCTGTTTCTGTAAGTAAGGCTTCGTTTTTTTCGATAAAGCGTTCGGCCGTATAAACCAATTGTTCCCCTTCGCTACGTGCTTCAATCAACATGCGTTGTGCCACATCACTTTGTGCATTGGTAATACTGTCGATCAACATTTTTTCTACGGTTTCATCGCTAAGGCCGTAACTAGGTTTCACCTCAATTTCCTGTTTTACACCCGAGCGTAATTCAATAGCTTGTACGGTTAAAATACCATCGGCATTGAGCAGGAAGTTGATATCTACTTTAGGTAATCCAGCTGGCATGGCAGGAATGCCTTTCAAATCAAATTCGGCCAGTTTACGGTTTTCTTTCACTAAATCACGCTCACCTTGGTAAACGGATATTTTCATATTCACCTGTCCATCTATCGAAGTGGTGTATTGGCGACCAGCTTTGGTGGGAACTTTGCTATTTCTGGCAATAATCACATCCATTAAACCGCCCATGGTTTCAATTCCTAGCGATAAAGGGGTCACATCTAGCAATAAAATATCAGAACGATTTCCTGCTAAAATATCAGCCTGTACGGCGGCCCCCAAGGCTACTACCTCATCAGGGTTGATGTTGTCGTGGGCTGTTTTTCCGAAGAACTCACTTACTGCTTTTTTCACATAAGGTGTACGTGTAGAACCTCCAACCAAGACCACTTCGTCGATATCTGCAATGTTTAATGAAGCGTCATTCAACGCAAGTTGGCAAGCATCAATAGTCTCTTGTACTTTGGCTGCAATTAAGCTTTCAAACGTCTGTTTGTCGAGCGTGCACCAAATCTCGCCTAATTTTTCGTTATAAAGATTTTGGGTAGTCAGTGCTTTTTTGGCCGCTTCTGCCTGCAAGCGTAAACTTTGCGTAAATACGTTGTCTTTTGCAACTGTAGCAGCGTCAAGTTGGTTTTTCTCGATCCAATAATTGAAGATGGCACGGTCAAAATCATCACCGCCTAAAAAGGTATTACCGTTTGTGCTCAATACTTCAAAAATGCCATTCTGGATTTGAAGAATAGAAACATCGAAGGTACCACCGCCTAAATCATAAACTGCAATGGTTTTTTGTTGAGAAGGATCTAAACCCAAACCATAAGCTAAGCTGGCGGCTGTAGGCTCGTTTACAATACGTAGCACATCAAGACCTGCAAGCTTTCCTGCATCACGGGTGGCTTGTCGCTGACTATCGTTAAAATAAGCAGGAACAGTAATTACCGCACGGTTTACAGGCGTTTTTAAAGCATGCTCGGCACGGGCTTTCAATTCCTTTAAAATTTCTGCCGACAGCTCAATAGGGGTATAGAATTTATCGCCTGCTTTAATTTTCACTAAAGCATCGGTATCATCGTCAATTACTTTATAGCTAAAAATATCACTGTGTTCAGCAACGTCCTTGTAAGAACGGCCTAATAATCTTTTTACGGAAAAAATGGTATTGGTTGGATCGGTTGTTAAATAAACTTTGGCTTCATTACCAACTTCGGCATCGCCTTGTTCGTTAAAGTGAATCACAGAAGGCACTAATACGCCTTTGCCTGCATCGTTAATCACCTGTGGATTTTTTTCTGGATTGATAAATGCGACCAAGCTATTGGTGGTGCCTAAATCAATACCTACAATAATTTCTTCTTGTTGTAATGAACCTGTTGCCAGATTGATGGATATTTTTGCCATGCGGCAAATTTACGATAATGTTGTAAGGTTTGGGGCTTGGAATGTTTGAATGTTGTAAAAAGGTTAAGTATAAAATTATTGATGCTTGTGATATGCTATTGACCTATTTCACTTTCCACAATCTGATACTCGCCAAAATTACCATCCCAGTTTTCTTTATAGGTAGAGAACTCAATATGCTCAATCATTCCCACGGTAACATCAATCACGTAGCTTAAGCCTTCTTTAAGTGCGGGTATCATGATCTTTTCGCCATTGCTAAATAAACTATTGATCATTTCTGGTTCTTCGTTAAAATCAACATACGAAAAATACACGTACAAGCTAAAACCAGAAATTTGTCTTTTGGAAACCTTTAAATGAGGGATATGCGACTTTAACGACGGATATTTTTCGGTTAAACCATTTAATAAGATGGTCTCTAATTCGTTGATTTCTTCCATGTTTTGATGAATATACTTGTTTACTTATTCTTTTCTTCAATCCACAACGACATATACTTAGTGCTTTGCAGGGTATGATGTTTCAATACCTCTCCTAAGAAATTCTGTTGTCGATGTTCAATTAAGCTCTCTTCTAGATGGGCAATTTGTTTTAGAAACGGTGATTCAAACTTGCTCTTAGCATATAATTGGTTAATGATTTGAATACCGTTTTGTTGTGCTTTTTTCCAAAGGATTTCATCTCGGTAAAGTGCCGCAGTTTCGTCAACAAGTTGTTCTAAACTGTCGCTAATGAAGCCCGCCCAATCCAATCCATTGGCCATTCCCTCTGCACCCACACTACTGCTGGCAATAGGTGTTCCTGTTTGCATGGCATCCACAAATTTACCTTTGGCACCTGCTCCAAAAAGGAGGGGAGCTAGTAATATGCGATGTTTGGCAATAGTTGTTCTGGCATTTTCAGCTCTGCCGTGTACTAGGAATTTCTCTCTGGGATTATGCAATTGGGTTACTTTTTCTGAAGTATAAGCCCCGTAGATGTGTAGGGAAGCATCAGGTAGCTTTTTTCTCAATAGTGGCCAAACCGCTGTTTTTAAATATTGGAGGGTTTGCCAATTGGGTTCATGCAAATAGTTTCCGATAAAAACCAAGTCTTTTCTCTCTTCAAAAGTATTCCAGTTTGCAGTAGCCGTAATTTCTTCTTCTAAAAAAGGAAGATAATAAAGGATTTGTGGACTGATGTTGAACTTTTGCAAAACCTCCATTTCCGCTTGAGAAATGATCAACGATAAATCACAACGTAAAATAGCAGCCAGTTCTCGCTTGGTTACGTCGTTGTATAAATCAGTTTGTGCAAGGCTTTTTTTATGTTTAATGGCTGTTTGTCGGGCTTGTCGTAAAAAATGCAAGTCTTCCGTATCTAAAATTCTTACTGCATTTGGGCAGCATTCCTGCACTCGCCAGCCATATTGTTCTTCGATCATGAACCTATCGAAAACCACCAAATTAGGATTTAAGGCAGCAAGCCAAGTGTCAAAGGAGCTATCGTTAAGTTTAATGTCGTGATTGATAACACCCAAGCTTTCCAAATCAAAGCTGAATTCACTTTTGGAAGCAGCCGAAGCAAAATGTACTTCATCGCCATTGGCTAAAAACAATTGTACCAACTGTACTATTCGGGTACCCGCCGCAGAAGACGTAGGCTCTGGCCAAACCAAGCCAATGAACAAAACTTTTCTAGTTGCCATGTTTTACAAAGGTGCATTTAATCGGCCACAGATACACAGATGTTTTAAATATTATCTATCCATAGAGATTGCTTCGCTAAGCTCGCAATGGCGAAAAATGGATGGTTATCAATACCTAGTTCTTAATTTTCAATGAACCAGTGAGCCAATTAACATTACAACATTTGAACTTTACCACGTTTCAACAATATAAATTTTTAATTTTGCAGCCATGCTAGGACTTAAACTACTTACCGATCCGCGTTGGGCCAATATTGCTGAATCTAACTTAGAAGAAATCTTAACCGATCATGCTTGGTGTGAGCAAAAAGCGGCCAGTAATGCCATTACGTTAATTACTCAAAATTCTGAGCATCAGGATTTGGTAGACGAACTTACCGCAATTGCTTTAGAGGAATTGGAACACTTTCAAATGGTAATCAATATCATTAAGGAGCGTGGTTATACCTTAGGCCGTGAGCGTAAGGATGATTATGTAGGGCGATTGGTAAAGTTCAGCAAAAAAGACGGTAGCCGTAATCAAGCTTTTATTGACAGGTTATTGTTTGCCGCCATGATTGAAGCCCGTAGCTGTGAACGTTTCAGGGTTTTGTCGCAAAATATTAAAGATGAAGCACTGGCCAAATTCTATCACGAATTGATGGTTTCTGAAGCGACACATTATACTACTTTTCTAAACTTTGCACGTAAATACACCATTGATGTTGACGTGGATAAACGTTGGAAAGAATGGCTGGAATTTGAAGGAAACTTGATCCAAAGCTACGGCAATAAAGAGGCGATACACGGTTAATTGGGTTGCGGGCTTTGAGTTGAGAGTTATAAGATTGGATATGCTTCCCGTAACACGTAACTGGCAACCTATAACTCTTTTAATTCTTTCTCATGATAATTCACTAACCAAAGTACAATATCCTGATAGCTGTTAATCCCTTTTTGTTGGTTGTTAAGCTTTAGGATTTTGTCGAAGGTTTTACCCATGTAAACCGACATAGAGCCGTTGTACTTTGCCCAAAATTCTCTTTCCTTTTTAAAATTATCCATTACCTGCTGCGGTATTTGGGTAATAAGGGTATTGTAATCCTCTGGGTATTTCATCCTGATTTCGAACATTACATACCTTAGCATATTATAATAAGCCGAGTATTGAAATTGGATGTCTTCACTATGAATGGCGGCTAAATAACCCACCAAATTAGCTTCGTCTTCGCGGGCAACGCCCACTTGATGTGCCATTTCGTGGCAAACTACAAAAGGCAAAACAAATTCGGGAAGTTTGGTATTAATATTGGCTTCGCCAGATAAAGGATTGTAATAACCTTCTATGCCCAGTTTACTTGTCAGCCAGCCGCTAACCACGGGTTTAACCGCATGATATTTGTATTCGAACAAGGGTTGTCTTATCGATAAGACATTATAACTGGTGGCTGCACGATCCAGTAGTTCTTCTATGGTATAATTCGCCGTAGTGTCGCCAATAGCTTTGCCCAGCTTCTCTAGCTTGTCGATAAACAAACTGCTCAACTGTAAAAGTTGTTCTTTTCGGTAAGGCTTTTTACTGATTTGAAGTTGTTCGTTAATTTGTGGACGAGCATAATTCAAGCCCCACAATACCTTAAAAGAAATGTAGATGATGAGCAAAAAGTTCAAGCTCCTTAAGGCGAAAAATAGATAGGCATCTTTGTCTTTTTTAGTTTTGCTGATGAAGGTTACCACCTCTTTAACGACGTAAATAATCAACAATGTATAAAGCAAATCGCCAATGGCAAAAGGGAAAAACGAAGCAATGCAACGCTGTGCCATCGAAATTACAGGATAGATCAGCTCGCTGTAATAGTTTTCAACTGCCTTAGGATAAAGTCCTAAAACAAAAATGAAGATGGTGAGTGCTAACAGGACAAAAGTCTTGTTGCGTATATGTTTAACAGCTGTCAATTTAAATAATGTACTTTAAGAAAAGTCTATCAATTTATTTATAATGCCCTTTTAAAGAGTGAACGTGAATCATATCATCGATTACCTCATAAATAATCCTGTGTTCTTGATTAATGCGTCGAGACCATTTACCTTTTAACTCGTGTTTTAGCATTTCAGGCTTTCCTAATCCCGTAAAAGGATTGGTTGAAATATCTTCTATAAGTAGCTGAATTTTCTTTTGAATAGCCTTGTTGCCAGATTTTTTCCAATACTGAATATCGGCTAAAGCTTCTTCGGAAAAGATTACTTCCATATATCTTTAACGGCAATTTTGGTGCCTTTGCCAGCTTTCATTTGAGCCTCGCTTTTTTTGATTTTAGCTACGAAATCAGGATTGTAGGTGCTTTTTTCCGTAGTGAAATCAATCTTCAATGCTTTAACGAATGCTTTTAATGCCGCTAACTGCTCTTTGTTTTTGGGATGTATAATTAAAGTTTCCATTCTATAAATACTGAATTTATACAAATATATTCAATTTACCTGTTAAACGTTAAGCGCTGTCCTGTTTCGCTGGTCATAAACTTCCCTTTTTGGTAAGCCAGGTTTCCAGAAACAAAAGTGTGGGTAATGCTGGCGCCAAAAGTTTGTCCTTCAAAAGGCGACCATCCACATTTATACAGAGAGTTTAATTTGGTCACTTTGAAAGGATCATTCAAATCAACCAATACCAAATCAGCCCAATAGCCTTCTCTTACAAAGCCACGCTCGCTTAAATTAAAACAAGTAGCCACGTTGTGCGAAGCTTTTTCTACAATCTTTTCTAAGGAGATTTTACCTTGCAAGTGCATTTCTAACAATGCAGGTAAGGCATGTTGCACCAAAGGACCACCAGAAGGTGCCTGTAAATAAGCTTGATTCTTTTCGTCGATGGTGTGAGGCGCATGGTCGGTAGCAATCACATCAATATGATTATCCAATAAACCTTGCAAAATGCCCGCTTGATCAGCTGCGGTTTTTACGGCAGGGTTCCATTTAATGAAATTACCTTTCGTGGCGTAATCCGTATCGTTAAACCAAAGGTGATGTACACAAGCTTCGGCGGTAATTTTCTTTTCTGCTAAAGGTAGGGTATTGTCAAATAAAGCCACTTCCATAGCGGTAGAGATGTGTAGGATATGCAAACGAGTTTGGTAACGTTTGGCAAGCTCTACTGCTAGTGAGGATGATTTATAGCAAGCTTCAGCACTTCTAATAAGCGGGTGCATATCGATGGTGATATCATCGCCATATTTCTCTTTATAAGTGGCTAGGTTATGACGGATGGAGGCTTCATCTTCGCAATGTGTGGCTACCAACATGGGCGCCTTACTAAAGATGTTCTCCAAGGTTTTTTCGTTGTCAACCAACATGTTTCCTGTTGATGAACCCATAAACACCTTAACGCCGCAAACATTTTTCGGGTCAGTTTTAAGTACTTCTTCAATGTTGTCATTGCTAGCTCCCATATAAAAGGAATAGTTGGCCAATGAAGTGTGTTTGGCAATGGCGTATTTATCTGCCAAAAGTTCTTGAGTTAAAGTGTTGGGAACGGTGTTAGGCATTTCCATGAAAGAGGTAATCCCGCCAGCCACAGCCGCCATACTTTCGGTGAAAATATCCGCTTTGTGGGTTAAACCAGGTTCACGAAAGTGCACTTGGTCATCAATCATGCCTGGTAACAAGTGCAAACCTTCGGCATTGATTTCTATATCGGCCGAAGCGTTAATGTTCGAATCAATTTTTTCAATTCTTCCGTTTTTTATTAGAAGATCTGAAGTGAATATGTTGCCCTCGTTTACAATGCTGGCTGCTTTAATCAAGATTGTGCTCATGCTTCAAAGGTAATAGATAAAGTCGGAAGTCGGAAGTTGAAAGTCCGAAGAAAAGTCGTTTTTCGATTGTTGAATGGTTGTAAGTTTATATCCATCCTTCTGAACTTCTATCGTCGAACATCGGACTTCTGACTAATAATCGTAAATTTGCAGCTATGCCAAAAAAATTCGATGAGTTTAAACTCAACAGACAGATATTGAACGCAGTTGAAGAAGCGGGCTTTGTAGAAGCAACTCCGATACAAGAAAAAGCCATAGGCCCAGTTTTGTCTGGTCAGGATTTGTTTGGTATTGCACAAACAGGGACGGGAAAAACTGCTGCCTACGTGTTGCCCATGCTCATGAAGCTGAAATATGCACAGGGCGAAAACCCACGAGCTTTAATTTTAGTGCCTACTCGTGAGTTGGCCTTACAGATAGAGGAGCAGGTAAAACTGTTTTCAACCTATACTGATCTTAGAACGGTAGTGATTTTTGGAGGGATTGGCCCTAAAACCCAAAAGGAGCAAATTGCAAAAGGGCTGGATATTTTAGTAGCCACGCCTGGTCGCTTTTTAGACCTTTATCTTGCTGGAGACATCAATACCAGAAGCTTACAGTTTTTGGTGTTGGACGAAGCTGATAAAATGATGGATATGGGTTTCATCGGTTCTATTCACCGTATTTTAGAAGTAGTACCTCGCAAGCGACAAAACTTGCTTTTCTCGGCTACAATGAGCGATTTGGTTCAGAAAATAGCAGGTGATTTCTTGAAAAACCCGTTGACCATAGAAGTTGGAGCACAAGCTACCCCAGCGCAAACGGTTACACAAATATTATATGCCGTTCCTAATTTCAAAACTAAAATTAACCTGCTACAACATTTACTCAAAAACGATGAGGAATTTAAAAGACTCATCATTTTCTGTAAAACAAAAACAGTAGCCGATAACATCAACAATTTCATTTCAAGAAGACTTGGAGAAGAGGCGGTAAGGGTAATTCATGCCAATAAGGGACAAAATACCCGTATCAATTCCATCAATAGTTTTAAAGAGGGAAACATTAGGGCTTTGGTAGCTACGGATGTGGCCTCTAGGGGGATTGACGTAAGTGAGGTAAGCCACGTGATTAACTTCGATGTGCCTATTGTGATTGAGGATTATGTACACCGCATTGGCAGAACAGGTAGGGCTTTTAATGAAGGAACGGCCATAACCTTTTACAACGAAGCCGAAAAATACTACATCAATAAAATTGAAAAACTCATTAGACAGCAAATTACAGAGGTGCCTTTGCCAACAGAGGTATTTGTGGAAGAAACGCCATATGAGGAAAGACAATCCATAGCAAGGGAAATTGATACCCAAAAGAGGAAAGAAAATCCCGATTTTAAAGGGGCGTTCCACGAAAAGAAGCATCAGTTTAGCAATAACCCTAAAAAAAGTTCAAAGAAAATTAGCAGACCAAAACGTAGATAACCTTGAGAGTAAGACTAACCCCATTAAACATCGTATCGGCCTTGAGTATCATGGTTGTTATGAGCCTAATCATTAATAAACGCTGGCTTTTGGTGCCCGCTAATGATGCGTTTAAGGGTGTGTTTATAGCCTTAGGTCTGATGGTTTTCTTCGTATCCCTTTTAAGCGATCAGATTTTTAGAAAATTTATACCAAGTTTGGCAAGACTTTGGCTAGTACAACTTGTGCTTGTAGTCTTAACTGCCATATTCGTCTTGGTTTTAAAAATAAGTGTTTTCGGATAACGAACATTAAGAGATAGAAAGACAAAGAAATGAAAAAAGCAGAAATAAAGATTACCGTAGAGTTAGATGAGAAAAATGTTCCCGAAAATATCCTTTGGGAATCTACAGACTCTGAAAACAAAGACCAAATGGTGGCAAAATCAATGATGTTGGCACTTTGGGACCATAACTATAAAAACTCAATGAGAATAGATTTATGGACTAAAGACATGCCAGTTGACGAGATGAAGCGTTTCTTTTATGAAACTTTACAAACCATGGGCGATAGTTTTTTAAGAGCTACAGGCGAAAAAAACATTGTTGAAGACCTTAGGGATTATTGTGCACATTTTGCAGACAAGATGGGCATCAATACCAAGGGGTAAAGCCAAATAAAACCTGTAAAGTTTGATAAAATTATGAGTCTGCCTGCGTCGAAGAAATTATTTGTCAACTTTATGGTTAAGTTGTTACTTATCCTCGCTATCATAGGCGGGGGTATTTCACTGTTTTCTTATAATAAGGAAAACACAGCTTACTTTAGACAAAAACAACACATTGTAGATCAATTGGTATCACTTAGCGGTGTATTGCAAAATGCCAATTATGCTTATGTGAACCTGCTCAATGCCGACTCGGCCCAAGCGGATAGTTTAAGTGCTCACCTCACCAGCTTAGGAAAAGAAAAGGAAGTGCTGGAGGTATTGTCTCAAGACGATGAATCAAATAACAGGGCGCAGGCTAATGCCGTACTCAATAGTTTAGAAACAGAAATCCGTTTTTATAACAGCCAATTGGCGCAAACAGGTAATGTTTTAGGAGAAACTAACAAAGCGGCGGGGGCAACACATCCTTTGTTGAATAGGCTCATTAAAAAAGAAAGGGATGAGTTAAAAACAAGGATTGCACAAAATGATGGTTTTTATGCGAACTTAGGTTTCTTAGTAGTAAGCGTGGGGATTTTGGTCATGATCATGAACATTATCCTTTATTTCCGTTCGCAAAAATCGTTGCAAAAGCAAATGGCACACGCTAAGGAAATTCATAACGCCAAGCTCGCCGCCCAATCGGCAAATAATGCCAAATCAGAATACTTGGCAATGATTAGCCATGAAATCAGAACCCCGATGAATGGCGTACTGGGCATGTCAAATCTGTTGATGGAAGGTTCTTTAAATGAAGAGCAAAAAGAATATGCCAAAACCATTCACAATAGTGCCGAGTCGTTGTTACGTATTGTAAATGATGTGCTGGACTTCTCTAGGATAGAATCAGGGAAGGTACAATTGGATAAAACCACTACCGATATTCGTGAGCTGATTGCTCAAACATTTGCCATTCTTCCCAAAAAAACTTCTGAACAATTAAAGATCGACTACTGGATAGACGAGAGTGTTCCTCAATTTGTTTATATCGATCAAATACGCCTAAAGCAAGTACTGCTTAACTTTTTGGGCAATGCGGTGAAATTTACAACAGAGGGTAATATTACTTTAGAATGTAAGGTAATAGACAAGGATGAAAGCGGCTTTATGCGCTTAGGTTTTATTGTTAAGGATACGGGTATTGGTATTGCCGAAGATCGCATCAAACTCCTTTTTAAACCTTTTGTACAGGTAGATCATACTACCGTTAGAAAATATGGCGGTACAGGTTTGGGACTTAATATTGCCTATAACCTTATTTCTATGATGGAAGGCAAGGTGAAGGTGGATAGTATCGTTGGAAAAGGTTCTATTTTTACTTTCTTTATCGTCACTAAAGAAATGAGTGGCGGACAAAAAACTAAATCAGCGGCGGGTACACCATCTGCCTTGGATGTAGCACTGTCTACCTTATATCCGTTAAATATCCTAGTGGTTGATGATAATGAAATCAATCTTATGCTCATCACTAAAACATTGAGCAAGCTGGGGTATGAGTGTAAAAAAGCATCTAATGGACAATTGGCCGTTGAACTGGTGAAGCAAAACGAGTTTGACCTGATTTTTATGGACATGCAAATGCCTATTATGGATGGTACGGTAGCTACTACCGAAATCAGAAAACACTATCGTATATATGAGTATCCAGTAGTGATCGCCTTAACAGCCAACGCCCTTGGCGATGGTAAGGATAAATGCTTGGAAGCTGGCATGCAGGATTTTATTGCCAAACCATTTAAACCTGCCGAAATAGAAGAGGTCATTAAAAAATGGGCACCAAAAATTGTTAATTACAAAGACAAAACTCAATCTATTTTTTTAAGTTAGCGGCTTAGAATAAATCAATATGCTAATTGTAAATAAACCAATAGCCCTTTTAGGATTAATCATACTGTTTGCTGCAGCTTTTTGCCCTATGTTACAAGTTAAAATTCTTTTTAATTTGGTAACTTGGGGATTATACAAAACAGATCCCCGTCTCTTTTTAATTACTTATGCAATTGTTGCCATAACGGCATTATGCTTTTTTGTGAGACAACTTAAAGCTTATCGATTGCTCACTAGGGTGTTATTTGTTTGGATTTTGCTCATGGCTGCTGCCGTATATTTTAAATCAACTCATTACTTTAACCTTAAGTTTGCTGATAACCTTTTGGGCAAGACTATTCATTTCCAATGGGGATGGATTCTTTTGGCAATAGGTTCGGTACTTTTACTTTTCAGTGTCAAAAAAGAAGTACTGAAGCCATAAAATAATTTATATTTGTGTTATAATGAAATGGTTGCTTACCATATGGGCTGTTTATTTGTTGGCGCTTGCTTCGTTGCCTTGTAGCGATGCGAGCAACCAATGTAAAGATAATGGCCCTAAAGTAGAAACCGTTAAGGCGCATAGCCACGAAAAAGACAAGGACGATAACTGCGCTCCTTTTTGCTATTGCAGTTGCTGCAGTGTAAGCTTTGCCTCTTTTGATTTTAAACTCCTAGAAGTTGCGCAGCCTAAGGTGGCCTTTGCTGAAAAGAAAATCACCTTACGTAACCATCAATTAGTTTCCAACTACTACGGAAACATTTGGAACCCACCCAAACTTGCCGCTTAATTTTTTTTAGATAACCCGTGCTTTTGGTTGATTTGACCTAGGCAAGGCTGTTGGTTTTGTCCAATGATGAAACTAAGAGTCTGTCTGTGGCTACAAACTGCTGTATAGTCTCCTACGGTGCTTAGCTCACAAAATCTCAAAGCTTATTTAAGGTTATCCATCGCTGCTATTTGATAGTGGCCTGTCCATACTTTAAAAAAAATTAAACGACATTACCGTGTTAGACAATATTATAAAATTTAGCATAAAGAACAAGCTTGTAATTGGCGCAATGACCTTGTTATTAGTGATATGGGGAGTTTGGAGCGCCACCAAACTACCTATCGACGCTGTGCCTGATATTACCAATAATCAGGTGCAGATTATTACCGTTTGTCCCACTTTGGCAGGACAAGAGGTAGAGCAGTTGGTGACCTTTCCCATAGAACAAAGTATTGCCAATATTCCCAATTTAGAAGAAACCAGAAGCATATCGAGGTTTGGACTTTCCGTAATTACGGTGGTATTTAAAGATGATGTGGATATTTATTTTGCACGACAGCTCATCAATGAAAAGCTGAAAGAGGCATACGAAAAGATTCCTAAAGGCATTGGTACGCCCGAGCTTGCGCCAGTAAGTACTGGATTGGGCGAGGTGTATCAGTATATCATCCACCCTAGAAAAGGGAGTGAGAAGAAATATGACGCCAAAGCCCTTCGCACCATGCAGGATTGGATTGTGGCCCGTCAACTTTACGGGACACCAGGCATCGCCGAAGTGAATAGTTTTGGTGGTCAGCTCAAACAATATGAGGTAGCCGTTAATCCCAATCGTTTGAGAGCAATGGGAATTAGCGTTTCGGAGGTGTTTAATGCCCTCGAAAAAAATAACCAAAATACGGGTGGCGCGTATATTGATAAAAAGCCAAATGCCTATTTCATTAGGGGAATAGGTTTGGTCACTTCGTTGGAAGATGTAAAAAACATCAGCGTTAAAAACGAAACAGGTAGCGTCCCAATCTTTATCAAGGACGTGGCCGAAGTGCGTTTTGGAAATGCCATTAGGTATGGTGCCATGACCTATAATGGCGAGATTGATGCCGTGGGTGGTGTAGTGATGATGCTGAAAGGCGAGAATAGTAACGAAGTGGTGAAACGGATCAAGGAGAAACTACCCATCATCCAAAAATCTTTGCCAGAGGATATTGTTATTGAACCTTATTTAGACCGTACTGATTTAGTAGGCAGGGCCATTAGCACCGTAGAAAAGAACCTCATAGAAGGTGCGCTGATTGTGATTTTCGTGCTGGTACTATTTCTCGGTAATTTAAGGGCAGGGCTTATCGTTGCCTCGGCCATTCCACTCTCAATGTTGTTTGCTCTGGGACTCATGAACGTGTTTGGTGTAAGTGCCAATCTGATGAGTTTGGGAGCCATTGATTTTGGATTGATTGTGGATGGGGCGGTGATTATCGTAGAAGCCACTCTGCATCATTTGGGACTTCGAAAGTCGGTAAATAAGCTTACCCAGCAGGAAATGGACCAAGAGGTATTCGAATCTGCCTCCAAAATTCGTAGCAGTGCCGCATTTGGCGAAATCATTATCCTTATTGTATACATTCCTATCCTCACTTTGGTCGGTATTGAAGGAAAAATGTTCCGCCCTATGGCGCAAACCGTAAGCTTTGCCATTTTTGGTGCGCTTATCTTATCGCTTACCTACATTCCTATGATGTGTGCTTTATTCCTTTCCAAAAAAGCATCGCATAAAGCAACCTTCTCTGATAGAATGATGACCTGGCTACAAAACCGATATCAGCCATTGCTTAAAAAAGCCATCAAAATTAAATATTGGCTCATTGGGGCTACAGTAGCGGTTTTTGTCTTTTGTCTTTTCCTGTTTAAAAACATGGGTGGCGAGTTTATTCCTCAACTACAGGAAGGAGATTTTGCTTTTCACTGTATTTTGCCACAGGGAAGTTCGTTGAGCCAAAGTATTGAAACGTCTATGCAAGCCTCAAGAATCATCAAACAATTTGACGAGGTGAAAATGGTAGTGGGCAAAACGGGAGCTGCAGAAGTACCTACCGATCCCATGCCTCCAGAAGCTACCGATTTGATGATTTTGCTAAAGCCCAAGAAGGAATGGAAAAGTGATAGGAGCTATGAAGAATTGGCAGATGCCATCAATGAAAAGTTGGAAGCCATACCTGGAGTGTTTTTTGAAAAGAACCAGCCCATACAAATGCGCTTTAACGAGCTGATGACGGGGATTAGGCAAGATGTTGCGGTGAAAATATTTGGTGAAAACCTTGATACCCTTGCCGTTTATGCCAATCAGGTGAGCAAAGTGATACAAAGTGTGAATGGAGCCACATCGCCCCAAGTGGAGCGTGTAAGTGGTTTGCCTCAGATAAATGTGACCTACGACCGCACAAGAATTGCCAACTACGGATTAAACGTACAAGATGTAAATGATGTGTTAAGTACTGCCTTTGCTGGCAAGAGTGCTGGCGTGGTGTTTGAAAATGAAAGACGTTTTGATTTGGTGGTTCGTTTGGACAGTGCTCATCGTGGGAGTATTGATGATGTAAGCAACCTCATGATTGCTACGGCAACAGGAAATCAAATTCCTTTATCGCAAGTGGCTACGGTGGAATATAAATTAGGCCCTGCTCAAATCAGTAGAGAAGCTGGAAAACGTAGAATTGTAATTGGTTTCAACGTATCGGGCAGAGATGTACAAAGCGTGGTGGAAGATATCCAGCAAAAGCTTAGCCAGCAAGTAAAATTGCCAACAGGCTATTATTTTACCTATGGCGGTCAGTTTGAAAATCTGAAGGAGGCCAGCAACAGGTTGATGATTGCCGTGCCAATTTCGCTATTGCTCATTTTTGTACTGCTTTATTTTACGTTCCATTCATTTAAGCAAGCAGCCTTGATATTTACGGCCATCCCAATGAGCGCTATTGGCGGTGTGTTTGCGCTGATGCTCCGTGGAATGCCTTTCAGTATCAGTGCAGGTATTGGTTTTATCGCCCTTTTTGGAGTAGCGGTACTCAACGGCATTGTAATGATTGGCACATTTAATCAATTACAGAAAGAGGGCTGGAAAAATATGTTCGATAGGGTATTGGAGGGAACTAAAATCCGTTTACGCCCTGTACTCATGACCGCTACCGTAGCAAGTTTGGGCTTTTTGCCCATGGCTTTAAGCAGCAGTGCGGGAGCCGAAGTGCAAAAGCCGTTAGCTACCGTGGTAATAGGAGGTTTAATTACGGCCACCTTCCTTACGCTATTTGTATTGCCTTTGCTGTATATGATTTTCAATAAAACAGCAAAAAACAACTGATCCCTACACTACTATCATCTCTGAAAAATATTAAATCTTGAAAAACGAAAATCATAAACAGATGAATGAGATCTTAAAAAATAATATAAGAAAGTGGTCTTTAAAACCATTGCCAATCCTCTCTTTTCTGTGCTTGTTTGCCGTTAGCATCAGCGCTAGCGCCCAAAGTAAGAAACAGCTAAATATTGATCAAGCCATACAAATGGCGATAGATAATAATTTGGGAGTTAAAGCAGGGGACTTGGAGGTTAAAGCCAGTCAATCTTTAAAGAAAACAGCGGGAGAACTGCCCAAACTTGATTTGAATACACAGTTGGGACAATACAATAGCACCCAATTCGATCAATCGTACCAAGTATCCCAAACCATTCCTTTCCCAACGCTATTTGGGGCGAGGAAGCAATTGATTAATGCCGAAATAAAAGGTAAGCAGCTACAAAAGGAACTTACCGTGTTGGAATTGAAGAACCAAGTGCGCAGCTACTATTATCAGATCTTGTACTTACAGCACAATCACCAACAATTAAAACAGTTGGATAGTCTTTACAGTGATTTTATAAAGATTGCCCAATTAAGGTATAAAACTGGGGATACCAAAAAGGTTGACGTAAGTACGGCACAAGCTAAACAGGGCGAAATTAATCTCCTTTTAAAGCAAAATGAAGTATATCTGGCCAATGCCCATAGCAGTTTAGCCGCTTTGTTAAATACTAAAGAGGATTTTACGTTAGTCAGTCAAAGTACTTTCGTCCCATTACAAATTAATAATTTGTTGGATAGTGCTGCGGTAGCCAATCATCCTGCGGTGCAATCATTTTATCAGGATGCGTTGATCGCCGCCCAGAGTAAAAAGGTAGAAAGGTCGCAAACCCTGCCCGATATCACCTTGGGTTATGTGAACCAATCTTTAATCGGTTTTCAAAACATAAACGGTACAGAGAAGTACTTTGGCGGAGGTAACAGGTTTAGTTCGGTAAACATAGGTTTGGCCATTCCTTTAACCTTTGGTGCCAATAAGGCTAGAGTACGTTCATTGGATTATAGGCAACAGGCGGCTGAGGCCAATGCGCAACAGCAGCAGCGAAACTTAATGGCGCAAATGCAAAATGCACTGCTGCAATATCAGCAGGATATGAAGCAATATCAATATTTCGTGAAGGATGCTTTGCCTAATGCCAAAGAGATCCTTTCGGCAGCGCAGTTGGGTTATAAAACGGGCGATGCAAGCTATCTGGAATATCTTTATGCTTTGCAAACGGCTACGGATATCCAGTTGAACTACCTCAAAAGTATCCAGCAAGTCAACCAATCAGTCATTAACATCTATTCCATCATTAATCAATAACGAATCACCATGAAATTCGAAATCAATAGAAACAAAATTTGGTTTGTCCTTGCAGTGTTAGCCATTTTTACGGCCTGCAATAGTGACAAACAAACGGATAGCTCAAATAAGGAAAACACGGAGGTGGCCAAAACAACAGAGGCCCATGAAGAGGAAAGTGGAAGTATTGCCACACTTACCCAAGAGCAAATAGAAACCGTTGGGGTACAATGGGCACCCATTGAGCGAAAGGAGCTTACGGCTACCATTAGGGCCAATGGGATGTTGAGTGTACCTAACAATAACAAAGCGAATGCTACTTCTTTGTATGGTGGAGTGGTTAAATCGCTCAACGTTCAAATTGGTGATTATGTGAGAAAAGGGCAAGTGATTGCTTCGATCACTAATCCACAGTTTATACAATTACAAGAAGAGTATTTAACCGTGGGCAGCAGAATTATTTTGGCCGAGCAGGAACTGCAACGTCAAAAAACGTTGAACCAAGGGAATGCTGGTGCGGGTAAAAACTTAGAGAATGCCACTACAGAATTAAATACCTTGCGTACCCGTAGGGCATCGCTACACCAACAGCTTACTTTGATGGGGATCAATCCAAACTCCGTAAGTAACGGTAACCTTAAATCGGCTTTAGTGGTGGCTAGTCCGTTGAGTGGTACGGTAAGTAATGTTTTTGCCAAGATAGGCAGCTATGTGGATGTTTCTTCGCCAGTAATAGAAGTAGTAGACAATAGTTCCCTGCATTTGGATTTGCAGGTGTTCGAAAAGGATTTGCCACAGGTGAAAGTAGGGCAGACCATCCATTTTACGCTCACTAATAATCCTACTACCGAATATGATGCTACGGTGTTTAGCATAGGTTCATCATTTGAGAATGATAGCAAAACCATTGCCGTACATTGTAAGGTAAATGGCAACAAGCAGGGGCTTATTGACGGAATGAACATCACGGGAATTGTAAGCCTTAATAATGTAATGACTCCTGCCGTACCTAATGACGCCATTGTTGCGGCTGATGGAAAGTATTATGTGTTTTTACAAACCAATAAAGAAGGTGAAAAACATGAAGAGGAGAAAGGTCACATCCATGACGAAAAAGAGGAAAAGCCTAAAAAAGAAAGTAAGCCTAATTTGAATTTTGAAAGGGTAGAGGTGCTTAAGGGCGTATCTGATATGGGATATACAGCCGTAACCTTCTTGAACGAAATCTCTAAAAACAGTATGGTTGTGGTGAAGGGAGCCTTTTTTGTGAATGCTAAGCTAAGCAATGCGGGAGGACATGAGCACTAGAGGAGCTAGGAATTAGGGACTAGTGGTTAGTGATTAGTGGGCGTAGTCCCAACCCTTCGGGATTAGGAGCTAGTAGGAATGGGTAAAAGGTGATGGTCGTTTTAAGCACTGTCGTCTTTTGCCCATAATCTTTTTGTTACCGTTAATTCAATTAGCCTTATTTGTCACCCAGAGTGTAACGAAGGGTCTTAACCCATAACTCATAACCTATAACTCATAACTCGCAACTCCTAACCCGCAACCCAAACAACCAAAAAACTAACCAACCAAATAACCATACAGCTTTTCCGTAGGAAGTCCCATCACATTGGTATAGGAACCTTCTATGCGTTGTACCACAGTAAGGCCAAACCAATCTTGGATGCCGTAGCTACCTGCTTTATCAAAAGGCTGGTAATGGTCAATATAGTAGTTGATTTCTTCATGGTTCAGTTCTCTGCAAAACACGGTGGTCTTGTCATAAAATGAAGTAATGCTACCTTGATGGTTGATGCTTACCCCCGTGTAAACCTCGTGGCTACTGCCAGATAGTTTAGCCAGCATTTCTTGTGCTTCGGCATGGTCCTTGGGTTTGCCCAATATCTCTCCGTTAATGGCAACAATAGTATCAGCAGTAATCACGATATGGTTAGCATCACCAATAAATGCTTTAGCTTTCTTTTCAGCAATGTAGACCGCAATCTCGGGAGCGCTTAAAGTATCAGGATAGCTTTCGTCAACATCCTTTAGTTCAACGGAAAAATCTAAGCCCATTAAACGTAGGAGCTCTTGTCTTCGTGGCGATTTAGATGCAAGTATAATTGGTGCAGTAAGTTGAAGCATGTGTGATGATTATGGCCCAAATTTAGAAATAAAAAAGCAACCCATTGTTAAATTCAAATTTTGAGCTTAGCATTACTAAACGTCACTATACAACAAAAGCGACACTTGGTCGCTTTCGTTGTATGTTGTGGTTGGTTGAAATTAGTTTCCGCCTTGGCGTTCTTTCATTCTTTTTTCCATTTCAGCTTTTTGCTCGTCTAGCATTGCTTTATAGGTTTTCTTTTGCTCGTCATTTAAAACTGAACTTACTTTGGTTTCAAGGTCAGCTCTCATTTTCTGCATTTTCTCCATCATGGCTTGTCTGTCGCCACCTGCTTCTTCACGTAATTTTTTTTGTGCTTCACCTTGCTCGGTAAAAATGGTAGTCAATTTTGCTTTTTGGTCGTCAGAAAGTTTAAGTTTTTCATCTAACTGTTTTACTCTAGCTTCTGGGTTTGCACCCATACGGCCCCCTGGACCACCTGGACGACCACCTTCTTGTTGTGCTTGTGCAAATGCTACCATACCAAATAATAGCCCGCAAATCATCATCAATTTTTTCATGTGTTTAGAATTATTGTTTTTGTTTTTTCTTTGGAGCATAAAACTGGCGAGAGGTTTAATCCAGCTGAAAAGATATTCTGTTAAAAAGTGTTAAGGGTAATAGTTTAAAGTTTAAAGTTGAAAAGTTTTATTTTCTGTACAAAATTGCTACTAATACCTAACTTCTAACCACTAATAACTCCCCCATAATTGTCCACCTTTTTGTCCACCCCTAAATTTTGGTTGTCATAGCTTGGTATTCTAGATTTACACAATAGTCTAAACCTACAGCTTAATTGTTTATGAAGAAAAATTTACTTGTTAATCCTCTATTTCTTTTATTGCTTTTGTTTGGCTTAAGCTCAAGAGCGCAGACTACTCAAACATTTAACTATTCTGGCAGCCAGCAAACATTTGTGGTGCCCAGTTGTGTATCGGAAATTACCATTACCGTTTACGGTGGCAAGGGGGCGGACGGCGGTGGTTCTTCTTTAGGTGCTCGAGGCGGATATGGTGGTCTTGGGGCAAAGGTAAAAGGGACTTTTCCAGTTACGCCGGGTCAAACCTTTACACTTTTCGTAGGTGGGGCGGCCAATGGTGCTAATGGTGGTTACAACGGTGGAGGCAGTGGCAATACGGCCGGCCAGGGTGGTGGTGCCGGTGGTGGTGCCAGCGATGTAAGGCTAAATGGTACTAATATGTCTGACAGGATCATTGTGGCTGGTGGCGGTGGTGGCGGTGGCAATGCGGGTTGTCATCAAAACAGCTTTAACGGGGGGAATGGTGGCAGCGGTGGTTTACCAGGTGCAAACGGGGTTGATGCGACAGGCGGCGGCGGTGGCGGTGGTGGCGGTGGTTTGGTTGGTGGCCTGGAGGCGGGTGGTGTACATAGCGAAATAGGATGCCATGCAGGATATGTGGGTTTTGATGGAGCTGCAGGTTCGGTAGGAACTGGTGGCTATGGAGGCGTAGGCAGTGGTGGCAACAACCTTTGTTATTCTGTTGGATTAAGTGGAGTTGGCGGCGGTGGTGGTGGCGGCGGTTATTTAGGTGGTGGCGGCGGTGCCGGTGGTTCTGGTAGCAATGTTGCCTGTCAAGTATTGTCCTCGGGCGGTGGAGGCGGTGGCGCTGGTGGTTCTAACTATATCGATGCCGCATTTACCAATACCTCAATCGATGTTTCTGCATTTACAGATGGATTGATCGAAATTACGTATACCGTAAATCCTCCAGCAGCTTTGCCTACAGGGCTAACGGCACAAAATATTTATGTATCGGGCACATTGGCCGATTTACAGATTACCGGAACCAATCTCAAATGGTACGATGCATCCGCTGCGGGCAACCTGTTGCCTTCAACTACAGCATTGGTTAATGGTACTACCTATTATGTTACACAAACTATTGGCAATTGCGAAAGTACTTCTCGTTTGGGGGTAACGGTAACTATCTTGCCTAATCCAGTTGTTTCCATTTCCAGGTTAAATACATCACCTACAAATGCAGCTTCGGTTAATTATCGTGTGGTATTTACAGCGCCTGTTACAGGGGTAGATGCAACCGACTTCACTTTGGTTTCGACGGGTGTTACTGGCGCAAGTATAGGTACACCAACAGGTGCTGGAACCACGTGGGATGTCCCTGTAACGGGTATCGTTGGAGATGGTAGCCTGAGGCTTGATTTTACCAATATTACTGGGGTAGTACCCAATGTGCAAACAGCTTT
Source organism: Pedobacter sp. ASV17 (assembly GCF_016429065.1). Taxonomy (GTDB): domain Bacteria; phylum Bacteroidota; class Bacteroidia; order Sphingobacteriales; family Sphingobacteriaceae; genus Pedobacter. Next base: position 35,766 of record NZ_JAELTX010000053.1, read on the forward strand.
CAACAGTGGAGAGGTTTACATCATCGACCATACTGCTCCAGTTTTGCCAGCAGGTTTGGTAGCGACAAAAGGAAATCAGCAAAACGTACTGAACTGGAACGCTAATATAGAAAGCGATTTGGGATC
>NZ_JAELTX010000517.1 GCF_016429065.1 Pedobacter sp. ASV17
ATTCCGCCCTCGCTACGATTGGCCGGCTCGGCATCTCGGAGAGTCCGCGCTAGTTACGCTTGATGTGCGGCAGGGCTCCATGCAAGGCCCAAAAGAGTAAGAAAATAGTAGCGAACTTGTGAATGCTAAAAAATTGGTTTGGGTAGCGTGAAAGCGAATTACGTATAGTCACTCCTTTTTCTGTGACTGGATCGTTCGCCTTAGGCACGAGGCCAGTTTAGGGCGGCGTAGTCGGCGCATCGGAGGCCCATGGCACCGTCTGCCGTTCAGCTGCATGCACCCTTTGGGCTGACCTCGTCCCCGTTGTGAACGCTCTCTCTTTGTTTTCTTATTTAACCATCTCTTGCATCCTACCCTTTTGATCCTTCGCTATCTTTGTGTTTGGGTTTGTTTTGTCCATATCAACGACAACTTGCCAACTTGAACAATCC
>NZ_JAELTX010000518.1 GCF_016429065.1 Pedobacter sp. ASV17
GGAGGACAGTGTGCTTTGATCCAGCGTTTTCAGCGTTTTCAAAAGACCCCATGCTCACTCGACTAGACAGTCTCGATTGACCAGATAACGCTTCAATCTCTGCCTGTTCACGGACATGGCCAATAGATATCCACGGATTCTATCCTGTAGTTTCTGCAAAGTCCTTGGAGGCTGTGCTTGCTTTTAATTTTGATACTTTGGCGCTGAGCCACGTCTTCCACTCCACGGAGCTAGCAGACGAGACTTCGCGTTGATGGACTTGCCTCAGCGGTGAGCCATCACTTCCATTGTCCAATCTTAAATAAGATGCTTCACGGTCCTGATTTTTACCGGCTTCGGGAGAGCCGAACCCACTTGCCCCGCCACTTGCTGGTAAAATGGTTTCATTGTCTGAGCTGCACGAATAGACACTCTCTGCAGAGGTAATCCGG
>NZ_JAELTX010000519.1 GCF_016429065.1 Pedobacter sp. ASV17
GCCTGTAGAAGCAAACTCACGTTGTCTATTATCGGCGTCCTCGTCGTCCCGAATATTAATAGCGGAAGCTTTGGGCTGCGCGTTAACGGTAAGAGCCTCGTTTTGTAATTTGAGGTCTTTGGCAAAGGCTCGTGCCGTTTCTACATAGCCGTCGTGCTGCAAAAATTGCATCACCAGCGCTTGGATTAGATCTGTCTCGGCCATGCCAGGCTCAAGACGTGAAGTATCTGCCAGATCAATGCTTCTTTGAATCTTGTCATGTTGTTCCTACCAAAAAAAGTCAGTGCTTGTTCGGACAAGTCAGCAGAGCTTGCCTACCTTCATCATGTCGTCAATGTTGTACACAAAGGGAGTTTGTCCAAAGTTGGCCAGAATATGCTCGCCCGGCCGTTTTAAGCTGACTGTAGGATATAATTTACCCCTAATAATAT
>NZ_JAELTX010000520.1 GCF_016429065.1 Pedobacter sp. ASV17
GTATTATCCTCAACGATGGCTTTATCTGCTCTCTGGCAACGTGTGCCTGGAAAGGCCTTATTATTTTTGATCAATTTGGTCTCTGCTGTTGGGTTGATCTTTGAAGGTACAGCGCCGTCCCTGCATATGGTGTTTTGGCTGATCTAATCTTTCTTTGTTTATTAGGGTACAATCAAGGCGTATATGGCACCCTCAGCAGCACAAGTGGCTTCATAAGCATGGCTAAAATTGGCCACGGCGATGTCGTAACAGACCCAACCAAACAAGGCGGCCTGGCGGCAGCATATTACTTTGGCGGAATGTGGGGTTGCTTTATCGGCGGTAAGTTCATCATAACATCAGTACAAGTACAACAAAGGAAATTGCTGATGAGCCGCGACGCAAGGTTGGACTGGCGACAAGTTTGTTCGCAAAATGGGCACCCTTATAGG
>NZ_JAELTX010000521.1 GCF_016429065.1 Pedobacter sp. ASV17
GTCGAGCCCGGATCCACGTTCAAGGCCTCGAATTTATTACTTTTTAGCGGGATAATGTCGCGCGGGGCGCGGCCGATAATGCTTCTACCAAAATGTGCGAATTCCGGTTCGTAAGTCTCTTCGAACTGCAGCTCCGGTGCGTATTCCAGCGTTTTGTCAATGGGAAGGACATCTTGAATATCGGCAGCCAAGGCCCCGTTTGGCGAAATCAAGAGTAGATATAGTATAAACACGACAATTGACGCTGCAAGGGATGCAGCAAGTCGTGTTTGGAGCAGCGTGAGTTGCATGATTCAGCAGTGGCCTCCTGGGCCTGGTTGCTAGTCGACGGCGACGGTTCAAGAAAGTCGAGATGGGGAGGATACGAGCGAGGTCGGGGAAGTTTAGCAAGAAAGGCCAGGTGTTGTGTGGTTGTACGCAGTGGCTAGCCT
>NZ_JAELTX010000522.1 GCF_016429065.1 Pedobacter sp. ASV17
TGATTTATGATGAAACTCATATTTTTTTTTCAGTATCTTTCTTTGCGGGCTGCAAGTAGTTGTCTGTCAGAACTACGAAAATCGGCAAAGACCATGGAGGTAACACCGTCTATTGGCAAAGGCATGGAGGTAACACAATGTCGACATGTAAAGGTGCTGTTCAGCCACTCGATTCTCCCCGCGGACGCCGAACAATGTCCCCTCCACAACAATCACATATACTACAAGTAAGAGATACGCAGAAGCTCGGAAACGGCTTTTAACGACACATGAATCACACAGTTCACATAAGCAAAGTGTTAAATCAGATAAAAAAGAAGAAAAATTAAATCTAGCCTTGGAAATTCAGTCCACCATACATACGCAGACCTGCATAGGGCTGCTGCATGTCAAGGACGCATAAACATTGCGGGCGGCAACGACACCAAAC
>NZ_JAELTX010000523.1 GCF_016429065.1 Pedobacter sp. ASV17
GCGCCTATTTACAAATATGGTGTCTATCAATATCCTGGGAATGCTGCTTGTGTCGACGCCTGTGACGGTGGATAGGGATGTGCTGAGTGATGACGGAACGTTTGCCGCGTTGACGCTGGCAATGGTGTTTGCTACGCTGTTTCTGGCTGAGCCTATCGCGCCTCTGCTTTTGTCTCTAGTGGAGAAGATGGTGCAAGCATGGAATTGGCTTTCTGGTAGAATGCGCAAGGAAAAGTCTGACAGTGAAGGGGGAAGAGGCGGAGGAGGAGGATGTGAGGTGATAGATGGTGAGAAAAGTGGTGGGTTCGTATCCGAGAGGCGCAAGTAATCGGAATACACGGTCACTGTGTAGCGTAAAAACAGTTTCATACTACACGGCACGTCATATAGCCATTTAGAGAAGAAAAAAATTATTTGAAAGTACTTGAAC
>NZ_JAELTX010000524.1 GCF_016429065.1 Pedobacter sp. ASV17
ATTTCCGACTTGATATGTCCCGGACTGATAATAATCTTGCCCTTTGTACACACCTTCATTAATAGCTGCCGCTAACGTGAAAATTTTCATTGTTGATCCAGGTTCAAATGCATTGGCAATTGCGTCATTGAAGAAATATTTAATTTGACGATCATTAGGGTCATAACTAGGTTTAGTAGACGTCGCTAATATTTTTCCAGTTTTCGGATCTGCAACAATCCCTATTAAACTTTCTGGTTCATATTGCTTACTTGCTGCTTTCATCGCGTCTTCTAAATAACTTTGGACACGGTGATCAATTGTTAAATACGCGTTATCTCCATTTTTAGGTGCCTTTACATTAACTTTTCCACCATCAAGAGACACACCTTTACGGTCACCTGTATATGCTACTTCTCCGTTAGAAGCACTTAAATATTTATCCAAGCT
>NZ_JAELTX010000525.1 GCF_016429065.1 Pedobacter sp. ASV17
GGTCAGCAGAGTAGAAGAGGACTCGAGAGTATTAGCTGTACCATGACGAAATGCCTTTCTTCTACAAAAAAGACGGTCACGGTCACGATCTAAGCTAACCATGAGACGCGGTTGGGGGAAGGACGAAGAGCCGTGGCTGTTGTTTCCGAAGAAGCGGCTAGTTGGGGGTGGTGTAAGCAACCGCCTCGTGACGTCCCAACGGACCCGTCTGACGTTTTGACAAGGCATGGCAGAGTCGTGTCAAGTTATGCCCTACTAATCAGTGGTCCGCGATGGTGGACATGTGCAAGGTATACAGGTCACGCGGCTTCAAATGACGACTGACTCTTATTAACAAGGTGCTTTTCGAGACTTTACAGGGGCGGCGGTCAGAGCCGCGCGGGCACTGTTCGGCGTCTGCGTCTGCCTCCTCTTCTGTTTCCTTCATGT
>NZ_JAELTX010000526.1 GCF_016429065.1 Pedobacter sp. ASV17
GTTGGAGGAGCAAGTGGTTGTCGAAATACCGGGTTTGCAGCTGCCGCGCGCGCGCCGCAAGACGCAGTACCTAGCAAGGTTCAGCAAGATCTCTCGTTCCCGCCGTCATGTCGGTCAACGCCGTCCCGGATACGCAGCTCGGTCTGACGGCCGAGGAAGTACAGCTTCTTCGGCAGGGTCAAGCCGCTCTCGCGGGATCCAACAGCTCGCGCGCAGCTAGTAGAGCTAGCAGCCAAGGCCTGCTGATGCTCGACAGCTCATCGCTGACGGCATTAGGTCGTTACATTGACCGGCTGATGGCTTCCATCGAGCAAAATATCCGCTACCTCAGCGAGCAGACGCAAATGTTCACGCAGGTCCAGTACGACCGTGCCGGCAATATCATCGACGGCGCCGACGCCGAGATTGCACGCTTCACCCAGATTATGC
>NZ_JAELTX010000054.1 GCF_016429065.1 Pedobacter sp. ASV17
CTTTTCTGGGAATTTTTTGCGTAAGTCGGCCCAGCCCTGTTCGCTCAGACCGTCGTCGTAATCGTCGAATACGACTTTTATTTGTTCTATTAGTTCTTCGTCACTCGCTTTCATCGCTCTTTTATCTTGTGTAAATGGAGTGGGTTGCCAATAATTGTTGTAAAGCCTGCTTTGCCCTGGTTAAATACGTTCTCGAAGAACTTTCAGGGATGTTAAGCATGTTGCCTATTTCTTTATGCGAGTAGCCGTCAATTTCGTAAAGGTTAAAAACGGTACGCTGCAATTCGTTCAGGTGTTTCATTAGTGCTAAAATATCTTGAGCGCTAAGTTTGTCAATCACAGAGGTATGGATGCTTTGCGGAATAGTGTCTGTAAGCTCCAAAGCTTCGCTAAAACGCATCGATTTTCTTTTATGGTCTAAGGAAGTATTCACCAAAATCTTTCTGAACCAAGGTTTGAAATCATTTTCTTCGTTGAAACTACCTATGGATTTGAATACTTTGATGAAACTATCATTTGCCGCTTCCAAAGCATCGTCTCGGTTATTCAAATAACGAATGCAAATACCCAAAGCGTAGCCATAGAACTGTTTATACAGCAATTCCTGATAACGAAGGTTTCCCTGTTTGCAGTAAGATATCAGCTCATTAAGGCCTTGCTTTTCACGCATGCACTACTGTTGTTTTGGCTAAATAATTCCTCTTAGGGCTATAAAAATAAGCTATATACCTCTTTTTTTGTACAAAATGATGTTAAATACCATCCGTACAACGTAAATAAAATCAGTTAATCGACACCTATACGTACGCATTTTCGAAAACGCTACAACCATTGAAATAAATTTGGCTAAAGCCCTAGATGTTTAAAATATCATTCAAAGAATTACATAAATGGGGGCATTATTCTTCTGTCTCAAGGGTATGTTTAGTATCCTAACCAAACACTACATTTTTAAGTCGTTTCTGTTAAACAATTAATATCCGTAAATTTGTCCCTCAATTAAATTTTTAAGCGTGTCGTTAGAGCAGTTAAAGTTAAGTAAGCCTTTGGTATCAACCATGAGTGCATTGGGTCATTTGTCGGCAAAGGAAATGCAATTAAAAACCATGTCCCGTATTTTAGGCGGACAGGACATTATTGCCATTGGCCCCGAGGGAAGCGGTAAAACAACCACTTATGTATTGGCTACTTTAATGCGCTTAAAAACAGGTGGAGGCGATGCGCCAAGGGCACTTATCTTAGTTCCTTCTAAGGAAAAAGTGCTAGAGGTGTTGGAGTATTTCAACCAATTGAACAAAAACAGTACTTTCAATATCGTGGGTATTCATGCTGATCAGTCAATTGATGAGCAGGTAGAAGAACTGACGGATGGGGTAGATATCGTGGTGGCCATCCCTTCTAGAGCTAGGGCTATTTACCTTAAACTGGGTTTAAATACCAATAAAATCCAGATGATGGTAGTTGATGATGCGGCTGATATGGTGAAACAAGGGTTGCAATTGCCGATTAACGAACTGGCGAACAGTATCCAAAAATGCCAGCACTTGGTATTCACTGAAGTAATGCACGACAGATTGGATAAAATGATTGCCGATTTTATGTTTATGCCTACCACCATAGAGGTAGAAGAGCTATCGGAAACGAAGGTGGAAACCTATACTCAATTACTGTATCAAGTACCTAATTTCCGTACCAAACTGAACTTGCTCAATTTGTTGTTGAAAGATACAGAGGTGTTTGATAAAGTGGTGGTTTTTGTCAATACCCGATTGACTGCACAAACCTTGTCAAAAGATTTATTTGATGGCAAAGCCGAAGATATATTTGTTTATAAACCACTGTTTTTTGATGAAGCAGGCTTTGAAAGTTTAGAGGCATTTAAAGTAAATGAAAAGGCACGTGTACTCATTGTAGCCAATGAAAACTATGACGAGGCAAGTTTGACCAATATTCCTTTTATCATTCATTTTGAGTTGCCTGAAGACAAGATGCTTTACATCAACAGGGTCATTAAAAAGGATGAGGTGGATTTGGTTGCCCTGAATTTTATCACTGATTTAGAGTTGCCTCAACTTCGTAAAATAGAACAAGCCATTGGTCATAAACTGGAAGATGCGGAATTGCCTGAAGACCTTAAAATTGAGGACATGGGTAAAGCGACCAAACAGAAAACCAAGCGAGCAAAAGAGCTAGAGCGTCAGCAGGCGGAAGAAGAAGCTTTTAGAGAGGCTGCTTTTCAACAAAAGAAAGAGAGCAATGCTAAAACAACCAATTACAGCAGTGGTGAAAAGGCAAAGATGAACAAGTTGCGCAATCACTAAACCTCTACAATTGTTCTAAAGGTTAAATTTATTCTTGGTGTAAATACTTTTTTGGTGGGAGGTAAGCGATGTAACCAATGGGTTTGCGTAGTACCTTTCATCATCAATAAACTGCCGTGTTCCAGAAGAAGCGAGATATTGGTTTTGTCTATTTTGTGCTTGAATGAAAATTTACGTTCCACGCCAAAGCTTACTGAGGCAATGGCACCATTCTTTTTTAAATCTTTTTCTCCATCGCTATGCCAAGCCATTCCTTCGCTACCATTGTGGTAAAGGTTTAATAAACAGGAGTTAAAGGTTTCTCCCGAAACGAGTTCAATCTGTTGTTTCAGTTGAAGAAGTTCGGGTGTCCAAGGGAGGGCAGTTTTAGTGATGTTCGAATAGGTGTACTCAAATGGTTTTTCACCATACCAAGCTACTTTTCGTTTAGTAACAATCAATTTTCCAAAAATTACCGCTTGGTCGTTTTCCCAAACAATATTTTCGAGTAGGTGATGGTAAAAGAAATCAGCTTCTTCTTTACTGAAAACTTTGCCATAGTAATTCACTGTTCCCTCTTTTGGAAGGAGGTTGATTGAAGCAGGAAGTTCGTTGTTGAATAGGTCTGTCATTAGGAATTAGGAGCTAGGAGTTAGGGGCTAGGAATTAGTAAATAGGAGTTAGTTGCTAGGGGTTAGGGAAATACAGCATAATTTGTTATTTTCAATTTTACTTATGATAAACTACTACTATCTATGGCTATTAAATGTTTTGAAGATATGATAGCTTGGCAAAAAGCGCAAGACTTTGCTGTGGTTATTTACAAAGATTTTAAAAATAATGATTGGGACTTTAAGAACCAAATTTGTAGAGCTTGCATTTCCATCTCAAATAATCTTGCTGAAGGATTTGATAGGGGAACAAATCCAGAATTTAGAAGATTCTCCTACATCGCTTTAGCATCCAATAGTGAAGTGAAATCAATGCTTTATCTCGCCTTACGGTTAAACTATATAGACGAAATCAGATTTAAAGCACTTCTTTTAAAATCGGAAGAAATCGCAAAAATACTTAACGGACTTATCAAATCCCTAACTCCTAGCTCCTAGTCCCTAACTCCTAATCCCTAACTCCTAATCCCTAATCCCTAACTCCTAACTCCTCCTTCACAAAAGCCTGCTCCCAACCAATAATGGCCGTTTTACGGGTGGTGCCCCACATGTAACCACTAAAAGAACCGTTGCCTTGTATTACACGATGACATGGAATAAGGAAGGCGATGGGATTGCTGCCGATGGCGGTTCCTACTGCTCTTGAAGCGTTGGGATTTCCAAGTTCGCTGGCAATTTGTCCGTAGGTTGAGAGTTTGCCCATAGGTATTTTGAGTAACGTTTCCCAAACCTTTAATTGAAAATCAGTCCCTTTTAAATGCAGCTTTACATCTTTTAATTTCGACCAGTCGTTCTGGAAAATAAATAAGGCATTTTGCTGCATTGCATCCAAATACTGTTTATAATTCGCATTCGGGAATTTAGCTTTCAATAGCTCTAATGCTTGGTTTTCATCTTCGTAAAAAGCCATATAGCAAACTCCCTTAGTGGTAGAGGCTACCAGCAAATTTCCAAAATGGCTGCTCGTAAAACTATAGTTGATGACCAGTTCGGCACCGCCGTTTTTATATTCTGCAGGAGTCATTCCCTCAATATTCACAAATAAATCATGCAGCCTACTGGTTCCAGAAAGTCCCGTTTCAAAGGCTACGTCAAACAAGTTGGCCTGTTCCGTTTGCAATAAACGTTTGGCGTAGCTTACACTTACATACTGCAAGAATTTTTTTGGACTGGTGCCCGCCCATTCGGTAAATAAACGTTGAAAGTGGAAAGGACTCAGATTCACATTTTCGGCTACTTCCTCTAAATCAGGTTGGTTTTTAAAATGTGTACTGATATAGTCAATGGCTTTGGCTACTCTTTCGTAATTAAGCTGTTGTTGCGTTTTCATGTGCTTTAAATTTATACAAATATCCCTACAGTAAGTCGTTTATTAAATCCGAAACTTGCTTTTTTAAAACTCTTTTTCTGCAACAAGCTTACAATTGCTAATTTCGTTATTGCGATGAACGAGCAATTGATTAACGAAATAAAAACAACCCTACAAAAAAGCAAGGTCACCAAACTGGCCGCTATCTCTATGCAAAATGAGATGGCCATTAAAGAGGTGATTGACCTTACTTTCCATCCAGAGGAGAAAATTGCTTTTAGGGCAGCTTGGATTTTAGAGAACATTTACGAGAACAATCCGAAGAACTTTGTGCCGTTTATCGCCTATTTCCTCGATGGCTTTTCAAAGCAAAATAACTTATCGGCACGCAGACACTTTTCGAAAATATTGGCACTGCTAAGTAAAAAGAATGCACTGCCAGAAATAAAGGAAGTGTTGATGCATTATGATACGGAGAAGCTGGTAGAAACTAGCTTCCAGTGGTTAATAGATGAGCAAGTGCCTGTAGCTATCAAATCGCATTGCCTAAATATTTTGGCCAATTTCACTACTATTCATCCATGGATTAAAGAAGAACTTTTGCAAACGATGGATTATTTGGTGGATAAGGAAAGCATTGCCTTTTTTGCAAAGGCCAAACAAATCAGAAAGCAGCTTAAGGTAAAATAACGCGAGTTTAGGATAAGCATTTTGTGATTTTAAATGATCTACAGCTCTAACAAAGCCTTTTCGTTCTACTAAAATCGGAACCTGTTTGGCATGCACTCTTATGTGTCTATGTGGTTAAAAATACAACCACATAGACACATAGCAAACGCTATCTACAATGGTTTAAATCGGCTGGACTGTAGATCGTAGTAGAAAACTGATTTTTTGTTGTAAAAGTCTGATGATGATGTGTGTAAAGTATTTTCTTAACCCGAATTCACGTTAGAATAATTACTCTTCTACGTACTCCAAAATATCTCCTGGCTGGCAGTTTAATGCTTTGCAAATGGCTTCTAAAGTACTAAAACGTACTGCTTTTGCCTTTCCTGTTTTTAAAATTGAAAGATTGGAAAGGGTAAGGTCTACTTTTTCGGAAAGCTCGTTTAACGACATTTTTCTCTTCGCCATCATTACATCTAAATTCACTACTATAGGCATACGCTAAATCGTTAACTCATTTTCAGACTGAATTTCCAGCCCTCTTTTAAACACTTTTGCAATTATAAAAATAATTCCCGCCAAAAATAGGAATTCTCCACCATCACCAAAATATCCCGATAGGTTATTCAAAACAAAGCCTTCCTTAATTAAACCTTTGTAATAGGCTTCGGCGCAAACTTGAAGTATGCCCACCATGAGTGCGAAATAACTAATGTTTTCAATCCATTTACAAATCTTGGGACTAAAAGGCTGTTTTAAATTGAACTTCATCGAAATTTTAACCGCTAAATAGGCCATATAGGCTTTTAAGCCAGATGAAATAACCAAAATCAAACCAATATTGAGGTAATGAAAGGTTCCGAGTTGGTATAATTCCGAGAGATTGAGCTCTAGGTAAAGCTTTTCGGTAAGGATGCTGTTGCCCATTAAGCCAACGATAAAAGAAAAAAGAATGGTGCCCGTGTTAAAGCATAATCCGATAAAAACAATCCAGAACAATACGTTGAGTATCGGTAAAACTGGGCTGTGTATAGAATTTTCATTTTTCATGATATTCAAAATTAATATTGCAATTATAGTTAAATATTTATTGATAAACAATAAATTTTATTTTTATCGCCAGATTTTCAATTTTACAAACACAAAACATTAAAGCTGCGGTTAAATGTTACTTTTGGGAATGAGTTCAAAAGCAGAGATTTTATCAACGATTATAAAAAACAGGAGAAGTATTTTTCCTGAAAGTTACATCCAACAGGAGATTCCTACAGCCGTAATTGAGCAGATTTTGGAAAGTGCCAATTATGCTCCAACCCACAAATTAACGCAACCTTGGCGCTTCACCGTTATCAGAAAAGAAGGTAAAGCTAAATTGGGTGCCGAGTTGGGTAGGATTTATAAAGAAACAGTTCCAGCCGAAAAGTTCCTTCAGAAAAAATACGACAGTTTTGGTCAAAAAACATCGCAAGCTGAAGTGATTTTGGCTATCAATATCCAGTTTCATGAAGACAAGCTGCCCAACTGGGAAGAAATTGCAGCCGTAGGTTGTGCTGTACAAAACATGGCCTTAACCGCAGAATCTTTAAATGTGGGCGCTTACTGGAGTTCACCTCCATTGATTGACCATTTAGGAGATTTTTTAGGCTTGGCCGAAAATGAGAAATGCTATGGCTTGTTCTACATGGGTTACCATAATGCCGAGCAACGTGAAGCTAACCGTACGCCAATGGCCGATAAGGTTAAATGGATAGAAGGATAACAATCTTTTTGTAGCATTCAGTTGGGGAGAATATTTGATGTTCTCCCTTGCTGTAGCTCCCAAACAACTAACCAACCAAAAAACCAAAAAACCAAAAAACCAAACCACCAACCATCCACTTGATGCAATTAAAAAACGAACTCTATCAGCTTTGTCTAAATTTTGTAGAACAGCGTATCGCTACTGCCAACGAAGCTTTGTTGCAAGCCCAAGAAGCCAGTCAAGACGATACCAAAAGTAGCGCAGGAGATAAGTTTGAAACAGGTCGTGAGATGGCCCAACAGGACATTAACCGCAACAAGCAGTTATTGGCTGATGCACAACAGCAAAAGGCTATCCTGCAATCGTTAAAAGACATAGGAGGTGCAGAAACTGCTCGAAATGGTAGTTTAGTTATTACCAATCAAGGGAGTTTTTACATCAGTATCAGCGCAGGTCAATTACAGTTAGAGGGTAAAACCTATTTCGCTATCTCCGTAGCATCGCCTATTGGTAAATTGTTCATTGGAAAGCCCGTGGGAGAGCAAGTACTCTTTAACGGAAAAACCTATCTTATTCAGGAAATCGCTTAGCCGTTATTAAACAGAAAACACAACCACATAGACACAGTGGGGTGCATTGTAGAGTTGTACCAAGTTTAGTGGGCTATTTTTTGGCCATCCATTTAGGTGTCATTTCTATTAAATGACTTTTTTTGAAAAGCAGGAACAGCAGCTTCTTTTAAAGTAAGTCGGGCTTTACGCTACAATCTTTTTGTGAAGGCCATTGCCATTCACACCTGTCATTCTGAGTTTTCCTAATTGCTTGCTTAAACCTCGCAGGTTTTTAAACAGCACAGTACTTACCCTTATCGTTGAAGAAAATTAAACCTACGAGGTTTTTAAGGATAGCAAATGCAACAAAAAGGATTTTCGCTGCAATCCCGTTTATGAAACTCAAACCATCGTCAACCCCGTCATTTCGATCCCGAACTTTCGGTTAAAGAGAAAAGACAACTATATACACACACAAGGGCATTATTCTGCTAATTACAACGGATAGCCCTTAAGGATATTAATACTATTGAGTGTGCTATGTGTCTATGTGTTCCATTTAGATAATTTTCCGTTTGTGGGCAGTATATGAAAACACAACCACTTATACACATAGGGGTGTTATTCTGCGATTATATCAGATAATTTTTAAAGATGTTAATGAGTTTGCTATATGTCTATGTGATTAATTTAGGCAATTTCCGTTTTTATAGCATGAGTTATTAAATCTTACGCTATTTAAAATCGCCATTGATATCCCTAAAAGCCCAGTCGGCCATAGAGGTGATAATAGGCACCAAGCCATTCCCAGCTTTACTTAAATGATAAGTCACATAAGGAGGCACCTCAGGTCTTGCATTTCTAATGATGAGCTGGTCTTGCTCTAATTGCTTCAAATGCTGAATCAGCATTTTTTCCGAAATAGCAGGAATCGCTCTTCTTAGCTCACTATATCTTTTTTGCTCGCCAATCAAATGGTACATAATAATAGGTTTCCAATAACCACCTATCTTTTCCATCACGTAAGTTACGGGACATTTTTCTAAGGCGTATTTCTTGTTTTCCTGAATGCTAGAGCTCTCTTTGATTTGTGCCATGATACATACTTTGGGGTAAGTACTTGTCTAAAAGTAAGTACAAATGTAGCTTTGTCTTATTATTAAACAAAAGGAAAATGAAAAAAATAACCATTACAGGTTCTCTCGGAAATATAGGTAGCAACCTGGCCAAAATTTTAGTAGCGCAAGGACATGATGTTACGGTAGTGACAAGCAATGCAGATAGAATAACAGATATCGAAGCTTTGGGTGCAAATGCGGCGGTGGGTTCGGTAAGCGATGTGGCTTTTTTGAGCAAAACATTTGTAGGAGCTGAGGCTGTTTTTGCCATGACGCCTCCAAATTTGGGTGGTGCGAACATTATCCAGAATACCGTTAACGCTGGAAAAGCTTTTGCTGAGGCATTTGTTCAAGCAGGGGTAAATAGAGTAGTGATGTTAAGCAGTGTAGGGGCTGATTATGATAATGGAACGGGGCCAATTTTAGGATTACATCACATCGAGGCTATATATCGGGAACTGGAAAATGTTGATGTTACTTTTTTAAGAGCTGGATATTTCTATACCAACTTTTTCAATGATATTCCGTTGGTGAAGCATGCACAGATCATTGGCGGTAATTATTCATCAGAAGTTAGCTTGCCATTGGTACACCCCAAAGATATTGCGGTTGCAGCAGCCGAAGAGTTGAATGCAGCCGTGACGGGTAAAAACGTGAGGTACATCGTAAGTGATGTGCAACAACCTAAAAACTATGCTAAAGTATTAGGAAATGCAGTTGGCCTTTCAGATTTACCATGGGTTCAATTTACGGATGAACAAGCGCTAGAAGGGATGCAACAGGCAGGTTTACCACAAGAAATGGCAGGCCTTTATACGGAGATGGGACAGGGAATCAACAGTCATAAATTGACAGATGATTTTGAAAAGCAAGGGTCTCCAGTAACAGGTGCCGTCAAGATTGCTGATTTTGCAGTAGAATTTGCGGCGAAGTACTAACCAGAGTAGCACAAATAAAAAAGCTCAAACCATTTAAGTTTGAGCTTTTTTATTTTATTAATCATCGTTTTACTTAAAACTCTTTTTAATGCTATGCAATAGGTTCTTAGCTGTGTAATTCCCTGGGTCAATAATTCTCCTGATGGTGTACAAAGGGTAATTTTCGTCTCTTTTGGTAGAGAGTATAAAAGCAGCTTTAAAACCATGTTCCTTTAGTTTTGCGAGCGAGCTACTTTTGTAAACACCGTAAGGGTAAGCGAAGTATTCAACCTTTTTGCCTGTAATTTTTTCCAGTTTTTGGGTAGGTTCGTCAATCTGTGTTTTCCAATCCTCCTCGTTAAACTTGGCAAAGTTCTTATGGTCGTAGGTATGGCTGGCAATTACATTCCCTTGGTCAGAGAGTTCCTTAATTTGTTGAGCATTCATGTAGGCAATTCTTCCTTTTTTGCCAATAGAAACCGTCATGATGAAATAAACACCTTTAAAACCATATTGCTTTAAAGTAGGATAGGCTACGGTATATTGATCTAAATCAGTATCGTCAAAAGTGAACATAATTGGTTTCTCTGGAAGTTCTTTGCCGTAAACCAGATAGTCATAAAGCTGGTCGGGAAGTATCGATTGATAACCGCTATCCGCCAACATTTTAACGTGCTCTTTAAATTTAGTAGGAGAGATGATGTCATCTTTTGCTCGTTTGCCATCGCTTGGTAGCCATTCCCTTATTTGATGGTAGCACAACACAGGTACTTCTTTCCTAGCTAAAATAGCTGCTGCATCAGCCGCCTTCAAAGTTTCGGTTTTGGATGGTGCTTGAACAGATGAAGTATCAGTGGTTTTGGTGGTAGTACTTAAACTACTTTCGCCAGAAGAAGATTGGCAGCCCGAAAATAGAAAGGGGCATAAAAATAATGCCCCAACTAGAATTTTTTTCATTATTAATTTAGCAAAATATGCTTAACAAAAAACTTATGTTAAACCTATGTATCTATGTCGTTTAAATTATCTTAAAAGCTTTTTACAATATTATTGTGCAAAGTTTTAGGGCTCCAATGGCCGCTGGCAATAATTCTTCTAACGCACATTAAAGGATCATTCTCATCACGTTTATCAGCCAAAGCGAAAGCCATTTTAAAGCCTCTTTTCTTTAACTCTGGAAAACCTTCTTTGTTCCATAAACCAAATGGATAAGCGAAGTACTCGATTTTTTTACCAGTAATTTCTTCCAGTTTTTTGGTTGGTTTATCTAATTGTTCTTCCCAATCTTTACCTGTGTATTTTTTAAAGTTTTTATGGTCGTACGTATGGCTACCAATGGTATTGCCTTCGTCAGCAAGTTCTTTAATTTGCTCAGCACTCATGTAATTTACAAACTTGCCTTTTTTGCCAATAGAAACCGTCATGATGAAATAAGCAGCTTTGTATCCATATTTCTTTAGGGTTGGGTTAACCACCGTATATTGATCTAGGACCGTATCATCAAAAGTAAGCATAATAGGCTTCTTTGGAAGTGCTTTGCCCTCGTTTAAATAAGCGTAAAGCTGATCAGGCAAAATGGTGTGATAACCACTGTCCGACAACATTTTCATCTGGTCTTTAAAGTTTTGTATCTCTACGGTATAGTCTTTGCCCATGGCACCATCTGTAGCTCTCCAGTTACGTACTTGATGGTAACAAAGGATAGGCACTTGTGGTCTTGCCAATATTGTTTTGGCATCAGCTACCTTAATGCTTTTAGTGTCAATAGGGGCGCTTTGATTTTCAGTAGGTTCAGTACTGGCCACATTAGTTACGCTATCTTTAGTTTCACTAGTTTGGGCAGTTTGTGATTTTGATTGGCATCCAGCTCCATAAACCAGTGCCAATGCCATAAGAGGTAAGAAAAATCTTTTCATAAAGTACTATAAATACGAACAAAACTAAGCAATAACATCAGAATTGGTAGTGGTGTTGATAAATATTTGCACATCCTTTTAAAAAGAATAAAAGCATCGGGCAAAACTCACTCAATTATTACATAAAAACTGTTACGCTCACATCTTTTTGATTTAAATTAGCTCACTCAAATTTCTATTACTTAACTAACTGAATAAATGAAAAAACTCTACTTGTTCTCACTGTTAGGTTTGTTTTCGGGGATGGCAGCCAATGCGCAAACCAAAACAATTACCACTACAGAAACGCTTCAGGTACCCCAAAAAGCTAATTACCAAATGGCAGCCCGTTTTTCGCCTAGCAAATTGCGAAAAATGATTTATTCTACCAGTGTAGACCCGCATTGGTTAAAACAAACCAATCGTTTTTGGTACGAATATGAAACACCTAGTGGAAAAAATTGGTATATCGTTGAACCCGCTTCGAGAAATAAAAAGCAACTTTTTGACCCTGCAAAGCTGGCAGCGGAAATTACCTTGATTACCCGTGACCCATTTGATGCCCAACACCTGCCAATAGAAAACCTAAAATTCAGTAACGACGAAAAATTAGTGACTTTTGAAATAAAAAGTACCATTGACGAAGTGAAGCCAGATAGAAAAGATAAAAAAGCTGCCGATTCGATGCAGAAAAAAATCTTCAAATTCCAATACGAACTGGCTGGTGGTAAACTCATAGAAATCAAAGATTTTAAAAGACCCAAAACAAAGCCAAATTGGGGAGCGGTAGCACCAGATTCTTCTGCGATCATCTTCACTCGTAACTATAACCTGTTTTGGATGGATAAAGCCAACTATCAAAAGGCCTTAAAAAATGAAGAAGACAGCACGATTGTAGAACATCAATTGACTAAAGACGGAGTAAAATCTTACGCTTTTGGAAGCGACGGTAGCGGCGAGAACAACGAGGAAATTATTAAGAATGATAAAAAACGTAGAAGAGCATTTGTGCTTTGGTCGCCAGATTCGAAATACTTTGTGATTCAGCGTTCAGATAGCAGAAAAGTAAAAGATCTTTGGGTAATTAATAGCGTTAGTGCTGGCAGACCAACTTTGGAAACTTACAAATACCAAATGCCAGGTGAAGCCGAAGCACCACAAGATGAAGTTTGGTTATTTAATTTTGCCCAAAAAACAAGCAAAAAATTAAACGTTGCGGCTTTTAAAGACCAAAGCTTAAATACTTACAGCAAGCCAGCGTTAAACGCGGATAGAGATAATGAATTCCGTCCAGCGGTTTGGTTGGGTGACAACGGTAAATTTTACATGGGCCGCACCAGTCGTGATTTAAAACGCATTGACGTATGCGTGGTAGATGTAGCCAGCGGTACGGTAAAACCATTAATTGAAGAGCGTTTCAATACTTATGTGGAAGTACAACGTCCTGGTTTGGTGAATGGTGGTAAGGAGCTTATCCATTGGAGTGAGCGTGATGGTTGGGGACATTTTTATTTGTTTGACGAAAACGGAAAACTGAAGAACCAAATCACTAAAGGCTCTTTCCATTGCGAGGACATCGTAAACATCGACGAAAAAGCGAGAGTACTTTATTTCACGGCTAACGGTCGCGAAGCTAAAGAAGATCCATACTATTACCATTTATATCGTGTAAACTTCGACGGTTCTGGCTTGAAATTGTTAAACGCTGGCGATTTTGACCATTCTTCCAGCATGAATGATGATGCTCGTTTCTTTGTAGACAATTATTCAAGAGTAAATACCATTCCAAAATCTACTTTGTATGATAACAATGGTAACAAGGTGATGGAGTTGGAGACTACTGATTTATCGTTATTAATGGCAGCGGGTTATAAATTCCCTGAACCATTTAAGGTAAAAGCTGATGATGGCGTAACCGATTTGTATGGCGTAATGTACAAGCCTTTCAACTTTGACCCAACCCGAAAATATCCAGTGATTGAGTATGTTTATCCAGGTCCACAAACAGAAGCGGTAAACAAAGCTTTTGGTCGTAGCATGGATAGAATGGACCGCTTAGCGCAATTGGGTTATGTGGTAATAACGGTAGGCAACAGGGGAGGCCACCCAGCACGTTCAAAATGGTACCATACTTATGGCTACGGTAACTTACGCGACTACGGTTTGGCTGATAAAAAAGCAGCGATAGAGCAGTTGGCAGATAGGTATCCGTTTATTGATGCCAATAAAGTGGGGATTACTGGACACTCGGGAGGTGGCTTTATGTCAACCGCTGCCATGTTGGTATACCCAGACTTCTTTAAGGTAGCAGTTTCGGCCGCAGGTAACCACGATAATAGTATTTATAACCGCTGGTGGAGCGAAAAACACCATGGGGTGAAAGAGATTGTTTCCCTAAAAGGAGATACTTCTTTCAAATATTCGATTGATAAAAACCCAGATTTAGCTAAAAACCTTAAAGGACATTTGTTGTTGATGCACGGCGATATCGATAATAACGTACACCCAGCAGGAAGTATCAGAGTAGCTAACGCCTTGATTAAAGCAGGTAAACGTTTTGATTTTATCATCGTACCTGGCCAACGTCACGGTTTTGGCGACATGACAGAATACATGTTCTGGCGCCTAGCTGATTATTTCAATAACTATCTTTTAGACGATTTCTCTCAATCAACCAACGTGAATATGACGGAAATGGATAGGGAAGTAGAACGTAAGAATTAAGGAATTAGGTATAGAGAAATCCTCAGTGGCTTAGGTTACTGGGGATTTTTTGTTTAGTTTATATTTAATGGAAAAAAAACAAAACATTAAGAAATGAAGATAATTAAGATCATTTTTAACAAAACTTAATGTCTTAATGGTTAAAACTAAATGTTAAAGTGATTAAAAAGTAAATCACCTAAGGCACCTTAGTTCATCTAAGCACTTGCAAAAAAAAACTAAAATGTTCTTAGATGTCTAATGTGGTTAAAAGAGTAAAAATCAAATACCTAAGAAACCTTAGTTCACCTATGCACTTCAAAAAAAAATGTTCTTAAATGTCTAAGGTGGTTAAAAACAAAACATTAAGAAATGAAGATAATTAAGACCATTTTTAACAAAACTTAATGTCTAATGGTTAAGACTAAAATGCCTTAAGTGGGAAAAAATATAAATGAACCAATGAGCAATGAACGAATGAACATCATGCGAATCTTAAATGAACTAAGGTGTCTAAGGTGGAAAAAAAAAGCCAATAAATTATTTCACCAACATCTTCACCAATTCCGTACTATCCCCATTAAAAGCATTAAAATCCACCACATGTCCAATGCCATTTATTTTCGCTTTATCAGAGTGCTGCCAGAATTTCCAAAGGTTTTTATCTAGGTTCAATTTAGGCTGATAATAATGTGCAATCCATAAATGATAATCCTCAAATTCGCCCGCCAAGTAATCCTTATAAAATTTCAATCCCGTATAAATGATCGGTTTTACCTTGGTTTTCATTTCCACATAGTTGATAAAATCTGAAAGTTCAAGGCGCATCTTAGCAGGGCTAACCCCATCAAGACTTTCGATATCTACTACAGGGGGTAAATCACCTTTTTCAATGTTCACTACCTGCAAAAAGAATTTAGCCTGTGCTTTTCCGTCTTTTCTCGGTCTAAAAAAATGATAGGCACCACAAATCATCCCTGCTTTAGGGGCCTCCCTCCAGTTGCGTTGAAAGTAAGGGTCAACCAATAAAAGTCCTTCAGTAGCTTTGATAAAGGCAAAACTGATCTTCACCTCATCCTCTTTCATTTCTTTTACCTTAAGCCAGTCAATCTTGCCCTGATAATAAGAAACATCAATGCCATGTACCGTATGCTTTTTGGGTATTTTGATGTTGAAACTATGGTAAGTTCTGTAGTTAGGGTCCTGTCCATAATCTTTCACCCAACGCCATGCAGATACAAAGCCACTTAGGATATAGCCGTAATAAAAAGGGGAAAGCAAAATGAGTAATAAGCCCGCAATAGCTACTTTCCATGCCATTGGAAAAGGTTTGCCCTTCTTTTTTCTAGGAGTGGACTGTCTTGGGCTTACTTTTCGGATAGGGGCTTTTCTTTTCTCTGGTGGCATAATTTTTTAATACAGCAAAGTTGAAGAAAAGTGATGATTTATTTAGTGTTTGTTTGGATTTGTTTTGAGATAACTGGGAAGGTGATAAGCTTGAAGCAATATATTGGAAGCATAAAATAAAAATCCTTCACTATTGGTTAAAATAGTGAAGGATTTTAGGTATAAAAACTTAGATTTTAAAAATGGAAGTTGATTCCTAGTACTGGTTTAGTTAAGTCGCTACCAAAGGAGAAACTATTAGATGTAGCACTAGGCATATTTGGATCAATATAGTTGCTTTTTTGATAGTTGTAGCTAAACAAAGGCACTTTTAATTCTATTGCAATTCTTTTCGTAGGGAAAATTGCTATTCCAGGTTGAATGCTACCTATAAATGTGGTATTGTCGACGCTTTTAATCTCCGTTCCATCAGGGTTAAGTGTGTTCGATTTACCCCAATAGAAAGTAGTATTTGTCTGTCCAAATAATTTCACTCGTTCATGTAAGTCCCAATAATACCTAAAAAAGGGAGCAATTCCCAAGGCTTCTGACTTATTTCCACTAACTGTAACTGTATATGGTAAGCCATTCAAATAAGTTGAGTAGAGGTAAGGATTATTCTTGTTGGTCACATATTCTAACCCTAACCCAACTACCATATTTTTGCCTACAAAAAGACCAATAGAAGGACCAATGTTAAGCGACGTTGCTTTTTGAGAAGCAGTTTGTGAATTGGATTTGCTAGAGTGAACGCTAATAGTGCCGCCAGCAATAATTTTACCTTTTTCAGTTTGTGCATAAGCACCCATGCAAAAGCCAGCCGCGATTGCAGTTAATAAGAGTTTTTTCATAATTTAAATTTCAATTTGTGTGTTCCTAATGTTAGGGAAATTGCTGCAGAATTCGAAATTTGCAAATGTTAAAATTTGTTAAATTGTTGATGGTCAGTGGCCAGCAATACCTCTATACGCAATGCTATATTGTCGTGAATACAGCCGCTAATTTATAAACCTGATTGAGCGGATTAGCCCACAGGGAGCGTTGAGAGCGCTAGCGAATGAGCGAACGAGGACTATGAGCGAAAGCGGGACGGAAGGATCCGATGAGAACAAAAGCATCTTTGCTAATCAAGCATAAGGCATAAAAAAAGCCCCGTACATACGGGGCTTCTATTAAGATTTTTATAGACTATAGTCCTTGTTGTTCTTGTTTCTTTCTAAGTACAGAGTTTTTCTTACCGTAGAAGAAATAAATGGCTATACCAAGTGCCATCCAGATCGCTAACCTGATCCAAGCCTCTAAAGGCAATGAATACATTAAGTAAACACAAACAATAATACCTAAGATAGGTACCAATGGAACTAATGGAGTTCTGAAAGGACGCTCTCTATCAGGATCAGTTTTACGTAAAATCATTACACCAATACATACCAATGAGAAGGCAAATAAAGTACCGATAGATACCATGTGACCTAATTCGGTAACTGGGACAAAGCCTGCAAATAAACTTACGAATACCATGAAGAACAAGTTGGTTTTCCATGGAGTTCTGTATTTAGAGTGGATGCTGCCAAAGAATTTAGGCAACAAACCGTCTTTAGACATGGTGTAGAATACTCTTGATTGTCCCATTAACATCACTAGGATTACTGAAGTATAACCTGCCAAAATAGCAATAATTAATCCCATTTGTAACCAACCGTAACCTGTTACTTTAAATGCTGTAGCAGCAGGGGAGGCATCACCTTTGAAAATTTGGAAAGGTACTAATCCTGTCATTACGTGAGCAAATAAAACGTACAATACGGTACAAACTGCTAATGAACCTAAGATGCCAATTGGCATCCCTTTTTGAGGGTTTTTAGCTTCTTGAGCTGCCGTCGATACGGCGTCGAAACCGATGAAAGCAAAGAATACCAATGCAGCACCAGCAGCAATACCAGAAATACCGAATTCGCCATAAACACCAGTGTTTTTAGGGATATAAGGGGTGTGGTTTGCAGGGTTGATGAATTTCCAGCCTAAAGCAATGAATAAAATTACCACCGCTACTTTAACAATTACTAGGAAGTTGTTAAGGCTTGCAGACTCTTTTGTACCACGTAGTAGCAATAAAGAAAGCAATGATACGATCACAATAGCAGGAAGGTTAATACCTCCACCTTCAACTTCTGCAAATGATTTGGTTAAATAGAAGGGGAGTTCTACACCAAACTCGTGCAGTAGCTTATTGAAATATCCAGACCAAGATACACCAACCGTGGCGGCACCCAGCGCATACTCTAGTACCAAATCCCAGCCAATGATCCAAGCCATAAATTCGCCCATAGTTGCATAAGAATAAGTGTAGGCGCTACCTGCAACAGGTATCATCGACGCAAATTCTGCATAACATAATCCCGCAAAAGCACAGCCTACAGCCGCTAATACGAATGATAATGTTACAGCGGGTCCGGCATGATCGGCAGCAGCTATACCTGTTAAAGAGAATAAACCTGCTCCAATAATTGCTCCAATACCAAGTGCAACAAGACTCTTATTGCTCAAGGTACGCTTGAGAGTGCCTTCGCCACTTTCTGCCGATTCGGCAACAAGTACATCAATAGGCTTTTTTAAATTCATAAATTAATAATTAGTTGATTAGTTAGTTTGTTGATTTAGAAATTAACGCACCAAACCTAAAAAAAAATATCTACAAATGAAAAAGGGATTTTTTGCAAAATCCCTCTTGTTTCGTAACATTTTAGTTTTTGATCACTGTGTCGGTTTCATTTACCAAAGTATCTATAGTTTCGTTACCAAGTGAATCAACACTTTTTTGCACACGAATTTCTTTCTTAACTTCCATTCCTGTGCTATTTGTGGCATGTGAAGTGTTGATGGCGATGTAAGGTGCAATTACCAACGAAACAATCGACATTAGTTTGATTAAAATATTCATTGATGGCCCCGAAGTATCTTTAAAAGGATCGCCAACGGTATCGCCTGTAACCGATGCTTTATGCGGTTCCGATTTTTTATAATACATCTCGCCATTAATTTCTACACCTTTTTCAAATGATTTTTTAGCGTTGTCCCAAGCACCACCAGCGTTAGATTGGAAAATTCCCATTAACACACCCGATACCGTTACACCTGCTAATAATCCACCTAATACCTCTGGACCAAATATGAAACCTACAATTACAGGAGTGATTAAGGCTATTGCCCCAGGCATTAACATTTCTCTGATAGAGGCTTGTGTAGAGATGGCCACACATTTTTCGTATTCAGGTTTTGCTTTGTATTCCATAATGCCAGGGATTTCTCTGAACTGACGACGAACTTCCTGTACCATGTCCATGGCGGCTTTACCTACGGCTTGGATACAAAGTGCCGAAAATACAAACGGAATCATACCACCAACAAATAAGCCTGCTAAAACAGGTGCTTTGTAAATATCGATGGCCGAAATACCTGCAATGCCCACAAAGGCAGCAAATAAAGCTAGTGAAGTTAAAGCTGCCGAAGCAATTGCAAATCCTTTTCCCGTAGCGGCCGTAGTATTGCCCACAGCATCTAAATTATCGGTACGTTCACGAACTTCTGGTGGAAGTTGGCTCATCTCGGCAATACCGCCAGCATTATCGGCAATGGGACCAAAGGCGTCAATAGCCAGTTGCATAGCTGTAGTGGCCATCATACCTGCTGCTGCAATAGCCACACCATATAAACCTGCAAAATAGTAAGAGGCCATAATACCGCCAGCCAATACCAAAATTGGGATTACCGTTGATTTCATTCCCACCGAAAGACCTGCAATAATATTAGTCGCGTGGCCTGTTGAAGATTGTTGGATAATTGAATTAACAGGTCCTTTGCCCATGGCCGTGTAGTATTCGGTAACGATACTCATGATAGTGCCCACCACTAAACCAACTACAATGGCATAAAATACGTTGATGCTCGAAAATTCGTAACCGCGTAAGTTTAAGGTTTCTGGCAGCATCCATTTTACTAAAAAGAAAGAAGCGATACCCGTAATGATGATCGACGACCAGTTGCCTAAGTTAAGTGCATTTTGAACATTAGATTTTTCATCTTTAATGGTCACAAACCAGGTGCCAATGATAGAGAATAAGATACCCAAACCACAAATGACCATTGGCAATAAAATAGGCGACATGCCGCCAAAATTATCAGTAACCGTAATTTCTTGTCCCAATACCATGGTTGCTAAAATGGTAGCTACATAAGAGCCAAATAAATCGGCACCCATTCCCGCTACGTCACCCACGTTATCACCCACGTTGTCGGCAATGGTAGCAGGGTTACGTACATCATCCTCAGGAATGCCTGCTTCCACTTTACCTACCAGGTCAGCGCCAACATCGGCAGCTTTGGTGTAAATACCACCACCTACACGAGCAAAAAGAGCGATAGATTCGGCACCTAAAGAGAAGCCGGTTAGCACTTCAATAGCGGTTTTCATTTCGTGGCTATTGGCGCTTATTACGTTGAAATACTTTAGGAAAACGATGAACAAGCCACCTAGACCTAATACCGCTAAGCCCGCAACGCCTAAGCCCATTACGGTGCCACCTGTGAAACTTACTTTTAGTGCTTGTTTTAAGCTTGTTCTGGCCGCTTGTGTGGTTCTAACATTGGCCTTGGTTGCAGCTTTCATTCCGATATATCCCGCGGTAGCAGAAAATACAGCACCAATAATAAAGGCAACAGAAATGATCCAGCTGGAATGAATTGCTTTGCCATTTACCTCGGTAACAGTTCCTGAGTAGGCCAGTAGTGAGGCGGCCAACACAGCAAAAATGCTCAAAATTTTCCACTCTGCTCTCAAGAAGGCCATAGCGCCATCTGCAATATAACCGGCTAACTCTTGCATGTTTGCATCACCAGCATCTTGCTTATTTACCCAGGCGCTTTTTACCGCCATAACCAAAATGCCTACTAAGCCAAGTAGAGGAACAGCATAAATAAGATTGTTTTGTAAAAAATCCATAGTTTAAATTTATATTTAGTTGTTTAGTTGATATTCAATACACAAGGTAGAAAAAAAAATATTTGATTGTCAATATATTTTGTGCTTTGCTCCGAAAAAAAATCGAGTAACCCCTTATGGTTTTAATATGGAATAAATCATTGCTTCAACAGCCATGAAGACTAGTGTCCGTGCATTTATAACATAACAGGACCACTCTAATTTGTTTTGTATCGATGTGGTTATAAAACTAAATAAGCTGAACCACAAAGCAAATATTACACTGCTTTTTCTATCTTAGCTTGCAATAACCAAAAAACTAAACTAAACAAATGGAAAATCAACAAGAAGAGGGTTCTTCTAAGCGAAAATTAGGCCTTTTTGATGGGGCAATGTTGGTAATGGGTTCAATGATCGGTAGCGGTATTTTTATCGTAAGCGCCGATATCATGAGAAATCTAGGCTCTGGTTACTGGCTAATTGTGGTTTGGGTAATCACTGGAGTAATGACCGTGGCTGCCGCTATTTCTTATGGAGAACTTTCTTCTATATTCCCTAAGGCGGGAGGACAATATACGTACCTAAAAGAAGTTTTTGGTAAAATGATGGGCTTCCTTTATGGTTGGGGTCTTTTTGCAGTAATTCAAACGGGTACTATTGCGGCAGTGGCCGTGGCCTTTGGTAAATTCACTGCTTATCTGATCCCTGCTTTAAATGATGCTGCACCAATTTTTCAAAGTGGCGGATATAAAATTACGTGGATACAGATTTTGGCCATCGTGGTGATTCTATTGCTTACGTATATCAATACCAAAGGAGTAGAAGGCGGGAAGTTGCTGCAAAATGTTTTTACAGGATCAAAAATTGTAGCGTTGATTGGTCTAATCATTTTAGGGTTTCTTTTAGTGAAAAGTAATTTCTGGGCAGAAAACATGAGTTATGGATGGGGAGCCTTCAATAATCTTAAAACAGACCCAAGTGGGAATTTTCTAAAGTCTGGATGGGAATCCATTTCGGGTATGGCCATATTGGGCGGTATTGCGGCGGCGATGGTAGGTTCGGTTTTTTCTAGCGTGGCTTGGGAAAACGTAACCTTTGTTTCAGGTGAGATCGAAAATCCTAAGAAAAACGTAGTACGTTCAATGGTTTTGGGTACCACTGCAGTAATGATTCTTTATTTGTTGGTGAATTTTGTGTACCTCAATGCGTTAAATAGAGAAGGAATTGCTTTTGCCCCTAATGATAGGGTAGCAGTAGTAGTATCTGAACAAATTTTCGGAAGCGGTATCGGTACCATCGTGATGGCGGTATTGGTAATGATTTCTACCTTCGGTTGCGTAAACGGGATTGTGTTGGCGGGTGCTAGGGTTTTCCAGACCATGGCAAAAGATGGAATGTTTTTTAAAGCAGCATTGCAGAACAATAAAAATGGCGTTCCTGCAAAGTCGCTTTGGATGCAGGGCATTTGGGCTTCGGTATTATGCTTAAGCGGTCAATACGGCAACCTTTTAGATATGATCTCTTTTGTGATCGTGCTATTTTACATGATTACAGTATTTGGAGTAATCTATTTGAGGGTAAAAAGACCTGATTTGGAAAGGCCTTACAAAACATGGTTATATCCAGTTACACCAATCATCTATTTATTAATTGGTGCCGCCTTCTGTATTTTATTGCTGATTTATAAACAACAATATACATGGCCTGGTCTCGTGATTGTTTTATTGGGAGTGCCTATTTACTTGTTAATTAATAGAAAAAACGAAGCGACCAACAACTAGGGCCTAGCTCTTTTGTTATTCCGAGTTTCGAGGAATCTTTCTGCTCCCCGAACTAAACCTCGTAGGTTTTAAAAACCTACGAGGTTTTCTTTTGTTGTCCATTGCGCAAACCTTATAGGTTTACTTTGTATCGTGTCTATTAAACCTATAAGGTTTTTAAGGTGATGAGAACCTTCGCGTTCTTTGCGAACATCTTTCTTTCTTTGCGTTTAGAGGCCATGTTGTCATTCCGAGTTTCAAGGAATCTCCTTTGCTCTGTTTGTTTTTTAGATTAAACCTACGAGGTTTTCTTTTGCGAACCTCTACACAAACCTTATAGGTTTACTTTACATCATGTCTATTAAACCTATAAGGTTTTTCCTGTAACGAGCGCCTTTGCGTTCTTTGCGAAACTCTTTCCTTCCTTTGCATTAATCTTCCCGCAAAAGCCCTGCTTCTCAAAACCATAAAACTAATTACCTAAAACTTTTAACTTATTCGTATTTTTGCACCAATGGGAACAGCATTGGATTCGGGTATAAAGGGTTATAACAACTACGGGACTTATTTACGTGAGCACTATAATGGGCAGCGGGTGTTTAAAGTGATTGTTGATGGCGGCTTTACCTGTCCAAACCGTGATGGTAGCAAAGGTTACGGCGGATGTACCTACTGCAATGTAGATTCGTTTACACCTGAACTTTCTAGAAAGCTCCCGACGATTAAAGAGCAGTTGGTAGAGGGGATGCAAAGAGCACGTAACTCTTATCGTGCCGAAAAGTTCATTGTTTATTTCCAGCCTAATACCAATACTTACGCGCCAACGCATTATTTAAAAATGATGTATGACGAAGCCCTTTCGATCAACAGCGAAGAAGTAGTGGGATTTGCCGTGGGTACGCGTCCAGATTGTATTGATGCCGAAAAGGTAGCGCTATTGGAAAGTTATGCCGATAGATATGACGTGGATTTGGAAATGGGAATGGAATCTATTTATGATGAAACATTAGACCAAATTAATAGAGGATGTAGCCATGGCGAATTTGTAGAAGCCGTGAAGCTGCTAGAAAATACAAAACTTAACCTCTGTGTGCATACCATTTTCGGTTTTCCTTGGGAAACTAGGGAGATGATGCATGGTTATATTCACGAAATCAATAGGTTTCCGCAAATTAAATTTGTGAAATTTCATCACTTGCATATTGTGGAAGGCTCTATTATGGGTGTTAAATACAAAAAAAATCCTTTTAAACTATTCAGTTTAGAAGAATATACCGATTTGCTTTGTGAATTGATTCCGTTGTTGCGTCCTGATATTGTTATTCAACGTCTTTTTGGTATTTCCGATTGGGATTTATTGATTGCGCCAAACTGGGGCATCAAAAAATCGTCAATACAATCATATATCGATAAAGAGATAGAGCGTAGAGGCGTTATCCAAGGTTCCGCCTACCAAAAAATCTAATTTTTCTAATTTCCTAAAGTAAAATAACATCGTATCCATTTTATGGGACGGATATGCTATGCTTTTTCCATTCCCAATTCCCCTCTTCTAGAGGGGTGCCCAACGGGCGGGGTGTCTCGATAATGTTAAGTCTGATAAAAATATCTCCAATTATCTCTGTCTAATTTTTAGATGCTGAAAATTAATTTTATGAATTTCTACGTCTTTTTTTAGTTTGTTTGTGATTTTTTATAGATAATATTTGTTTTTAGAGGTGTTTTTTGATTTGTTTTCTGTTTTTAAGTGTGTTTATTTTATTTTTTTGAGTAAAATTTAATTTATATGAATGTTTTTTGTGTTTTATTTTGTTTGTTTTTTTATTTTGTATGATGTTTTATTGCTTTTTTGTTGTTTTATTTCAATTAAAATTAATAAATCATTAAAAAATTGTAAAAAATGTAATGAAAATTGGAATCTTATTTATAATTTAGGTTTGAAATCAAACACTAAAATTTAAATTATGAGTAAAGTTTTATTTAAACAGTGGGCACCCTTCGCAATTTTGATCGTAGTTGCAGTTGCCGCATTATTTATTCCATTATTGCCAAACTTTGATGACGGCAAGTACAGTGCTCCAGATGTAGCATTTGTTTTAATTGCAACAGCATTGGTTTTTTTAATGACACCAGGCTTGGCATTTTTCTACGGCGGGATGGTACATCGTAAAAATGTATTATCAACCATGATTAAAAGTGTGGTAGCCGCAGGGATCATTTCCGTACTTTGGGTAGTAGTAGGCTTTAGTCTGGCTTTTGGCGATTCCATCGGTGGTTTAATTGGTAACCCTAAAACCTTTTTCTTTTTCCAAGGTGTAAACTCGGGACCAGCTTGGGGAACTATTCCTTTAGCCCTATTTGCTATTTTCCAGTGTATGTTTGCTATTATTACACCTGGTTTGGTAGTAGGGGCAGTGGCAGAACGTATCCGCTTTACCTCTTATATCTTATTCATCGTGTTGTTCGCCATTTTCGTTTACTCGCCCTTGGCGCACTGGACTTGGCATCCAGAAGGTATCTTGTTTAAAATGGGCGTGCTCGACTTTGCAGGTGGTACCGTAGTACATATTTCTGCAGGTATGGCAGCTTTAGCAGGTGCTTTGGTATTAAAACGCAGAAGATCTCACTTAGAACATAAAGAAGTACCACCGGCAAATATTCCTTACGTATTAATTGGTACTGGCTTACTTTGGTTCGGCTGGTTCGGTTTCAACGCAGGTTCGGCTTTGGGCGCTAATGCTTTAGCGGTGTCGGCTTTTGTGACCACTAATGTTGCAGCAGGTTCTGCAGGTTTATCTTGGATGTTCTTTGACGCCGCCAGAGGAAAAAAACCATCGGTACTAGGTTTCTGTATCGGAGCCGTGGTAGGCTTAGTTGCCATTACCCCAGGCGCTGGTTTTGTAAGTATCCCTTCCAGTATATTCATTGGCGTATTTGCCGCCATTGTATCTAATTTAGTAGTTTCTTGGAAGCAAAAAACAGCATTAGACGATACATTAGATGTATTCCCTTGCCACGGTGTTGGCGGTATTGTAGGGATGCTTTTAACAGGTGTATTCGCTACCAAAACAGTAAATGGTGCAGGTGTTGATGGCTTGCTTTACGGTAACCCAGAATTCTTCCTTGTCCAATTAAAAGGAATGGTATTGGTAGTCGTATTCAGCTTTGTGGTATCTTTTGCCATCTTTAAGGTAATCAACTTAATCCTTCCAATTCGCGTTAGTGCCGATGAAGAAGAAGAAGGTTTGGATGCTTCTCAACACAACGAGAAATACTCTCAAGGTACCCTAATTGTATCTGGACAGGAAGTTCCGAATCTCTAATACCCATTTCCCCGCTTAGGCTAAGTTAAAATCATGATGTTAAATTGTTTTGATATATAATTTCTGTCTCCCCGGTCTGCTATAAACACAGGCTGGGGCGATTAGAGAAGCTGGAAATGTTTGGATGAACATTTTCTTAACCAAAACAATTTTTTGAATACGGCTCCGAGTTTGGAGTTGGGTGGGACTGCTTTGATTAAATTTTGCGCTATGCTATATGATGATCTTCTGCCTATAGAAGAGATAATCAATTATTTAACTTTTTAACTCTTTGAAAAAATGAAACCTTTCTGATTTTTCAGACCGCGAAAAATCTGATCGGCACCTCACTTTTCAAATAAAAATGATAAACAAGATGAAAAATAATATAGCTGCACTATCCTTTTTGTTATTAAGCACTGCAACCGTAGCAGTTGCTCAAGAAAAAGCTTCTCCACTTGAAATATCAGGTTCGGTAGATACCTATTATAAATACGATTTCAATAAATCGGGCAACATCAAAACCTTTTTTGCAGGCGAACAAAATTCTGTTTCCCTAGGAATGATTGATCTGGCCCTTAAAAAAACAACAGGTAAGGCTTCTTTTGTAGGGGAACTTTCTTTTGGTCCTAGAGGTCAATACGAATCAATACCTGATGCCGCAGGAGGTTACGCCCCAACTGCCAATGGATTCAATATCCAAAACCTGTATATCAATTATGCCTTTACAGATAAATTCAGCATGACCGCAGGTTACATGGGCACCTTTATCGGGTATGAAGTGATTTCGCCCGCCGCTAACTTTAACTATTCAACTTCTTATTTATTTGGTTCTGGCCCATTCCAAAATGCTGGGATCAAAGGAACCTACGCCTTTTCAGATAAAGTAAGCCTAATGGTAGGTTTGTTTAACGAGTGGAACCAATACCGCGCTTCCCGTGGAGTATCTAGTTTGGGAGGTCAGTTAATGGTTTCACCTGTGGAAGGGTGGACGGCCTACATCAATGGTTTGCATGGTTTGGATGGTTACGGCAATTACAGCACCGTGATAGATTTAACCACTGCTTATCAAATTACCGACAAAGTTAAAATTGGTTTAAATGCTGCCGATTTAAGTGCTGGAGACGATAAATTCGGTTATTCTGGGGTTGCGCTTTATCCGCAATATGCTTTTACACCTTCGGTAGCTTTGGGTTTAAGGGCCGAATACTTTAACTATAAAGGAATATCGGGCGGACCAAGCGCAAGCGTGACTTCGTTTACATTATCAGGCAATATCAAATCTGGTGGCTTAACCTTTATTCCAGAAGTTCGTTTTGATAACGATAAGGATTTTAGCCAAAGCTTTTTCAAAAGCGATGGAACCACTTTAAATAAATCTGCAGCACAATTTTCTTTAGCTGCAGTTTATAGCTTTTAGCATTTACGATAAGCTAATCACAACCGAAAGCGTCCCGAACATCGGGGCGCTTCATTCTTAAAAGCATATTTTATGAAAACAGTTTCATTATTAGTGTTATTGCTGGGTTTGTCAATACTATTACCTGCACAAGAAATAGCTCCATTGCCCAAGGACGAAACAGGAAAATACACTTATTATGAAGTGGTAAGCACTACTGTTTCGCAAGATACCCTTAAGGCTAGGATACAAAGCTTTATCCAAAAGCAAAAGAAAGAACTAAAGACTGCTGCCGTAGCAAGCACCAAGGAATTGGTGGCCAATGGTAAGTTAGTCATCCGTAAAAGCATGGCAATGCTCTCGCATCCTTCCGGTGAAATTGCTTATCGACTTTATTTTGAAGCAAACAATGGGAAGTATCGTTTTTGGTTAAGCGATTTTGAGTTTTTTCCTTATCAAAAAGATAGGTATGGCAATTTTGTGCTTAGTACCACAGTTGGTATTCCACTTGAATCGGAGCCCAAAAAATGGAACGCCGACCAATGGGACGAGTATCGACTGCAAACTTCAAAATATGCTACAGAATTTGCCACTCGTTTAAAAGACCATTTGCTTAATAAAGCAGTACAAGCACCCCAACCTCCTGAAAAGAAAGTCATTTCTAAAATATGGAAATAGGAATTAGTGGCTAGTAACTAGTGGCTAGCATCTTGGAATTGGTTAAAAAGTGATTGACCCAATTATTAACCACTAACAATTAATCATTAAAAACTAATCCCTAGCCCCTAATTCCTAACCACTAAAAATTAATGTACCATTTTATCCGCACAGGTTGAGCTGGCAAAAGCTTCGGGTTTAGCTTTAAAAATAAAGCCCATGCTTAAAATATAACCCATAGCCTCATTTAGCGCCTTATTAGATTTGAACGATGGATTGGTGTTGATATCCGCATGCACCTCTAAATCCACATCATAAATGTCCAACAAATCACAGATAGAATAAGCTGTTTCAATAGATTTTTGTACTTCCAGCAGCATTCTTTCCTTAATACCCATTTTCTGGGTGGTTTTGTCTTGGGAAATGTACATAAAGCCGCCATGATGTTCCCTTAGCAACACAATTACCGTAGCAAAATCGGTGTAGCTGCCTTTTACTTGAGAGTCGGTACCGATGCAGACTTTTAATTTGAAGCCATTTTCGGTTTCGCGAAGAATTGCTTTTTCTACCTCTGCTAAGATTGACGAATGAATAACTTCGCCACTAAATTTCTTCCAGGTCATAAGTTATTGTAATAAGATAAAGCAACCTAAAATCAGGTTTCCTAAAATTAAGGGCTTATTGTTAAAGTTTCTTTAAATATATGTTGTTTATTTGCTAACATTTTGTTGTTTATCAACAAGTTATATTTTGTTTTGTGTTGCGAGTTATAAATTATGTGTTTTATGTCCACTTGTAACTCGTAACTCGCAACATGTAACTCCTTATTAAATCCCTACCTTTGCACCATGAATCTGCAAAAGCTACTCACCAATCTCAACATTGAAAAACTTAACCCACTACAAGAAGAAGTAAAGGTGAAAGCCAATACGGGAAACGATTTGGTGGTTTTGGCTCCTACTGGTTCTGGAAAAACACTGGCTTTTCTTATTCCGGTACTCCAAAACTTGAGAGAGGGACAAAAAGGTGTTCAATGTTTAATTATGGTGCCATCTAGAGAGCTGGGCTTACAAATTGAGCAGGTTTTTAAACAAATGGCTACTGGCTATAAAGTGATTTGCTGTTATGGAGGTCACTCGGTAAAAATAGAACGCAATAACTTTACCGAAGCCCCAGCGGTATTAATTGGTACCCCTGGACGTATAGCCTTTCACTTACGTGGGAACAATTTCGATGAAAGTACCATCAGCACTTTGGTATTGGATGAATTTGATAAATCGTTGGAATTTGGTTTCACTAATGACATGTCTTTCATCATCGACTGCTTGCGTGGGCTAAAACAACGTATCCTCACTTCGGCCACTAAAATGGACGACCTGCCTGAGTTTACAGGAATTAAGGAGCATCAAACCATTAACTATTTGGGCCAGCAAGAAGTGGTGCCTGATTTAACGTTAAAGAGAATTGATACCCTTGCGGAAGAGAAACTAGAAGCCTTATTTAAGCTGATCTGTAAAATTGGCGACCATTCCATGCTTATTTTCTGTAATCACCGAGAAACAGTAGATAGAATTAGCGACCTGCTGATTGAGGAAGATTTGGTGCACGATATTTTCCATGGAGGAATGGAGCAGGATGATAGAGAACGAGCATTGCTTAAATTTAGAAATGGTAGTGTAAAAATTCTAATCACTACTGATTTGGCTGCTCGTGGATTAGATATTCCAGAGGTAGAATACATTGTTCATTACCAGCTACCGCTTACCAAGGAAGCTTTTACACATCGTAACGGACGTACAGCCAGAATGAAAGCAAAAGGAACAGCCTACCTTATTTTTGCTAACGATGAAGAATTTCCTTACCTAGATAACGACATTGAAAAAGAAGAACTCAAAGGAAACTATCCAATCCCACCTGATAGCGAGTGGCAAACCATTTATTTCGCTGCAGGTAAAAAACAGAAAATCAATAAAATAGATATTGTTGGTTTCCTGATCAAAATAGGCGGACTCAATAAAGAGGAGATAGGCTTAATAGAAGTAAAAGATTTGAATACTTATGCCGCTGTAAAGCGTAACTTAGCACAAAAATTAGTAAAGAAACTCTCTGCCGAAAAAATGAAAGGCAAGAAAATAAAAGTAGAAATAGCGATGTAGTGGCTAGGGACTAGTAGCTAGTGGTTAGGGAATAGGCTATTTTACTAATTACTAGCCCTTAACTACTAATTCCTAATAAACTGATTAAAAAGGTATATGAGCAACAACGAAGTAATGAAAAAATTAAGAGTGGCCTTATCACTCACTACGGATGATATTATGGCCATCTGTAAATTGGTAAACTTTAGCGTTACAAAAAGTGAATTGGGTGATATCTTTAGAAAAGAAGATCATCCCAACTTTAAGAAATGTGGCGACCAAATTTTAAGAAACTTCCTAAACGGATTGGTGATCTACAAACGTGGTCCAAGAGAAGAAAATAAATAATTAGTTGATATTTTGCCTGATTGCTTTTTTGCTGATCAAGTTTTCGATTTTTTCCAAAAGCACATCCATTTTAAAAGGCTTAGGCATAAAATCATCTGGTGGTGTGGCTAAAAGGTTAATTTCTTCTGCT
The DNA here is from genome assembly GCF_016429065.1 of Pedobacter sp. ASV17. Taxonomy (GTDB): domain Bacteria; phylum Bacteroidota; class Bacteroidia; order Sphingobacteriales; family Sphingobacteriaceae; genus Pedobacter. The sequence continues at coordinate 29,970 of NZ_JAELTX010000054.1, forward strand.
TTATAAAGACCAGACATCATTAAAATAGGAATGTGTTTGGTCTTGGGATTAGCTTTAATCTCGTTGCACAGCGTACGGCCATCGATCTTGCCCAATACAATATCCAATATAATCAAGTCTGGATTAAATTCCCCAATAGTTTCATGTAATCCCTCTGCATCACTAAGCGGCTCTACTTCATAACCGCCAATTTCCAAAACGAGCTCAATAGTATCTAGTACTTCTTCATCATCGTCAACTACAATAATTTTTTTCATAAACGCAAATATAACATTGTTGGACTATTTACATAACAACTAATAGACAATAGGGTTTTAGTAGAAAAAATTAATATTTAATCAAAGAAGTTTCGAGATGCTATTTAATGAGATCTTCAAGATAGAAAAAAAACTTTCAATTATTTTTGAAAGTTTGAAAACTATCTATACATTTGACCATGCAATTCGACGAAGCAAAAAATAAATTTGTACAAACATGGGGAGCATTAGGTTCTCAATGGGGCATCAATAAAACGATGGCGCAAATACATGCTTTGTTGATGGTTTCCAAAGAGCCTGTTTCTATGGAAGATATTATGCAGGAATTACAGATTTCAAGAGGAAATGCCAGTATGAATTTACGGGGCTTAATGGATTGGGGAATTGTATATAAAGCTAATAAAACTGGAGAACGTAGAGAGTTCTTTGTAGCCGAAAAAGATTTGGATGAGTTGGCTACCAAGATTGCAAAGGAGAGGAGCAAACGCGAAATTAAACCAGCTTTAAAAGTATTAAAGGAAGTAAGTGCTGTAGAAGGAGACAATTCAGCGGATGCAAAACATTTTGTAGAACAAACAAAAAAACTACATGATTTTGTATCAAGAGCTGATGAAATGATTGATAAAGTGACTGAGTATAAAGACAACTGGCTAGGTAAATTAATGATGAAAATATTGAAGTAATATTTTTTTGAAATAAAATTTCAATATTTTCTGAAATTTTAAAACTAATAGAAAGGTTATGCAGAACTTAAATTTGATAGGCTATACCATTTTCGTAGGATTAATGGTTTTCATTATCGTGGTAGTGGGTAAAATCTGTTACAAAAACGGGAATGTATTTGTTGCCGAACTCATTCCTAGTCAATTGGAGCTTTGCCGAAAAATTAATAAAACACTGCTGATCGGTTATTATTTAGTCAACATTGGCTATTGTGCTGTAAATCTCTCCTTTTGGCAAACGATTAATAGCCCGCCTATGCTGGTAGAAGTAATTGCCATGAAAATGGCAGGTATTATCATCATCTTATCCGCCCTACACTATCTAAATATCTATGTTATCTACAATTTACACCGAAAAAATGTTCTGCTATGACGCATCAAGAATTATTAACGAAAGTTAAATGGAAAGATTTGAAAAAATTGACATTTAAAGAAATGTTAATAGAAAACAATTTAACAATTCCTTGGTTGGTGATTTCAATTACGCTTGCTTATTTGGGTTATTACATTTTAGCCTTACCATTTTCAGCCTTCTTCTTTTTAACAGGATTAAGGCAAGTTCATAACGGATTTCACAACTCACTTGGCACAAATAAATTTTTGACCTGGCTGTCTCTTTACAGCAACAGTATTTTAATGCTAGTTTCAATCCACGCTGTCAAATTTAATCACATCAGACATCATAAACACTGCTTATCTGAAGACGATTACGAAGGGAAATCGGCCAATATGAGTTGGTATGGAGCCATTTTGTATGGGCCAATTCATATGTTCTTGATACATAAAGTAACATGGAGGTTTGGAAACATAAATTATAAACGAAATATGATCGTAGAGCTGTCTTCTATTTTGGTTTTCATCTCTATTGTTTTATACTTCAAGATCGACTTTTTAATCTATCACGTTATGGTGATGGTTTTGGGAGAATTTTTAATGGCTTTTTTCGCTGTTTGGACAGTACATCACGATACGCATGAAAGCCCAGAATACGCAAGAACACAAAGGAGCTGGTGGAAAAATAAACTAACTTTTAGCATGTTTTATCATTTGGAGCATCATTTATTTCCAGCTGTTCCAACAATTAAGCTCCCCAAGCTTGCTAAAAGAATAGATGAAGCATTACCTGAAATGGAAAAGAAAAGTACATTCTAAAAACAACAACTTTAGCGACACAAACTAATTAAACAATCATAAACTTTAACATCATGGACACTACAAAAATTCTCATCGGTTATGCAGTTTATTTGCCAATAGCTTTATTACTCACACTATATGTTTCTAGAACACTCTTTAGAAATAGTAAAATTTATATGTTAGACATTTTTAAGGGTAGGGAAGAGATTGCCTTTGCAACCAATAAGCTTTTTGAAACTGGCTTTTACCTGTTAAACCTAGGTTTTGCATTAATGATTTTGAAAATCAATCTGTATAATAACAACTATCAGGAGTTGGTAGAAGCCTTAAGTTATAAAGTAGGCAGCTTCTCAATTTATTTGGGGCTAATGCTATTTATTAATCTCTATTTCTTTTTCAGAGGAAAAAGAAAAGCTAAAGAAGGGTTAAAACCAGTAGTACCTCAGCCTCCTAGAATTACAGCCTAATTTAATTGCTCTCCAAATGAAATCCTTATGCTATTTAGTGTAGGGATTTTTGCGTTACTTGCCAAACCTTTTAATCAGGGAAATAACATCCTCCGTGCGGTCACCAAATAAATCCTTAGCCCATTCAGAAGGTACGGTTAAGCGCTCTAATACCAAAAATAATCCAAAACCTTCATCCTGAGACCACCATTTACTACCTCTTCTTACCCCAGCAATCGCATCTGGTACCGGAATATTTCCTCCCTTTGGATGAATTAACCACAAATACATCGTGTACTGCCCCAAGCCCTCCATGGTTAAAAAGAAGCGATCAATCTCTTGTAGTGCTACAAATTTGTCCTTAAAATAAGTTTGCTGTCTGTTTTGCATGGTTTCTAGGGCCTCGTTCACCAATGCCCAGTCCAATTTTTCCTCTTTCACAGAGGTGTATAAAGATGAAACTTCTTGTTTGTATAGGCTCACGTAAGTCTCGTTTTTGCCAAAGAGATGTTGTACAATATCATCAGAAAATGGTGCTTCAAAATGAGTAGTGCTCTCATACGAACTTATTTTCTTTCCAAAATTTTCCATTTGTTGCGAATGCGAAAACTCATGAAGAAATACGCCTGTCACCAATTTTTCGGTGCCCAATTCTTTGCTTGTAGCGCCAGCATGCTGCCAAAAGCTTAAAAGTGGCATTACAAAAAAGGCATTTCCGTTTACCTCGCTTGCAAAAGACATTAACCCTACAGGTACCTTTGTTTGATCGGGCAAAGTAAGTGTGTCATGATGTAGGCTTTTCTTCCACGTTAACTTTAAGTTCATCAGGTTGTTGCCTTTGACGGAAAGCCCATTCGGAATAGTGATTGCCGAGGTGGAATAAACATATTGATCATCAAAAAAGACAAACTGAACAGGTTTAACCGCATTGATTTTAAAAACGTCATTGCTGATAAGCTGCCAAGCCGAAAACCAATCTTTAGTACTTTTTAAAAAGGCCGAATCTCTTTTAGCTTCCTCATTTTGAGCAGCAGCTGTTTGGGCTAAAAGCAGAAAAACAAAAAGGTATAACGCTCGTTTCATACGTCTAAAATAAAATCACCTGGCCATCAGGTTCTTTAATTGGACGTATTTAAAGCAAGTTGTTACAGGTAGGTTTGATTTTTAAGGAGTTATGGAAGGACTAGCGATTTGCTTCATCTAAAGTTTTAGTAATAGCGATGATGCCATCATAAGATCCTTTAAAAAAATCTCCCTTTTTAAAATGGGGGATAAAATAGCTATCGATAATCCCTTTGGTTTGATTATCGGATATTAGCTTTTCAATTCCAAAACCATTTTGTATTCTGATGACTCTATATTCTTTCGAAATACCAATTAAAATTCCGTTGCTTTTATCCTTTTTGCCAACTGCCCAGGTTTGAGCCATATGAAGAGTAAGATCTTCAAAATGTTCTTTATCTGTAGCAGTAACGGGAATGGTTACAAGAGAGATCTCAACACTTGTTTTTTGTTCATAGTTGGCTATTAAGCTATCTAAGGTCTTTTTTTGCGCTTTGGTATAAAGATGATCAAAGTCATTTACCCATCCAGTAGGCTGAGGTAAATTGCTCCAGTAATCACCACTCTTTGTTTGTCCACAAGCAGTTAAAAAAGTAAAAAGTATAAAAGCGATCGCTAATTGTTTCATGATGAGGGTTGTTGATGTAGGTTTTTACTATTTGATACCGTAAATGCCCCAAAGGCTTATAAGTCCTGCAATTAATACAGTAATGCCCACAGCAATCCACCTAAGTGGCCTTTCGTTGTCGGGTAGCGCTTTTAATAACTTATTCATATTTAGATGGCATTGTGGATTGAAGATGAGTTAATTAATGTTGACGGCCTAAAGCTACCATAAGGATTGATTATTTCCAACTAGTATAGCTGTAAAAACTAGCTAATAAGGTGTTATCATAGCTATTGACTTTTAAAATTTCCGTCATCTCGGTAATGCCTCTGCCGTCATCTCGACAATAGGAGAGATCTAGCATCATGCTATTTATTAGTGTTCACCTTAAACAGTTAACTAAGTTGCTAGATTTAACTTCGTTGATTTTCAATTTACTTCGTAGCTGCTTCGCGGTCTCGTTGCTCTCGAAATGACGAATGGGGGGTGGGGCATGAGTTTTTTATGATTAGGCAGTTGGTAGATAGAGCCTTTGTTCTCTGCCGTTATCTGGACGATAATTGTACCGATTCTTCGGCAGGAAGATCTAGCGCATGCTATTTAATTTAAAATGTAACTCGCTTTATTAATGCTGCTTTTGCTGTCCAAAGTTTGATATTCCCATTAATACTCGTGGTAATGATTTGACTAGAAGCATTATTCCAATCAATGCCCCACAATAAATCTTCGGATTTTCCAGTGAACAGCAGGTCGCCGTTTTTATTCCAAATACGAAGTGCATCGCTACTGGTTGCCAAAAGCGTTCCATCCTTATTCCATTGGATGTTTCGATATTCGGCCTTACTCCCATGTAAAACCTTAATCAGCGTACCGTCTGGCTTCCAAAACTGAACAATAGACGGCATGCCTTCCTTATCCTGTCCGTAATCACCTAAGGCCAAAAAATCTCCAGAAGGATGCCAACGAACTGCTAATATTCCCGTATTTTCTTTTCTGTGCTTAATAATTTTCAACGTTACGCCAGAAGTATCAACAATGCGTAAATCATCGCCGCTAGCAGCAATCAAATTTTTATGCGGATGCCAGTCCAAAGAAAAGTAGCTATTCTCATCACTTTCCTTTTTGATAGTTCTCAATAGCTTACCATCAGCATTCCATATTTTTATCAGCCCATCATTATCTGCAGTTGCAAGTAACTCTCCATTGAAATTCCATCCAATTCCTCTGGCCCCACTAGTAATACCATTAAGTTTAACCATTTTTTTAGTAGCAATATCCAAAATACTGACGTCATCACCACTAGTGGCTATGGCCAAGATATTTCTTTTAGGATACCAGTTTACTTGTC